>NZ_KV788173.1:0-208162 GCF_001807205.1 Corynebacterium sp. HMSC05D03 | reverse complement strand
TCGAAGGACGCGACGGTACCTGCCGGGTCGGCGGCTGTGGCGAGCCTGCTTTCCTTAGCCAGTTGGATCACCGACACAACTGGGCCGAAGGCGGGCCAACCCACCCGAAGAACCTAGCGTGTTTATGCCAAAGCCATCACAACATGAAAACCGATGGCACCCTTAAATACCTGCTCGACCCCTACAGCGGGGATGTCATCTGGCTATATGAAGACGGCACCTGGACTATTACCGAAGCCGACGGGCCGCTAGCACCAAAACAGAAACGCTGGGCACAAACAGTCGCCCAACACATCACCGCCACCAGGAAACGCATCCGCGAGGAAGCCCAACATTTAAAACAAGAACTCGACGACTACGCACAACAAGCCAAAACCAAAGCCGAAGCCGAGGACAACACCGACACAGATGCCAGCACCGACGACATCCCCTTCTAAACCCCGCCGTCGAATAAAACGACGACACCAATCCAGCAGAAAGGAAAGAACCCAAGAAACCAGGAACACAACCACCGTCGTCACAGACGACGACTGCACTGCCGAAGCCCAGTCAGGCTCGCCCCAACTGTTGCCATTGGGACCGGCTGGACTTAGTCATGCCGGTTAGGATGGAGTGAATGCAGATCTACATTGCCTCAGTACCCGTCGATGATGTTGCCCTCGCTCACGACTTCTATGTCAATACGCTCGGCTTTCGAGTCAAGGACGATGTAACCCACGGAGACTTTCGGTGGCTCACGGTCACCAATGCGGAAGGCCAAGGGGATATGGAGCTCCTGCTCGAGCCCAAGGCCCATTCCGCGGCCAAGGACTACGCAGCAGCACTCAAGGCTGACGGTGTCCCTGTCACCCAGTTCCTATCCGCAGACGTGGAGCGAGAATATAGCGAGCTCACTGAAAAGGGAGTGCATTTCACTATGGTGCCGACCGACGTCGGCCCCTCCATCATCGCCGTCTTCGATGACACCGTAGGCAACCTCATCCAACTGGTACAGCTCAAGAAATAGAGAATAAAGAATGTCACACTTACCTTCTTCCGTCGCTATCATCGCAGCCGTTAGCGCCCTATGCGTAATGCCTCTAACTGCATGCGCGGAGCGTGGGTCAGACACGACTCCGGCACCGCAGTTCAGTGCAATTCCGTCTAGCTCCGCTGCTATCGATAGGCCGGAGCCGCCGTCCAGTGACACGCAGAATGCTCTCTCACAACAGGATGCCAATGTTGCTGCCTTTGCGGGTATGGGGACGGCTGCGATTGATGACCAACACCACATGCCAGATCGGTTGGGCGGCCTCATTCCGACGGGCGTGCGCGTAGGTGCTCACGACGGTTTCACGCGGGTGGTGGTTGACCTCGAGGGAGAAGGTGAGCCCGGCTGGTTCACCGCCTATACCGACGATCCTCGTCAGCAGGCATCAGGTCATCCAGTCGAAGTAAAGGGAAGCACTTTTCTCAATCTGGGGGTCGAAGGAACTCCGTGGCCTTCCACACCCGATCTCGAAGAAAGGTATATGAAGCCAGGAACTACTCCCGGTACTGGTGTGGTGAGCGAAGTCGTATACACGACCTCATTCGAGGCACAAACCCAATTGATCATTGGGCTACAGAAGAAGACACCGTACTCAGTGACTTTCCTGGAGGACCCTAAACGCCTAGTTCTCGACTTCCAGGTTTGACGTGTGGTGAAACGATAAGGGCCCTGTCCCCAGCTAATTTCTGGGTTACAGGACCCTTGATCTAGGAGGTCCTAGTGGTCCTAGCTAGTCCGAGGATTAGTCCTCCTCAACCGGAACCAGGGAGATTTTGCCGCGATTATCAATGTCGGCAATTTCGACCTGAATCTTATCGCCAACATTGACGACGTCCTCGACCTTCTCAATGCGCTCGTCGCCACCGAGCTTCGAGATGTGTACGAGGCCGTCACGACCCGGAGTCAGGGAAACGAAGGCACCAAAAGCCACGGTCTTCACCACGGTGCCAAGGAAACGCTCACCCACCTTCGGCAGCTGCGGGTTAGCGATGCTATTCACGCGGTCGATCGCAGCGTCAGCTGCTTCACCGGTAGCGGCAGAGATATACACAGTGCCGTCTTCCTCGATGGAGACATCGGCGCCAGTTTCCTCAGTAATGGCGTTGATAGTCTTGCCCTTCGGGCCAATGAGCTCACCAATCTTGTTCACCGGGATAGTCACCGAGGTAATGCGCGGAGCCAGGCCAGACATCTCGTCTGGACCCTCGATGACCTCAGACATCGTGTCGAGGATGGCGGCACGGGCGTCGCGGGCCTGTTCGAGGGCGTCGGCAAGCACGTGCGAAGGAATGCCATCCAGCTTGGTATCCAGCTGCAGGGCGGTGATGAACTCGGATGTACCGGCAACCTTGAAGTCCATATCGCCGAAGGCATCCTCAGCGCCGAGAATATCGGTCAGCGCCACGAACTTTCCCTTGCCGTTGACTTCGCCCGAGACCAAACCCATGGCGATACCCGCCACCGGAGCCTTCAGCGGAACGCCCGCGTTGTAGAGGGACAGGGTGGACGCACAGACGGAGCCCATGGAGGTAGAACCGTTGGAACCAAGGGCCTCAGACACCTGGCGAATGGCGTAGGGGAAGTCCTCACGGGACGGGATCACCGGCAGCAACGCGCGCTCAGCCAGCGCACCGTGACCAATCTCGCGGCGCTTCGGGGAACCTACGCGGCCGGTCTCGCCGGTGGAGTACGGTGGGAAGTTGTAGTGGTGCATGTAGCGCTTGGACTCCACTGGGGTCAAAGAATCGATCTGCTGCTCCATCTTCAGCATGTCCAGGGTGGTCACACCCAGGATCTGGGTCTCGCCACGCTCGAAGAGAGAGGAGCCGTGTGCACGCGGGATCAGATCAACCTCCACGCCAAGGTCACGGATATCGGTCACACCACGGCCATCGATCCGGAAGCCCTCGGTGAGGATCTTGGTGCGCACGATGTCCTTCATCACGGCGTTGAAGGCGTTGCGGATCTGTTTGGATGCATCGGTCTCGTCGAGGTCATCAAAGTCTTCGATGAGCTTAGCCTCGACCTGCTCCATGTACTCATTAGTGGCGTCGTCGCGGTCCTGCTTACCCGGGATGGTAAGCAGCTTCTCCAGCTTCTTGGAGGCTGCCTTTTCGACGGCCGCGTAAACATCATCACCGTAGGGCGGGAAGAGCGGGAACTCCTGTGTCTCCTTAGCTGCACGCTCCGCCAGACCTGCCTGCGCTTCACACAGGGACTTGATGAAAGGCTTCGCAGCCTCCAAGCCCTCAGCCACGGTGGACTCCTGCGGAGCCGGTGCGCCTTCCTTGATGCGCTCGGCTACGTTCACACCAGCGCCGGCCTCGACCATCATGATGGCTACGTCGTCCTTGCGGCCCTTCTTCACGATGCGGCCGGCAACGACCATCTCGAAGAGGGCACGCTCGTGCTGCTCGTTATTCGGGAAGGCCACCCACTGGCCCTTCGGGTGCTTATCATCAGCAATCAGTGCCATGCGCACGCCGCCCACCGGGCCGGATACCGGCAGGCCAGAGAGCTGGGTGGAGGCGGAAGCGCCGTTGATGGCAACGACATCGTAGTACTCCTCCGGGTCCATGGAGAGGACCGTGACAACAACCTGAACCTCGTTGCGCAAGCCCTTAACGAAGGTTGGGCGCAGCGGGCGGTCGATGAGGCGGCAGGCCAGGATAGCTTCGGTGGAAGGGCGCCCCTCGCGGCGGAAGAAGGAACCCGGGATTTTACCCGCGGCATACATGCGCTCCTCGACGTCCACGGTCAGCGGGAAGAAGTCGAAGCCTTCGCGCGGCTGGTTAGAAGCGGTGGTCGTGGACAGCAGCATGGTGTCCTCGTCCAGGTAAGTGGTCACGGAGCCACCGGCCTGGCGAGCCAGCTGGCCCGTCTCAAAACGGATGGTGCGAGTGCCGAAATCGCCGTTGTCCAGGGTGGCGATGGCCTCGGTGATGCCGTAATCATCGTCGATAAGAAACTCGACGGAATTGTTCGGTTGCTTTTTAGCGTTCTTAGCGCTCATGGATATAACTCTCCTTGGAGCTGTCATGGCGATCTTCGGTGCCGCCTCTTCTTCGATGTTTTCTGACAACGTCCAAGGATTTTAGCAGATGAGACAAGAAAACCCCCGCACACAAGGTGCGGGGGCCAAAAGTTAAGCGCTTAGCGGCGCAGACCCAGGCGAGAAATCAGGTCGCGGTAACGGTCAACGTCGTTAGCGGCCAGGTACTTCAGCAGGCCACGACGGCGACCAACCATCAGCAACAGACCACGGCGGGAGTGGTGATCGTGCTTGTGATCCTTGAGGTGCTCGGTCAGGTTGTTGATGCGGGAAGTCAGCAGCGCAACCTGTGCCTCCGGGGAACCGGTATCGGTCTCGTGCAGGCCGTACTCCTTGAGGATTTCAGCCTTCTTCTCGGTACTCAAAGCCATGGAAAATCTCCTATTGTATTTCAGTCCACATGAAATGTTGCGCCATGAGGCGCTGCCCGTGACTACTGTGGACCGCAGTCAGCAAGCCGAAGTAGAAGTATAGAGGCTGCCGAGCTTCGACATCAAATCATCAACAAAGCGCGCGTCATCTACCGCAACGGCCACACGGGCGGTGGGGTTATCCAAGCGTTCCGGGTCACCGATTGTGCGGCCAGTATCCTCACACCGCAGATTGAGGTCGAGGCAGGTGACCAGCGAGGGATCGGCAGCCACAGCTACCGCTAAAGGGTCGTGGAGCCCGCAACCGCCAAGGTGCGGAGAGGTCGTCTTATAGGCGCGAATGTAGTAGTCCACGATGTCCGCGTAGATCTGGCCCGTCCGCGTTCCTCGCCACTGTTGCGTGTGCTCCCTGGTGAGCAACGTGCGCAGCGTGACATCGAGCCCCACCATCGTGAGGTCCTGAGCATGGCGGAATACATAGTCCGTGGCTTGGGGATCTTGGAAAACGTTGGCCTCGGCATAAGGAGTGACGTTCCCGGGTACGGTCAGCGCCCCACCCATCATCACGATGCGGGCGTTGCGGGCAAAGTCCGGGTCTTTGCGCATGGCGGCTGCAATGCTTGTCGACGGCCCCGTCGGCACGATAACCAGATCCTCGCCATGCTCACGGACCGAACGGATAAGAAAGCCCACTGCGTCCTCGTATGCCTTGCGGCGCGGCGGAGGCAGAAGTACTTCCCCAAGGCCATTGCGGCCATGGATGAAAGCAGAAATGGGAGCAACGCTAAAGCCCGGCCGCGTCGGACCGATGAAGACGGGGACATCCTCGGCGTCGAGAAGCTCGAGCAACGCCAGCGAGTTACGCACGCCCAACGCCACCGGAACGTTTCCATAGGTACCCGTAACCCCGATCAGCTCGAGATCGGGGTGCGCTAAGGCATAGGCGAGCGCAAGGGCGTCATCAATTCCGGTATCAAGGTCGAGGATGATCTTCATTTAAACCTCGCGGGCAAGAATTTCACGAACTCGGGCAACGTCACGTTCCATAGCTGTCAGGAGCTCCTCCACGGAATTGAATTTCTCCATGTCACGCACATGGTCGACGAAATGCACGGTGGCTTCGTGGCCGTAAAGGTCAGCGTCGCGGTCCAGCACGAAGGACTCCACCGAACGCTCCTCGTCACCAAAGGTAGGGTTGGTGCCTACCGAAATGGCTGCGGGATAAGGAATGCCGGGCTCCATGTCACCTTCCAGAGGGGCGCCGGTGGGCTCAACCACGAACCAGCCCGCGTAGACGCCATCGGCTGGAATGGCGACGGATTCCGGGAAATACTGGTTAGCGGTTGGGAAACCAAGCTCCTTTCCACCACGTCCTGCACCACGCACAACGGGCCCAGTCACCGTGAAATGACGCCCCAGCGCCCAATTGGCGCGCGCAATATCGCCCTTGGCAAGGGCGGCGCGAATGTTGGTGGAGCAGATGCGCTCGCCGTCGTCGTCAAGCAAGGGCACGATGTCAACGCCGAAGCCGAACTCAGCGCCGAATTCCGCCAGCGCCTCCGCGGTGCCGGACGCGCCCGCGCCAAAGGTGA
Organism: Corynebacterium sp. HMSC05D03; assembly: GCF_001807205.1. NCBI lineage: Bacteria > Bacillati > Actinomycetota > Actinomycetes > Mycobacteriales > Corynebacteriaceae > Corynebacterium > Corynebacterium sp. HMSC05D03. The sequence continues at coordinate 202,117 of NZ_KV788173.1, read as the reverse complement.
AGTTCTCCCCCACCACGACGTGCTCTGTGTGCAAACGCTCCACCAGGAGATCCGTCACATAGTCGCGCGGCTCGACGCCCCGGAGTTCTTCGGTGAAGTCGATGACGAGCACGGCCTCGATGCCCATTTCTTCCGCCAGCTGCATGCGACGCTCGAAAGTAATCACGGAGAGAGGAGCGCGCTCCGGCAAGAATACGGAGACTGGGTGCGGATCGAAGGTCACCATGACCGCGCGCTGTCCATGTCTGTGTGCGTGCTCAACGGCCTTCCTCACGAGCTGTTGGTGCCCGCGGTGCAGGCCGTCGAAGACACCAATTGTCACCGAGGTCGGGCCAAGGTCAGTGGGGATGCTATCGATTCCGTACCAAATATCCACGGGCACCATGCTATCCCACTGCGGCCGGTGCCCTAGACTGCAGGGCATGACTGATCCGCTCGAACGTTCCGGCCTCGTGGTCGTCGACAAACCCGCCGGCATGACCTCGCACGACGTCGTGGGAAAACTGCGCCGCTTCTTCCGCACCCGCAAGGTGGGGCACGCAGGCACGCTTGATCCGATGGCTACTGGAGTGCTCGTCGTAGGCATCGAGCGCGGCACCAAGTTTCTTGCCCACATGGTGGCCTCCACCAAGGCCTATGACGCAACGATTCGTCTTGGCATGGCAACCCACACCGACGACGCGGAGGGGGAAGCAACGTGGGGCAAACCGGCAACCGCAGTGGAGGATTCCGCCATTGCGCGAGAAATTGCTGCCTTGACCGGCGATATTATGCAGCGCCCAGCAGCGGTCTCCGCCATCAAAGTGGATGGCAAGCGCGCGCATGAAAGGGTGCGGTCAGGTGAAGAGGTCGAGCTTCCGGCTCGGCCAGTAACGGTCAGCCGCTTCGATATTCTCGCTACGCGCCGCGAGGGTGAGTTCATCGACCTCGACGTCTCAGTGGCGTGTTCTTCGGGAACCTATATCCGCTCGTTGGCTCGGGATTTGGGCGAGGCCCTCGGCGTCGGCGGACACCTTACCGCGCTGCGCCGCACGGAAGTGGGCCCTTTCACGCTTGACGACGCCCTCCCTCTCGACGCCCTCGAAGACTCCCCGGAGTTGTCCTTAAGCCTCGACGAGGCGCTCGCTCGCAGCTATCCGGTTGTGGACGTCACCGATGATGAGGCCCAAGCTTTGGCCATGGGTAAGTGGCTGGAGCCGCGTGGGTTGAAAGGCACGTACGCGGCCGTCGACCCGCAGGGGCGGTCGATTGCCTTGATCAAGGAAAAAGGAAAGCGCTTAGCCACGGTTTTCGTCGCGCGCCCCTCGACGCTATAACTGCCTGATTTAGCGGTCAAAGTTGAGCGCAGGGACAGCGGTGGCGACGATGACATAGCCATCTCGGATGATCCAGTGCCCAGTGATGAAAGGCACTGGGGTCGGCCGCGCCAAGAGGTAGGACACCAGAGTGCCATCGAAGCGTAAATCGATTTCGGCTTGGTCAAAATCCAGCCAGCGCCGGGTCATGGGGAACCACGTCTTGTAGGTGGCCTCCTTGGCGCAGAACAACAGGCGGTCCGGACAGGAAATACCCGCCGCTTGCAACTGAGCCAACTGCGGCATCTCCCCCGGCCGCGCGATCATCGTCAGCACGTGTTCCGGCAGGGGCTCCGCTGGTTCGGCGTCGAGCCCCATGGAGCGCACGTGCGTGGCAGGAGCTGCCACGGCTGCGCGCAAACCTTCGGTGTGCGTCATCGATCCGGTATAGCCCTCCGGCCACAGCGGCATGCCGCGCTCGCCGCGCAGAATCGGCTCGTCTCCCGTGTAGTTGAGCTCCTTCAAGGCCTGGTGGGCGCACCAGCGCGCATCCCCAAACTCGGATTTGCGCACGTCCACGGCTTGGGAGACCACGGAGCGCTCTTCCGGGGAGAGATGATGATAATTGAGAAGATTGGTCATCGACTCATCCGTGCGCACATAGCAAAAACGAGCTGATTCCGGGAAGAGAGAAGGTTCAAGCATGCTCGGCCCTCCCTGTCTTCTCGTCGATGGTAAGCACTGGGTACGGCCACGGCTGAAGACCACCGTGCGCCTGCCACTCACGCGGATAGCCCAGGGACACCTCGATGTGGTCTACCCCATCGATGTTGGCGCGATTAGGCATGTGGAGGTGACCATAGATCACAGCCTTAGCGTTATAGCGCCGCGGCCAGGAGCGCGTGTGGCGGGTGCCGCACCACAAGGCCACTTCGGGCCAACGCAAGTAGAGAGTCGGCTCCTGTACCAGCGGCCAGTGGTTGATAAGAACCGTTTCGCCCTCGACCCGTGACAGCCGCTTGATCGAATAAGCCAGGCGGTCCCAGCACCACGCGCGCACATCGACGAAGGGGGCGATGGCAAATTCATCGGTCATGACGATCTGCTTCTCCTTCGCACTCGCAAGCGCTTGTTCCACCGTGGTGCCTGGTGGACGGAAGCTGTAATCGTAGAGCGTAAACAGCGGGACCACGGTGACGCCTCCGAATACCGGAAACGGATCCTCTGGGGTAATCACGCCGATTTCCCGGCAGCCTGCAACGAGGCGATCGTATTTCGAGCGTCCCTGGTAAACGTCCTGTGACCGAGAAAAAAGCTCATGGTTGCCAGGTGCCCAAATGACCGTAGCGTAGCGGTTCTTTAGGCGCGCCAGGGTGTTAATCACCAGATCAATGCGTTCGGCGACGTCTCCCGCAACAATCAACCAATCGTTGGGATTCGGCGGGACAAGTTCATCAATGCGGTCCCCGTTCACGCGTACCGCTGCATGGAGATCAGAGACGGCCCACAGAGTGGTCATAGCGCCTCCTTCGCACGAACAGTCCTTCTACTTGTACCACAGGCTTAGACCCGTGCCCACCGCATGGAGTAAAAGCGCCCAACCACGCCCACCATGCGGATGAGGATGAATGCGGCAATACCGCCCCACACCCCGGTCAGGCCGGTGCCGAAAACAAAGGCCAACCAGACCCCGGGCAGGAAGCCGAGAAGCACTGACGCGAGGGTCAGCGTGCGGAGAAAGGCTGCGTCCCCAGCACCCAGAAGGACGCCGTCCAAAGCGAAGACAACGCCGCCGATAATGACGAGGAAAGTCATAACCCACCAGGGGCCGGAGATGACCTCTAGGACCTCCGGGCTCGTGGTGAATATCCGTGGGATAAAGGCGGAGCCAAGGCCCAATACCGCTGCCAGTGCGAGGGAGAAGGACGTCGAGTAGAGCGTCACCTTGGTTCCTACCGTGCGGGCATAGCGCGCTGAGCCCGCTCCCAATGCCGCGCCGGTCAAGGCTTGGGCAGCGATCGCGAGGGAATCCAGAACGAGGGATAGGAAGTTCCACATCTGCATCATGATTTGATGCGCAGCGAGCTGCGCAGTGCCGATACGTGAGGCCACGGCCGCCGCTGACAGAAACGCCACTTGGAAGCTCAGCGAACGCACGATGAGGTCACGCCCCAGCACGAGCTGCCGACGAACCACGCTCCAGCGAATCTCCCACGAGCCGGTATGCTCGCGGCGCAGCTCCGCCACGAAGAACGCCGCGATGATCCCCATGCCCAGCACCGTGGCCAGAGCGGAGCCCGGTAGACCCCAGAAGTGCACGAAAATAGGCACCGCGATGGCGCCGGGAACCATACCTGCAAGGGTGAAGTAAAGGGGCTTGCGGGTGTTGTGAACACCGCGCATCCAGCCGTTGCCGGCCATGTTGATGAGGGTAAAAGGAATAGCGACGGCGGCAATCCGCAACCACTGTGCAGTCCCTCGCGCAGTATCCGGGTTACCTGTCAACCAGGTGGCAAAGACGCCGGCAAAGAGCCACATGATGACGGCGAGCACCATTCCAACACCCACGGCAACCCACGTTGCCTGGACGCCCTCGGCGACGGCCTCCTCGCGCTTCCCCGCGCCGAACAGCCGTGACGCACGCGCGGTCGTGCCATAAGACAGAAAGGTTAATTGGGTGGTAACCACCGAATGGAGTGTGGCCGCTGCGCCAAGCGAGGCCAGATCCTCCGCCCCTAAACGGCCTACGACCGCGGTATCCAGCAATAAATACAGCGGCATGGCCGCCAGAACGCCCAGAGCGGGGACGGCGAGGCGGAAGACCTCAGCGGCAGAAACCTTCACTGGTTGCTCGGAAGCCATCTAGGACAACGCACCTACCAGCTGTGCTATAACCTCTTCGGGCCTTCCGTGCGCGGTATAACCTGCGGCTGGAATATGCCCGCCGCCGCCGAAGGTGAGGGCCACTTCCGCACAGTTGACGGCGGAGGAACGCAAGGACACCGCCCACATTTCGGGCGCCTGTTCCTTGAAGACCACTCCGATGTCAGTGCCTTTCAAGGCCCGAACATAATCGACGAAAGATTCAATCGCGGAATCGGCGTGGGAGCTGACCTCCTCATGCGGGACGAAGAGAACAGCGAGGCGGTGCTCCCCTGCTTCCTCAATCCTGAGGCCTGAGAGCACGCGTCCAATCATCTGCAGGTCATCGGCGGTGCTGGAATCCATGAGTTCCAGCGCAATCTGCTTGGTGTCGAGACCATAGAGCATCAGGCGCGCAGCGATATCATGCATGGCTGGGCGCCCCCACCGGAAATTACCGGTATCGGTGACTAGGCCCGCGTACAGGCAATGCGCGATGACGCGATCGATCTGGATGGACAGCCTGTCCAGAATGTCCAGCAGCACCACCGTGGTGGACTCACATACCGGATCCACCACATTGATGGCTCCAAAACCATCGTTGGAGGCGTGGTGGTCGATGCACAGGACGCGGCCCACGGCGGCCATGTCTTCGATCTCCCGGGCCACCGAACCCGTCCGATCTATCGAGCCGCAGTCCACAGTGACATAGAGGTCATATCCTTGTGGAAGCTCATCCACCAACTCAATCTCATCCACCGTGGGGATGGAAAACAGGTTGGCTGAAATGTCACGGCGTTGGCCAATCACGGTGCGGGTTTGTTTCCCGCGCTGGCGGAGCGCCAGGGTAAGGGCGGCTGCCGAGCCGACCGCGTCGGCGTCTGGGCGCAAGTGCGTGATGATGCAAATGCTGCTGGCTTGCACCAGCGCATCCACTGCGGCTTCGTAATTGGTTCGCGACACTTAGTCCTCTTCCCCATCCGAGGTCTTGTACGGGTTCGCGTCGCCTGCGGGCTGTGCACCTTCCTTCAGCTTCGCTAACTCCGCATCGCGTGCACGGGCGCGGGCGAGCAGTTCCTCCATGTGCGCGGAAGCCTCGGGGACGGTATCAAGCTCAAAAGACAGCGTCGGTGTAAAGCGAACGGAGAGCTCATCACCCACAATCTTGCGCAATTGCCCCTTGGCCCTGGTGAGGGCTTCGGCCGCTTGATCATAATCTGGCTCGGTCTCGATATCCGTACCACGCACCGTGTAGAACACGGTGGCATCGTGGAGATCACCCGTGACCCGGGCATCCGTGATTGTCACCAGCTCAAGGCGGCGATCCTTGATTTGGCGCTCAATTGCGCTGGCAACGATTGTCTGAATGCGCTTTGCCATGCGTGCGGCGCGTGCGTGATCAACCATAGTGAAGCTCCTTTACGTACGGTTACTGGCAACTAGTCTAGGATACCGATTCTGCACCTTTCGGCTGAAATGAGGAAAGCCCAGCCAGAATCTTTCCTGGCTGGGCTTCACTACCTGAGGTTTCCTGCGCTTAGTCGCGCGGGACCTCGACCTCTTCGTAGGCCTGGATGATATCGCCTACCTGAATATCCGGGTAGGACAGAACCATACCGCACTCGTAGCCGGCGTTGATCTCGTTTGCGTCATCCTTCTCGTGACGCAGGGACTCGATCTTGGCATCGGAGGTAATGACGTTTCCGTCGCGGACCAGGCGCACCTTGCCATTGCGCTTGACCTTGCCCTCCGTGACCATACAACCGGCGATGGTGCCAACGGCGGAGGACTTGAACAGCGCGCGGATTTCTGCCGCACCGGTGTCTCGCTCCTCGTAGATGGGCTTGAGCATGCCCTTCAGAGCTGCCTCAACCTCTTCGATGGCGCGGTAGATCACCGTGTAGTAGCGGATATCGACGCCCTCAGCGTTGGCCTCCTCGGTGGCCTTGCCCTCAGCGCGGACGTTGAAAGCGATGATGATGGCGTCCGAAGCCGCAGCCAGGGAGACGTTGGTCTGCGTCACCGCACCCACACCACGGTCGATGATGTTGAGCTGTACCTCGTCGTCGATCTCAATGTCCAACAGGGCATCTTCGAGGGCCTCCACGGAACCTGCGTTGTCGCCCTTGAGGATGAGGTTGAGCGTCGAGGTTTCCTTGAGCACTGCATCCAGGTCCTCGAGGGAGACGCGCTTGCGAGCCTTCGCCTGCAGAGCAGAACGCTTGCGGGCATCGCGCTGTGCAGCAATCTGGCGTGCCACGCGGTCATCCTCAACAACTAGGAGGTTGTCGCCGGCGCCTGGCACACCATTGAGACCCTGCACCTGGACCGGGCGGGACGGGCCGGCCTCTTCCACATCGTGACCGAATTCATCGAGCATGCGGCGCACACGTCCGTGTGCATCACCAACCACGATGGAATCACCAATGCGCAGCGTACCGCGCTGGATGATGACCGTAGCCACCGGACCGCGGCCGCGGTCGAGGTGGGCCTCGATGGCAGAGCCCTGTGCATCCATGTCCGGGTTAGCGGTGAGCTCCAAGGCAGCGTCCGCCGTCAGGATGACGGCTTCAAGCAGATCATCAATGTTGATGTTGTTCTTCGCGGAGATATCCACGAACATCGTGTCGCCACCGTACTCTTCCGGAACCAGTCCGTATTCAGTGAGCTGACCACGGATCTTGTCCGGGGAAGCCTCCGGCTTATCAATCTTGTTGACTGCGACAACCACAGGGATGTCTGCTGCCTTCGCGTGGTTGATTGCCTCGATGGTCTGCGGCATCACGCCGTCATCGGCGGCAACGACCAGGATGGCCAAGTCGGTGGACTTAGCACCGCGGGCACGCATGGCGGTGAAGGCCTCGTGACCCGGGGTATCCAGGAAGGTGATGGTGCGAGGACCATCCTCCAGGTCCACCGTGGTTTGGTAAGCGCCGATGCCCTGGGTAATGCCACCGGCCTCGCCGGCACCCTCGTTGGTCTTACGAATGGTGTCCAGAAGGCGAGTCTTACCGTGGTCGACGTGACCCATCACAGTAACCACTGGCGGGCGCTTCTCAAGTGCCTCTTCGCCACCCTCGTCCTCGCCGAACTGCAGGTCGAAGGACTCGAGCAGTTCGCGGTCCTCATCCTCTGGGGAGACGACCTGGACCTCGTAATTAATCTCCGAACCCAGCAGCTGCAGGGTGTCTTCGGAGACAGAAGCCGTAGCAGTCACCATCTCACCGAGGTTGAACAGCGCCTGCACCAATGCTGCAGGATCTGCACCAATCTTCTCAGCGAAGTCAGCCAGGGAAGCACCGCGACGCAGGCGCACGACCTTACCGCCGCCGTCAGGCAGACGTACGCCGCCTACCTCATGCTTCTGCTGCTCTTCAAACTCATGGCGCTTCTGACGCTTCGACTTCTTACCGCGACGCGGTGCACCACCCGGACGGCCGAATGCACCAGCGGTGCCACCGCGACGACCGCCGCGTCCACGGAAACCACCGTGGCCAGGACCACCGCGGCCGGGGCCGCCACCGCGGCCGCCGCGACCACGACCACCGCCGCCACTACCAGCGGCCTTCGACGGCATGCTGGCCGGGTTCGGGTGCGAAGGCATCATTGCCGGCGAAGGACGACGTCCACCGCTACGGTTGCCATCGCCCTGCGGGCGTGCGCCGCCCTTGCCGCCACGGTTATCACCGGGCTTGCCAGCGGAGCGCTGTCCCTTGGTGCCGCCTGGGCGAGGTCCGGGGCTCGGACGATCGCTGGAGCTACCCGTGGAGAACGGGTTATTAGCCACGCGGCGGGTGCCACCAGGCTTCGGCATGCTGCGCGGAGTGACAGCGCGCTCGCCACCCTTCTCGGTGTTCTTGCGCTGTGCTCCAGGCTTCGGTGCGGCACCCGGCTTCGGTGCACCGCCCGGCTTGGGGGCGGCACCCGGCTTGGGGGCGGCACCCGGCTTGGGGCCTGGCTTTGCTGCGGCGGCAGGCTTCTTTTCTGCCGGTTTCTTGGCAGCAGAAGCTGGGGTGGCTGCTGGCGCGTTCTTCTCCGCTGCCTTGTCCTCGCCACCCTTAGCTTCGTAGTGAGCGCGCATCTTCTTGATCACCGGGGGTTCGATGGTCGAGGATGCGGTCTTGACGAACTCGCCTTGTTCCTTCAGCGTGGCGAGTAGTTCCTTGCTGGTTACGCCGAGCTGCTTTGCCAACTCGTGTACACGTAGCTTTCCGGGCACTTGTCTCCTCTTTAATCTTTCTAGGAGCCAAGGCCGCGGAATACGGCCTGACCCCTAGTTAATGGCTATGGACTTTCATCGCTGATGCTGCTTCATGGTTGTGCGCTCATCAGTGTTCGGTCTTCCTTTTTAACTCTGGGTCGCACGGGCTGTTGCCCGCCGACTGCACCTGCTGCGTGGCAGCGAGGTACTCACGTACGTGACCTGTGTCCACGTCTGTGGACAATCGGAGCGCGCGCCTGAAGGCACGGGTCCGCTCCGCCAGCTCTACTGCTTCCAGATCAGGCCTTATCCACGCTCCCCTTCCGGGAAGGCGTCGGCCGGGATCCGGAACAACACGGCATCCTGTGGGATCACCCTTATCGGCGACAACCCTCAGCAGTTCCGTGTCGGGATGCTTTTGACGCGTAGCGATACAGGTGCGGAGACGCTGTCCTCGAGACATCCAACTCCTTAGGTCATATCGCTATTGCTGCTACGCCACAGCATTCCTGCATGTGGGCCGTTGTCTAGTCTACGCGAAAATAGGCCAAACCTTTAATTCCACCGCAGGCTGCTCGGAAAGCTAGTCCCGAGCGGCGTCGGAGTGAATATCAATCTTCCATCCGGTCAGGCGTGCTGCGAGGCGTGCGTTCTGGCCTTCCTTGCCGATAGCGAGCGAAAGCTGGTAATCCGGCACGGTTACCTTGGCCACCTGCGCTTCCTCGTCGAGGATTTCTACGCGCACGACCTTCGACGGGGCGAGAGCATTGCCCACGTAAACGGCTGGGTCTTCGTTGAAGTCGATGATGTCAATCTTCTCACCCCCGAGTTCACGCATAACGTTGCTGACGCGAGAGCCCTTCGGGCCGATACACGCCCCCTTGGCGTTGAGGCCCTTGGCGTGGCCGCGAACGGAGATCTTGGAGCGGTGGCCAGCCTCGCGGGCAATGGCGATAATCTCGACCGCACCGTCGGCAACCTCCGGGACCTCCAGCTCAAAGAGACCGCGAACCAGCTCGGGGTGAGTACGCGACAGCGTGATCTGCACCTTAGCGCCGTTGCGGTTCACGCCCACGACATAGGCCTTGACGCGGTCACCGTGCTCGAGCTTCTCCCCTGGCAGCTGCTCAGCAGGCAACAGGAAAGCATCCTGGGAATCGTGTTCGGTGCCCAACTGCACCACAACGACGCCGCGCTTGTTGGCGTGGATATCGCGCTGGACGACACCCGACACTACCGTTCCGGTCAGCTCAGAATAGGAATCATAGGTTCGCTCAGCCTCGTTCTCGCGCAACTTGCGCAGAATGGCATCGCGGACCGCCTGCGCGCCGATGCGCCCAAAGTTGTCCGGGGTGTCGTCGTATTCGCTGATGACCTCTCCGGTCTCCGGATCACTTTCGGTCACAATGACAGTGACGGCGCCGCTGTCGGCGTCGATGTCTACGCGCGACTTCGTACCTTCCGCCTTTGTCTCAGCGGATTCTGCACGGTGGTCCAGGTAGGAATACAAAAGGGCACCCGCGATAGCTTCGAGCAGGTCCTTCACAGGTACGCCGCGCTCGCGCTGAATCGTGCGGAGTGCCTCTAGGTCAATATTCACTTGTTAGTCCTCTCGGGTTGCCGAGTTCTGCTCGGCGAAGTCGAACGTCTGCATAGCCGCCTCCAGCTCCATGGCTGAAGGCTGAGCAAATTCAATTTCTACCACTGCACGGCTCAAGTTTTCCAATCGCTCGATCTGGTAACGCACCTCCTTCTTCACCGTCGTGATAAGCGCCACGGATTCTTCGTCCTCAGACAGGGCGCCGATGCGCGCGACGCGAGTGGTTCCAGGTTCCTCGACAAGCGCATATCCGACCAGCCTTCCTTGGTTGCGGCGCCAATGGCGCGGGGCGCTCAGCGGGAAGTCCACACCTGGCGTCGACACCTCCAAGGTGTAGCCCGCGCCAAAGTTGAGGGTGCCCGCTTCCTCTTGGGCATCGAAAAGCTCGGAAATCTCCTGCGATAGTTCTTCTATGAGATCGGAGCTCGGGCGCTCATCGCCATCGATGCGAATGATGACCTGAGACTTCTTACCAGCTCGCGTGGTCTTCACGTCTTCGATGTCGAGGCCGCGTGCGGCGGCGACAGGCTGCAGAATTTCGGTTAGTTGCGCGGGTGTTGGGAATGCCATGCGCTCTAGACTAGGTCACCCGGGTAGGGTCTATCGCGTGAACCGCCGAGTAGTTATCCCCACCCTGCTTGTGTGCGCTGCCCCCTGGATGGGCGGCTGCCAAGCCACCGACGCGATCGTGGATTATTTTGGCCCCCACGCGGACCCCTCCCTCACCTCGCTTGCTCACACCGCCAGTGCGGATGCTCTCGCCTTGGAAGAACTTGATGCGGATGCCGCTGCCTTGCGCGCAGAGCAAGCTGAGCAGCTCTATGAAGAAATCGAGCGACTATGCGGACGCGATGAGGAAGGAGAGACTCCACGCTCCTGTGCGGTCGACCGTGACGTTGCCCCGCAGGATTCCGCGGACGTCTCCGCCGTGTTTGACGCCGCCTCCTCATTCTCCGAAGAGAACATCAGCAACGTTCCTGAAGAATCCCGCGCCCTTGTTCTGACACAAGCCATTGCGCTTAACGCGTGGAAGAACGAGGAGCTGGCAGACGCTCCCGAACTCACAGAACAGGACCGTGAACTCGGAGTCGAGCTCCTAAAATGGGAATATCAGCAGGTCTATGCCCTCGATTTCGCGCGCTCCTATGTGTCCCCCGACCAAGAAGATCATGTCGATGAGCTTCTGCGCATTCACGAGGACAGAATCCTGCAACTTCAGCTGCAACTGGAAAAGCTCGGTCCCGTGCCGCAGCCCGCGCCCGCATACGATTCACCGGCAGGTAGCCTGCCAAAGGACGCCGACTCAGCGCGCGCATTCATCGACGAGGTCGCACACAACGACACGCTGAAGTGGACCAATGCGGCCATCACGGCGGCACCGGCAACCCCGTGGCAGCACTGGCTTATCACGGTTGCGGCGCAATCGCACCGCTTTCATGCTGCCTAGCCGCGGATAAGTTCCGTGAGGGTCTCCACGATCTGATCGGCGGGAACTTCACGAGTCTCGCCGCCGCGGATGCGCAGCTCAATGATGCCATCAGCGAAAGCGCGACCCAGGATGGCGATGAACGGCATACCCAGAAGCTCAGCATCCTTGAACTTCACGCCCGGGGAGACCTTGGGGCGGTCGTCGTAAAGCACCTCGATGCCTGCGCGATCCAGATCCTCCACCAGCTTCTGACCTGCCTCCAGGGCAGCGGCGTCCTTGTTCGCTACGGCCACGTGCACCTGGTACGGGGCCACGGCCACCGGCCAGTTGAGGCCCTTCTCATCGTGGCGCTGCTCTGCCAGCACGGCGAGCATGCGCGTAACACCAATGCCGTAGGAACCCATGGTCGGCACGGCGCGCTTGCCGTTCTCATCGAGAATCTGTACGTCGAAAGCCTCGGTGTACTTGCGGCCCAGCTGGAAAATGTGGCCAAGCTCAATGCCGCGCTCCAGAGTCAGAGTGCCCTGACCATTCGGTGCCGGGTCCCCTTCCTTGACCTCGGCGGCCTCGATGAACTCATCCACAGTGAAGTCACGGCCGGCCACCAGTCCGATGACGTGACGCTGCGGGGCATCCGCACCGGTAATCCAGGAGGTACCAGAAACCACGCGCGGGTCAGCATAAATCTTCACGTCGTGGGCATTCAGGACACGCGGCCCGACATAGCCCTTGACCAGGAAGGAGTTCTTCTTGAAATCCCCCTCACCGGCGAGCTCAAACTCGGCCGGCTCCAGCGAGGCCTCGAGGCGCTTTTCATCCAGCTCGCGGTCGCCCGGAATGAGGACGGCGGCCAGCTCCCATTCCTTCTCTTCTTCCGTGGCTGCGGGGGCGGCCACCTTGATCATCATGCACTTGAGGGTGTCCGCGGCGGTGACTTCGCGGCCGTCGACAGTAATGCCGGCACCCTTAGCCCACTCCACCAGAGACTCAATGGTCTCGGATTTCGGAGTCTCATGCTCCTGTGCCTCCGGCAGGCCGTCGAAGGGGATTTCCTCCGGAGCCTGAGTGACCACGGCCTCCACGTTGGCAGCGTAATCGCCCTCGGTGGCGCGCACGAAGGTATCTTCGCCTACCTCAGACACGGCAAGGAATTCCTCAGAGGCCGAACCGCCCATCGCACCAGAAGTGGCCTTGCAAATCGCGTAATCGATCTCTAGGCGGTCAAAGATGTTCTGGTAGGCCTTGCGGTGGCGGGCATAGGACTCATCGAGCCCCTCATCCGTCATGTCGAAGGAATAGGAATCCTTCATGGTGAACTCGCGGCCGCGCAGCACGCCCGCACGCGGGCGCTCCTCATCGCGGTACTTCGTCTGGATCTGGTACAGCGTGACCGGGAAATCCTTGTACGAGGAGTACATATCCTTCACCGCAGTGGTGAACATCTCCTCGTGGGTCGGGCCCAGCAACATGTCCGCACCCTTGCGGTCCTTCAGACGGAACAGATTATCGCCGTATTCCGTCCAGCGGTTCGACTCCTCATAAGGCTCGCGCGGCAGCAGCGCCGGGAAGAGCATCTCCTGGCCACCGATGGCGTTCATCTCCTGGCGGATAACGTCTTCGATCTTGCGCATGGCGCGCAGTCCCAATGGCAACCAGGTGTACACACCCGGCGCAACGCGGCGCACATAACCTGCGCGGACGAGAAGCTTGTGGCTGGGGACTTCGGCATCAGCCGGATCCTCACGAAGAGTGCGGAGGAAAAGCTCAGAAAGACGTGTAATCATGGTTGCTCAGTCTACATCGCTAGCATGTAGCCATGCTGATCATCCTCCCTCCTTCTGAGACCAAAGCACACGGCGGCAGCGGCGCGGCCCTGAACTGGGACGAGCTTTCCTTTCCCGCGCTGAACCCGATCCGCCGAGAAATCGCTGCAGAGTTGTCGTCCCTCGACGTCGATGAAGCGCTGGAGGTGCTCAAGCTCTCTGAGAAGTTGCGTGGGGAAGCCGAGTCCAACCGCGAGTTGGCTTCCTCCCCCACCATGCCCGCGCTGGAGCGTTTCACCGGCGTGCTCTACGACGCCCTCGACGCCCCCACCCTCCCTCCAGAAGCACGGAAGTACCTAGCCGTGGGCGATGCGCTCTTCGGGTTGCTGCGCGCCGATGACCTCATCCCGCACTACCGGCTCTCCGGTAGTACGAAACTGGGCGGGCGGACGCTGAAGTCTCAGTGGGGTACGGCGATCACGGATGAGCTACGCGCGCTTGTCGACGCTGGCGAGTTCCTCATCGACATGCGCTCGGGCACCTATCAGCAGCTGGGCAAGCTCAAGGACGCCGCCACCGTGCGCGTGGAGTCAGTGCAAGAGGATGGCTCCCGCAAGGTGGTCTCTCACTTCAACAAGCACTACAAGGGGGAGCTCGCTCGCGTACTCGCTCTCAAGGGCGAGAGCGTCTCCACCCTCGAGGATGCCGCCCGCGTAGCCCAAGAGTCGGGCATGAGCACCGAACTGCGCGGCAGCGAGCTGGTGCTCGTGGTCTGATTTATCTATTTATCAATTTATCTACGCCCGCCGATTTATCTATTTATCTATTTATCTGGCTCAGGCGAAGCGGGGCCATTCAAACCAATGGGTTATAGCGCAAACTATTGCGCTTGAGCTCGCACTCAGTGGCGATAGAGATGCCGGAAGCAATCTTTCCGCGCTCGCGAAGGCGGAACATGGCGTCCACGACGCGATCACGCAAACCCCACGGATCAATGGTGTTGATGTAGACCTTCGTGCCGCCCTCAAAGCCAGCCAAGGTCGATACCCTGAGCTTGAGCATGACGCGCCACGGCTGAGGCAGGTCCACGCTGGGCGGACGGTGGTGCCACTCTTCATTGCAGGCCACGTCCGGCCCCACCGCGGCGTGGGCCGCGTGAATCAGATCCGACATTCCACGTACTTCCTCCGGGTTCTGTTCCCACGGTTCACAGCGCGGTGACTTGGAGAAGATCTCCAGTGTGGGATAGCGGTGGCCAAATCCGGCGAAGAGCACCGCATAATCATTTTCTGCGATGACGAGGTTGCGCTTTGCCGCATAGCCCACAGCCCAGTCGTTGTACATGTTGGGGTGCGCACGCAGAATCGCATTTTCCTGGTGAGCGGCCATGCCCAGGGCGTCAATCGCGACGAGCTGCTTATGCAAGTGATCGAAGGACGCGCCCGCCGGTGCCAGCCAGTTCTGAAATACAGCGACATAGGAGGCATAGCGGTTGCGCTGGTAGAGCTCGCGCGTCGATTCCGCAGTGAACGTTGTCAGCAGGAAGTGCTCATCGGGGCTCAGCGTGCCGGAGGAGGCTAGCTGACTATCATCGACGGCCCCATCCACGAAGTGCCGTGAGGAGATAATGACATCATGTCCGCCGCCGAAGAAACCATCGGCGAGGGCGAGCAGAGAATCGTCGTCCAGCGCGGTATCCTTGCCCGCTGCCTTGAGCTTGGTGCGCACCACGTTAAGTACGTGCAGGCGCCCAGCCTCGTCGCCTTCGTACTTCTCCTTGTGCTGAGCCAGGTCTGGATCCATGGTGAAGCCATAGTTCTCGTGCCAATAGTCATAAGACACGATTTCAAAAAGGTTCGGAACGCGGCGAAACAGCGGCTGGGAGTTATCCAGCTCGTGGGGAAAAAGGCCGCGCTGAATCTCCCCCGAAGCCAAGATGCGGGACTTTTCCGGCGGGGTGTCCAGCATGCGCCCGGAGCAAAAAGCACAGCTGTGCGTCAAGGCATCAGGGCCCAGCGGATGCGGTTCCTTTGCCGCATGCGCAAGCGGGCGGTTGCCGCGTCCTGGCACGGTCCACACCTCTGTTCCGGAGAAAGGGTTAACCTGTTTGACGGTCCCATCCGCCATGGTCTGGATAGGTTCGACGCGGCTAAAAAGTGCTTCGCTCATGCTGCCCAGCGTAGACCTCCCCACCCGCCGGTGCGACTAGACTTAGGCCTCATGCAGCACCGATTCTTTGAAGTAGATGTCTTCGCCACTGGGCCGTTTACCGGTAATCCCCTCGCCGTGGTTGCGGATGCCGATGGTTTGAGCACCGAAGAAATGCAGCGTATCGCACACTGGACCAATTTCTCTGAGACGACCTTCCTGTGCTCACCTACTGATCCTGGCGCGGACTACCGCATACGAATCTTCACCCCGCACGAAGAGTTCCCCTTCGCCGGTCACCCCACGCTGGGCAGTGCGCGCGTCGCGGCGGAGCTATTAGGAAAGAGCGGGACCCTGATTCAGGAATGCGGTGTCGGATTAGTCGCCGTGCGCCAGGACGAGGGCCGTTTCGCCTTCGCTACCCCGCCCTTACTGCGCCACGGGGAGCTCAGTGAGGCTGAGCGCTCCGAAGCAGCCGCCGTACTCGGAATCGATGAAGAGAGCATCGTTGACTCCGGCTGGGTGGACAACGGGCCTGGCTGGCGCTTGGTCCAGCTCGAATCTGCTGAAACCGTCCGGAAGCTTCGCCCCACGCCCACCCCCGGCGTCAAGGTCGGCGTGGTCGGCCTCACCGGGGATACGGAGCCGGCCTACGAGGTTCGCGCTATCACCGGGCAATTCGAGGACCCCGTCACCGGTTCCTTCAATGGCGGAGCCGCCCAGTTCCTCCGCGCCAAGGGCGCCGTTCCTGCCCGCTATACCGCGGCACAAGGCAGCCAAATAGGACGCGATGGCCGCGTCTTTATCGACGATGACGGGGACGAGCTCTGGGTAGGCGGCAACGTCCACATTCGCGTGCGCGGAACCCTGGGGTCCCGCGATGACTAAACAGCCCCTGCCTTTTGAGCTGCACAATGATTTTGCCCAACGCCTGCCACAGATGGTCACGGCAAGCCGCGGGGAAGAACAGCCAGCTCCACGAATCGTGGCGCTCAATGAGCACCTAGCCGCCGAGCTCGGCCTCGACCCAGACTGGCTGCGCAGCGAGGACGGAATAGAGTTCCTCCTTGGCCGTGGAGCAGTCACTCCGCACGCGATGGCCTACGCGGGCTTTCAGTTCGGGCAGTATAACCCGGCAATGGGTGACGGCCGCGCCCTCCTCTTGGGCGAAGTCACTGGCCCCACCGCCGCTCACAACCCCACGGGCCTGTGGGATCTGCATGCCAAGGGCACGGGGCTGACTCCCTACTCGCGTTATGGCTCTGATGGGCGCGGCACGCTGCGCTCAATGCTGCGTGAGTATCTCTTCTCCGAGTCGATGCATGCCCTAGGTGTGCCCACCACTCGGTCGCTGGCGGTGCTCGCCACCGGTCGCCCCATCCAGCGCCAGATGGCGGAAGAGGCAGGGGTTCTCGTGCGGGTGGCCGCGAGCCACATTCGTGTTGGTTCCTTCCACTTCGCCGCGCACTCGCAGGTGCCTGGGCTACTGCAGCGCCTTGCCGCCTACACCAGTGAACGCCACTACCCCGGCGCCGACTTCCGGGAGCTGTTCACGCACGTCATGGAGGCACAAGCCGCGACGGTCGCCGGGTGGATGCAGCTGGGCTTCATTCACGGCGTAATGAACACTGATAACACCACGTTATCGGGCGAAACCATTGACTATGGCCCCTGCGCGTTCATGGAAAGCTATGACCCCAACACCTGGTTTAGCTCTATCGATACGCAGGGACGCTACCGCTTTGGGCGCCAGCCCGACATGTTGGGCTGGAACCTTGCGCGATTGGTGGAGTCACTGCTTCCGCTTATCGACGACTCCCCTGACACCGCCCTCACCTGGGCTCAAGAGGCCATCGATACCTTTGCGGACCGCTTCGAGAAAGCACGGCGAGTCGAAGCCCTGCAGCACTTGCAGCTGCCCGAAGAGCTTTTCCAGGATTACAACGCTGCCCTCGTGCAGGCCGCCCCGGACCTCACACAAGCCAACCGCAGCCTTGTCAGTGCCGCGGCGGGCGAGCCTGCGGCGGCCTATGAACTCCTCAAGGATAGAAGTTTCGTTGATGCCTACTGCGCAAGTAGCCCCGACGTTGTGCTGCTCGAGCGAACCGTGCCGCGTGTGATTCCCCGGCCGCGGCTGGTCGAAAGCGCTCTGGGCGATGCCGAAGAGTTCGCCCGTCTTCTGCACGCCACCACGCATCCTTTTGATGCTGCGCCGGAGTATGAGCAGCCCGGCGGTACCGAAGGCTATCTCACCTACTGCGGAACCTAAGAACCACGAGCGCACACAGAAGCAAACACACCACCGCCCCGAGGTCTCCGTAGGAAAGGAAATGGAGTCTCGGGGCGGCGGTGTGTCTCTATCTTTCATTGCCACGCTCCCGGTCGGTTTCTCAGGCCGACCGCCCCGCGTGGCTGGGGTTCTCTCTATCTCTCTCGCATGCGCTCTCTCAAACGCACACCATCATTATGGGGCGCTGTCCTTGGTGAAGCGTTCCGGTGCACTGAACGCTTCCTGCCAATTACTGAGAATTACCTGCGAGGGAATCGCTGACGAGGCGAAGAGCGAGATTACTTGGTCTCCAGCTGCAGAGTCTTCTGCGTGTACTCCCACATCTCGTTGTAGAGCTTCTTGTCCTTGGACAGCTTGGTTCCGTAGGAAGGAATCATCTCCTGGATCTTGTCGCCCCACTGAATCATGTTCTCACCGAAGCAGCGCTCCAGTAGCTCAATCATGATGGCTGGGGTGATGGAAGCGCCCGGGGAAGCGCCAAGCAGACCAGCGATGTTGCCTTCTGGGTTGTTGATGAGGGTGGTGCCGAACTCCAAGGAGCCGAACTGCGGTGCACCCGCTGGCTTAATCACCTGGACACGCTGGCCGGCGATAACAGTCTCCCAATCAGCCGGATCCGCGCTCGGGACGTATTCCTTCAGGGTTTCAACGCGCTTGTCGAAGTCCTTGAGGACCTCAGTGACCAGGTACTTGGTCAGACCAAACTCCTGTGCTGCCACGCCCAGGTAAGAGGTGATGTTGTCCGGACGGATGGACTTGAACAGGTCCAGGTAGGAGCCCTTCTTCAGGAACTTCGGGGACCAGCCGCCGTAAGGGCCAAACAGCAGGCCTTCTTCACCGTCGATGACACGGGTGTCCAGGTGCGGCACGGACATCGGCGGAGCACCCACAGCAGCCTTGCCATAAACCTTGGCGTGGTGCTGCTTGACCAGCTCCGGGTTCTTGGAGCGCAGCCACAGGCCCGAGACCGGGAAACCGGCGAAACCAGAAACCTCACGGACACCAGCCTTGCGCAACAGGTCGAGTGCGTAACCGCCGGCACCAACGAAAACAAACTTGGCGTGGACAGCCTGGTAGTCACCGGTGTGGAGGTTCTTTGCCACCACGCGCCACTTGGAACCATCACGCTTAATATCAACGACCTCGTGGCCATAACGGATCTCGGTGCCGGCAGCCTTAGCCGCAGTGAAGAACTGCTTAGCCAGGGCGCCAAAGTTGACGTCGGTGCCCGCATCGGTCCACGAGATGGCAACCTTCTGGGAGTTGAAGTCACGGCCCTGGGACATCAGGGGCAGCTTCTCCTGGAAGGTGGCGTCATCGTCGCTGAACTGCATGTTCGGGAACATGTGGTTATCCTTCAGCGCGTCGAAGCGGCGCTTCAGGTAATCCACCTGGATGGAGCCCTGTGCAAAGGACACATGCGGAACCGGGTTGATGAAGGCCTTCGGGTCCGTCAGGATGCCGTTGTTGAGCTGGTGGGACCAGAACTGGCGAGAAACCTGGAACTTCTCATTGATATTCATAGCCTTGGAAACATCAATGCGGCCGTTCTTTTCTGGGGTGTAGTTCAGCTCGCACAGCGCGGAGTGGCCGGTACCGGCATTGTTCCACGGGGAAGAGGACTCAAGCGCAGGGCCGTCCAAACGCTCGAAGACCATCTGCGTCCAGCTGGGCTCGAGCTCACGCAGCATGGCGCCGAGGGTGGCGCTCATAATACCTGCACCAATGAGTGCGACCTCAACCTCGTCTACTACTTGTGCTGTCTTCTTATCGGAGGACACTGTACTTATTACCTCTTTGAGTCGATGTATTCGTTGTGGTCAAGTGCCCTGCGCATGTGGGTACACAGGGCGCGGTGAGAAAGCGCTCGACGATGCTAGGAAGCAAACCGGCATACAGACCTCCCCTACGAGAGGTCCGTCAAGCATTAATTCCACTTTACGCCCCTAAATGAGAAATAGGCATTCCTGGGAAAATAAATGCCCGAATATGAAACCACTACCCCTTTTGTGGTGCAGGACAACTGTGGCTAGCGCTCCGCCCCGACGGACGCACCTGGCTGTACGGCCTATCATGAGCTCCATGACATATGACGAACTCGAATGGTCAACAGATCTCCTCGGGCCCGATTTCCAAGCCGCCACCCTTGAACTCGGCGCCGACCCTGATGGCGAGGGCGATGTGTGCGCGACGCTCGTGCGCTACTGTCCCGACACGGATGCCCACGATGACCGCCCCGCCTTGGTGTGGGTCCATGGCATGACGGATTACTTCTTCCACGATCACGTAGCGCGCTATTTCTATGAGCTCGGCTATGCCTTTTATGCTCTCGACTTGCGCAAGTGCGGGCGCTCCCGGAGGGACGGCCAAACCTGGCATTACATCAGCGATATGAAGTATTACGATGCCGACCTCAACGCGGCTCTCGATGCACTTCCGAACGAGCGTGTCGTCATCATGGGCCACTCCACCGCCGGCACCATCATCGCACTCTGGCTTGATCGCCTTCGCCGCCAGGACCGCGAACGCTTCACCCGCATCTCCGGTGTCGTCTTCAACAGCCCCTGGTTGGCCATGATGGGAATGGCGGATAAGACTTATGAGGTGCTCAAGCACGTCATCTATGCCGGCGCTGCCATCGCCCCAAAATTCCCGATTCCCGGAGGCGATCTCACTGCCTACGGGGAATCTATCCATGCCGAGGAGCAGGGCGACTGGGATTTCGACCGTCGCCTCAAGCCACTGGGCGGGCACCCGAAATACCTGGGCTGGGTAGCAGCGGTCTTCCATGGCTTCGACGCGATCCATTCCGGCCGCATCAACATGGGACTCCCTCTGCTGACCATGACTTCAGGGCGTTCCGAGCTCAATCAGCCTTATAGCGAATCCTCTAACACCGCCGATGTTGTCGTCGATGTGCGCCAGAGCCAGCGATGGGCCAAGGAGCTCAGCGCCCGTTACACGCTCCACGTTGTAAATAATGGGCGCCACGATCTCTTTCTTTCCCGCCCCGAGCCGCTGCAGGAAGCATTCTCCACCGCCGCGGAATGGTTGCGCGCCGTGGCCCCTCTTGAGACGGATTAGACTCGCCCGCCTCGCGCTTTTCGGCCTGCACGGGTTGCGGCTAGGCAGCCTCTAGAATGGTCGGCATGACTTCCGCACAGCACTTTGACCTCGTCATCATCGGCACTGGGTCGGGAAATTCAATCCCCTCCCCTGAGTTCGACGATAAATCCATCGCCGTCATCGAAAAGGGAACCTTCGGCGGAACCTGTCTCAACGTGGGCTGCATCCCAACGAAGATGTACGTCTACGCTGCCGACGTGGCACTCGCCGCGCGCGAGGCAACCCGTCTTGGGCTCAGCGCCCACGTGGATGCTGTGGATTGGGACGGCATTGTCGAGCGCGTATTCCACAACCGCATCGATCAGATCGCCCGCGGCGGCGAAGAGTACCGCCGTGGCGAGGAAACGCCCAATATTACAGTCTTTGATCAACATGCTCGGTTCATCGGACCGAAAACCCTGCAAGCGGGCGATGACATCATCACCGGTGACAATATTGTTATTGCTACCGGCTCACGCCCTGTACTGCCCGAACCCTATGCCAGCTCTTCCGTGCCGGTCCACACCAACGAGGACATCATGCGGCTTGAGAAGCAGCCGCGTAGCCTCATCGTGGTCGGTGGCGGCTACATCGCCATGGAATTTGCCCACGTCTTCGACGGCCTGGGGACGGAAGTGACCGTGGTCAACCGCTCGGAGAAGTTCCTCCGGTTCCTTGACGAAGACTTAAGCTCCCGGTTCAACGACATCGCACGCGAACGTTTCGACGTACGCATTGGCACCGCCACAGCACTAGAGGAAACCGCAGACGGTGTACGCCTCACCTTGGATAACGGTGATGTCGTGGAGGCGGAAGCCATCCTCGTGGCCACCGGCCGCCAGCCCAACGGCGATCAGATGGATCTTTCTACCAGCGGTATTGAAATGCACGAGGACGGGCGCATCAAGGTCGACGAGTTTGGTCGCACGACCTGCGAGGGCGTGTGGGCGCTCGGCGATGTCTCCTCTCCTTACATGCTCAAGCACGTAGCCAATGCGGAGCAACGAGCGGTACAGCACAATCTGTTGCATCCTGAAGACCTCCGTCCCATGCCGCACGAGCACATCCCCGCTGCCATTTTCACCCACCCGCAAATTGCGACGGTGGGACTTACTGAGGCACAAGCCCGCGAAGAGGGCTATGACGTCACGGTGAAGGTGCAGAACTTTGGCGACGTTGCCTATGGATGGGCTATGGAAGACTCAACAGGCATCTGCAAGCTCGTGGCCGATCGTGCCACCGGCAAGCTCCTCGGCGCCCACATCATGGGCCCACAAGCGTCCACTCTTATACAGCAGTTGATCACTGCCATGGTCTACGACCTTGATATACGCGAGTTCGCTCGCTCGCAATACTGGATCCACCCGGCACTGCCAGAAGTAGTGGAAAACGCAGTTTTGGGACTAGAGTGGCAGGAGTGAAAGTTACATCGGATTGAGTGATCTTTTTCACATTGCGATTAAACTAATTTCACCAAAAGCCCTGAACCGCACTACAAGCACTTTTTAACACCAACAACATCTGTCAGCACCCTTTCAGAATTTCACCCATTTTGGGGGTGATAGCCGTGAGGGCTTAAAAGAAGACTCAAACTGACGTGCATTTTGCCTGACCGTTGGCTAGGTTAATTACAGACACCGGAACGAGCCGATACTCTCTACCGGCTCAGTGTGTTTTGGGGATACCAAAATAATCCCTATCCCTGTAAATCAAAGCCTCCTACTCTGGAGGCTTTGCACGTACGACTCTAAGGACTTTTGATATGCGTATCCGCAATGCAGCCATCGCCGGCGCTACTGCTCTCGCTGTTGCTTTCGGCGGCTCCACCGTCGCTTTCGCTGAGGACGCCAACGGCTCCGCTCAGGAGAACACCAACTCTTCCGCTTCCACCGACAACGGCTCCTCCTCCGCTGAGGACAACACCAACTCCGAGGCTTCCCTGTCCTCCAAGATTGGTGACTGGTTCTACGTTAATGAGAACGACAACAAGGGCACTGCGGCTGACGGCCGCGCCATCTTCGGCTCCTCCAAGCACGAGAACTGCGATGCTGACGAGACCGAGGAAGAGTGCACCACTCTCGGCGACCAGCCGGCTTGGGCCAAGGCTTTCTACGGCCTGGGCATCGCTAGCGCCATCGCTTCCGTAGCTGGCTTCATCGGCGTTGTGTACAACTTCTTCGTCCACGGCCCGTCCTTCTAAGACGTCTCCCTTACACACTTTTTCCGAAAGGTTTAAATTTCATGCGTAACTTCCGCACCGCTGCCGTTGCCGCTGCAACCGCCGCTTCCGTTGCTTTCGCCGGCACCTCCGTTGCCTTCGCTGCAGAGGACAACGAGACCGAGAACACCTCCTCTTCCAACCTGTCCTCCGCATACGACAAGGTCAAGGAAGACGACTCCGACGAGACCCTGTCCTCCAAGTGGGGCACCGCTACCGAGAAGGACAGGAAGGTCACCGGCGAGGACCTCTTCGGCAAGAAGCGCGCCGAGGATAACCCGCAGTGGGCTGAGATCTGGCGTGGCGGCACCTACGCTGCCCTCGGCACCGCAATTGCAGGCGCCCTGTTCGCTGCCTACAACTTCGCTGTGTACAACAACATCGTTCCGGCACACGTGCTGGACCCGATTTTCCGCCGCTAATTAAGTTGCGGGTACGCTGACTGACTCAGCGCACTTCATTAGCGCCCATCCTCGCATCGTGGGGGTGGGCGCTTTTGCATGCCTAGGCACCGATGAACTGTGGAGATACTCTAACTCTCTTAATAATTGCTGAGTGAATTGCTACAGTGGTGTGCCCGACAGGGGGATTTGGCGGCCTCAAGTAAACATCTAAGAGTGGTGCCGTTCCAGTGAATCCTGTCAATGTTTACGCTAGAATCGCTCAAGTGACTTGGGGCACCCTATAGTTACTCCAGTTCCTACGAGGTTTAAAAGGATTCACACTATGCGCATTCGCAAGGCCACCATTGCCGGTGCTACCGCTCTCGCTGTTGCATTCGGCGGCACCACCGTTGCTTCCGCTGCAGAGGGCAGCAGCAACGATTCCACTTCCAACTCTTCCGCATCTGCTGGTGAGCAGCAGGGCAACCAGAAGGCTGGCGGCTCCTCCGCACTGGGCAAGGCGCTCGAGGCCGACAAGGAAGCTAACGCCCAGAACATCTTCGGCCAGAAGTCTTCTATCTCCGGTGAGCCGAAGTGGGCACAGGCCCTGGCCGGCATCGGTATCGTCGCCACCATCATCACCATCGCCGGTGGTCTGGTTGGCCCGGCACTGAACTACCTCAAGTACGGCATGTAGTTCTCCCCTTCCCCGTCTAACCCACTTTCTGAAAGGCTTTACTTAAGATGCGTAAATTCCGCACCGCCGCCGTTGCTGCTGCAACCGCCGTCACCGTCGCCTTCGCTGGCACCACCGTTGCTTCCGCCGCTGAGGCCGTTGAGGGCTCCGGCCTGACCGAGCAGCAGGTTCAGGAGGAGCTCCAGAAGGACGCTACCTCTTCCGAGATGTCTTCCGCACTCTCTTCTGAGGGCGGCGGCTCCCTTTCCTCCAAGCTGGGCGGCGTAACCGACGGCAACATCACCGGTAATGGTGCTGACGCCTTCGGCTCCACCAAGAACCCCTCGAAGGTTCCGCAGTGGCTGGACCTCTGGCGTGGTGGCACCATCGCTATGGTTGCCGCTGCTGCTGTTTCCTCCGCTGTTGCTGCCTACAACTACGCTGTGTACTCCGGCATCATCCCGGACTACGTTGGCCAGGCTTTGAAGAACGTCTCCTTCTAGTTAGCGCTCTTTACTGGCAGCACAAAGCCCTCCACCCCACCGTGTATTGCACGGGGAAGGTGGAGGGCTTTGTTTCTTCTTGGCAATGTTTAAGTGCTTGACACTTAAACGCTAGGCCTCATCCGGCAGGGTGAGGATCTCGTTGCCATCATCGGTGATGACGATGGTGTGCTCGAACTGGGCGGTGAACTTGCCATCGGTGTTCTGGACGGTCCAGCCGTTATCCCAGATCTCATAATCCAGGGAACCCAGGTTGATCATCGGCTCGATAGTCAAGGTCATTCCGGGCTCGAGGATGTCGCGGTAGGTCATGGAATCATAGTGCAGAACGACCAGCCCGTTGTGGAAGGTGGGGCCCACACCGTGACCGGTAAAGTCAGTGACCACGTTGTA
Organism: Corynebacterium sp. HMSC05D03; assembly: GCF_001807205.1. Classification (NCBI taxonomy): domain Bacteria; kingdom Bacillati; phylum Actinomycetota; class Actinomycetes; order Mycobacteriales; family Corynebacteriaceae; genus Corynebacterium; species Corynebacterium sp. HMSC05D03. The sequence goes on along the minus strand of NZ_KV788173.1, from coordinate 177,251 downwards.
GCCAAAGCGGTGAGCATAAGACTCGATGACGCGTCCGATGACATTAATCTCACGGCCCGGCTTAGCGGCCTTAATGCCGCGCATCATCGCTTCCTTGGTGCGCTCTACCAGCAGCTTGTGTTCCTCGGTGACGTTGCCAGCAAGGAAAGTAGCGTTGGTATCGCCGTGGACACCATTCTTGAACGCAGTGACATCGATATTGACAATATCGCCGTCCTCGATCACCGTGGTATCCGGGATGCCGTGGCAGACAATCTCATTGAGGGAAACACAGCAGGATTTCGGGAAACCCAGGTATCCCAGCGTCGACGGGTATGCGCCGTGGCCACACATGTACTCGTGCGCAACGCGGTCAATCTCATCCGTGGTCACACCGGGAGCCACAGCCTTTCCCGCCTCCTGAAGGGCGTTGGCGGCAATCCGGGAGGCCTCACGCATAGCCTCAATAACCTCCGGGGTCTGCACGAATGGCTCGCCCTGAGCTTCCTGAACCGTGTCCTTCCACACATACTCGGGGCGCTCAATATCCTTCGGTACCTTGCGGATTGGGGTATCTTTTTCTTGTTTCAGCATCGCGCGCTTAGTCATAACTACTCATGGTAGCCCTCTTCCCCAGCACCCGACAAAGAGCACCATGGGCGCGCTAATGAGCGCACGCTACTGCTCTTGTGCGGGAGCAACCTCGCCGTGGCCTTCCGCGCGGAGGGCGTCGAGGCGCTGCAGGAAATTGTCCGTGATGTTGACGGAAATCGTCGATCCACCGCCCAGAACAACCAGAGTTGCGAAAGCGATATCGTCATCGCGGTAGCCGGTAAACCAGGCGTGTGAGCCACCATTGATCTCCGCCTCACCGGTCTTGCCGTAGACGGTCCCCTGGGCCTGCATTCCTGCGGCGGTACCGCTCGCCACTACTTGGCGCATCATGTCACGCACGTGAGCCAGGGTTTCCTCGCTGGGCGCGGGGACCTCCTCGGAAACCTTGGTTTCGCGTGACTCGATGAGCGTTGGCGTCGGGGTCTTGCCTGCCGCAACTGTCGAAGAGACAAGGGCCATGCCAAAGGGAGACACAAGGTCCAGGCCCTGACCATAGCCAGCTTCCGTGCGCTCCAGAGGAGTCTCGCCCTCGGGGACGGAGCCGGTAAGCGTCGACAGCCCCGGCACCTCATAGTCGATGCCTAAGCCATATTGCTTGCCCACATCGCGCAGCTCTCCCTTCGGCAGGTCCGTCGAGATCTGCGCGAAGGTGGTGTTACAAGATTGCGCGAAGGCTTGGCGCAGCGGCACCGAGCCGAGGGAGAAACCGTTGTAGTTGGTCACGGTTCGCCCATACAGGTCCATGGTTCCGGGGCACGGCACGATGGAGTCTGGCGAAAGGCCTTGCTTGTCGACGCCCGCCGAGGCCGTAATGATCTTAAACACCGATCCGGGAGGGAACTGTCCTTGGAGGGCAATATCGCCCTTCTTATCCGCTTCTGGAGTTTGGGCCACAGCAAGTATCTCGCCCGTCGAGGGGCGCATGGCCACGATCATGGCCTCGTACTCGGGGCGCAGATTGACCGCTTCTTGAGCGGCACGCTGGACGTCGTAGTCCAGCGAAACTTTGACGGAAGGGGCTGCCTCGGGTTCGTGATACTCGACGTCGGAAAGCGCGGCGCCGTGCTCGTTGACTACCGAGACGGACCAACCATTCTTGCCGTCTACGTCTTCGGAGACCAGAGAACGCACGCGGGCGAGGATATCTGGGGCCAAACCAGTATCGCGCGTAATGAGCGCCGGTTCCTCGTTAAAGCGAATCCCCTTCTGGTTCTCCAGGACTGGGCGCAGCCGCGCTGCCTGAGCCTCATTGAGCATGGTGACCGAATAAGCGCCATCAACCTCTTCAAGATTCTTGGCAAGCTCTCCGGAATCAATTTCGGGGAAGGAATCATCCTCCCGGTGCGCCTGGCTCAGCGCGCCGGATACTTTCGCGGCGACGGGGCGGGGATCGTCGACGGCGTCGGTGTCGACGACGAGCCGGTATTGCAAGCCCGGAGACATGAGTTCCACCCCATCGGAGGAGACAACGCCTGCGCGCTTCGGCGCGATCGAACGCAGCTCAAGATGCTGGTGCGCGCCGAGATCAGGATGGATAATGCTGGGCTGCCAGCGAACCGTCCAGTCTTTCTCCTTGCGGGTCAAGGCCATCGAGGTGTCATAGCGCAAGGAACGATTGCGCGGCAGGTTCCACGTCACCGAATAGTGCGCGGTGGCTTGGGCCTCTTGCTGATCAACCCCGGTCAATTCAACGTCGAGGCCCTCTGCTTGCAGGCCCGCGAAGGTTGCGTCGAGAGTGTTCGTGGCGGTGGTGCTGTCATCAACGAGCTGCGCCAAGTCCTCATTGTTGCGGGTTTCCATGTCTTCTAGGAATTGCTCAGCAACTGGGCGTGCGGACACCGGCTTGGGGGTACATCCCACCAAGGACGACGCCGCGATGCTTGCCGCACCGAGCAGCGCCACGAACTTCTTCATGACTGGGCAGCGTAGCAGCCAAGGGCGGCCTGACGGCCGCCCCACACCGCAGGTGGACTACTTGGTAACGCGAACCTCAGCCTTGGCGCCTTCCACGGCTTCCAAGCCCTGCTCTTCTGCCAGACGCATTGCCTCTTCGATGAGCGTTTCCACAATCTTGGATTCAGGAACGGTCTTGATGACCTCACCCTTAACGAAGATCTGGCCCTTGCCGTTACCGGAAGCTACGCCAAGGTCAGCGTCGCGGGCCTCGCCCGGACCATTCACCACGCAGCCCATGACGGCCACGCGCAGCGGGAACTCCATACCGTCAAGCCCCTCGGTGACCTCGTTGGCCAGTTTGTACACGTCCACCTGTGCGCGACCACAGGACGGGCAGGAGACAATCTCCAGCTTGCGCGGGCGCAAGTTGAGGGACTGCAGAATCTGGTCACCGACCTTGATCTCCTCGACCGGGTCCGCGGACAAGGACACGCGGATGGTGTCACCGATGCCTTCGGCAAGCAGGGCACCGAAAGCGACCGAAGACTTGATGGTGCCCTGGAATGCGGGGCCAGCCTCGGTAACACCGAGGTGCAGCGGGTAGTCACACTGAGCGGCGAGCTGGCGGTAGGCCTCCACCATGACGACCGGGTCATTGTGCTTCACGGAAATGGCGATATCGCCATAACCGTGCTCCTCAAATAGGCCAGCCTCCCACAGTGCGGATTCAACAAGAGCCTCCGGGGTGGCCTTGCCGTACTTCTCCATGATGCGCTTGTCCAGGGAGCCTGCGTTAACGCCAATGCGAATCGGAATACCAGCATCGCCGGCTGCCTTTGCTACCTCCTTGACGCGGCCATCAAATTCCTTGATGTTGCCCGGGTTGACGCGGACAGCAGCACAGCCGGCATCGATGGCGGCAAAGATGTACTTGGGCTGGAAGTGAATATCGGCAATCACCGGGATCGGAGACTTCTGCGCAATTGCCGGCAAAGCCTCCGCATCCACCGTCTTCGGACAAGCCACGCGAACGATATCGCAGCCACTGGCGGTCAGCTGAGCAATCTGCTGAAGGGTGGCGTTGACATCATGCGTCTTCGTCGTGGTCATCGACTGCACGGAGATGGGGTGGTCAGAGCCCACGCCAACCTGGCCAACCATGAGCTGACGCGTCTTGCGGCGCGGCGCCAAGGTGGGAGGTGGGCCGTCGGGAATACCAAGACCAATAGGGGTCGACATGTGTGCTCCTTGCTAATTGGGTTTTAACGCCCCTACTCTAGCACCGCGCACGACAGCGGGAGCAGGCAGCTAGATCACTAGCCAAACAGCCGAATTGGGTTGACCACGTCCGCAATCATGATGAGCGCACCCACCGCCATCAGAACAAAAGCCAGCACATAGGTCACCGGCATGAGCTTGGTGTAATCCGCCGGACCCTTCGGTTCCTTGCCCATAAGACGGCGCAGGGCATCACGAATCTTCTCGTAGAAAATGACGGCGATGTGACCGCCGTCAAAAGGCGGAAGCGGAATGAGGTTGAACAGCGCGAGGAAGAAATTGAGGGTGGCCAGCATCATAAAGAAGGAGGACCACAGACTGCGCTCCACCAGCTCGCCGCCCACGCGGGAGGCCCCCACCACAGACATGGGCCCGTTGACATCACGCTCCTGCCCGAAGATAGAAGCCACCACACCCGGAATCTTTGCCGGGAATTGGGCGATGCCCTGGACGGTAGCGTTCAAGGCATATCCCGAATAGCGAGCGGTGGCCGGGATAGCGTCGACAAAGGAGTAGGTCTCCCTGATATCGATAATCTGGTTGGTCATGCCGATGGCACCGACCTTCACCAGCTGCCCCTCCGCGTTGAGCCGGGTCACTGTTGCAAGCGTGATATCGAAATCACGCGGTGCACCATCCCGCTCGACGGTAAGGGTGACGGTGTCACCGGAGTAGTTCATGACGGTATCGCGAAGCTGCGCGAAGGAGTCCATAGTTTCGCCGTTGAGCGCGACAACGATATCCCCTGGTTCCACACCCGCTTCGCCGGCTGGGCCCAGCCCCTGGCAGGGTTCTAATTCGCCCTCGGCATTCTGATTCGCGGCACAGGAGACCTCCCCTACACGCGGGCGAACATCCGCGTCTGGGTTGGGCAAGCCCGTGGTCATTGCGATCATCAACAGGATAATGAATCCCAACAGCAGGTTGACTGTGATACCACCAGCCAGCACGATGATCCGCTGCCACGCCGGCTTCTTGTACATGGCATAGGGCTCTTCTTCCTCCGTGAGGAATTCATCCTGCGCCGTCATTCCCGCAATATCGCAAAAGCCACCTACCGGAAATGCCGCAAGGCCATACTCGGTGTGGCCACGTGTAAAAGAGGCGACGCGCGGCCCAAAGCCGATGAAGTAGCGTCGCACCCGCATACCGAAAGCGCGGGCAGTAAGCATGTGGCCTGCCTCGTGCAAGGCAACGGTGATGCCGATCCCCACAGCGAAGAGGACTATACCGAGGACATGTGCCATAAACTAGGGGGCTTTCTAACGAGCGAGCGAATCCACCATCGCATTAGCGCGACGGCGGGCCTCACCTTCCACGGCGAGGACATCATCGACGCTAGAGGGTACACCAGCAAACTCTGAGGCCTGCCCCACGACGTGGCTAACCACGTCCACAATTTCCGGGAAGTGAATACGGCCCGCCAGGAAAGCAGCTGCTGCCTCCTCGTTCGCGGCGTTATATACGGCAGCGTGGGTGCCTCCGGCAGCGGCCACCTCACGGGCAAGGCGGACGGCCGGGAAGGCTTCGTCATCGAGCGGCTCGAAGCGCCACTCATGCGCGGTGGAAAAGTCCAGCGCCGGCTGCGCGCCTGGCACGCGGTGCGGCCAGTCCAGCGCCAAGGAGATCGGGAGCTTCATCGACGGCGGGGAGCATTGTGCAATCGTGCAGCCATCGGTGAAGGTGGCCATGGAATGCACGATGGATTGGGGGTGGACGGTGACGTCAATGAGGTCCGGGTGGACGTCGAAAAGCAGCGTCGCCTCGATGAGCTCCAGCCCCTTATTCACCAAAGTCGCCGAATTCAGGGTGTTCATCTGCCCCATCGACCACGTCGGGTGCTGTGCTGCCTGCTGTGGGGTGACATCCCACATCTCCTCGCGTCCCCACCCGCGGAAAGGTCCACCGGAGGCGGTGAGAACGAGGCGCTCAAGCTCCACGCCGCTGCCTGCACGCAGGCACTGCGCCATGGCGGAGTGCTCGGAATCCACCGGAATGATCTGGCCCTCCCCCGCCAAGCGGGTCACGATGGAACCACCGGCAACGAGGGATTCTTTGTTCGCCAACGCCAATAGTTCGCCCTTCTCCAAGGTGGCGATGGTGGAGGCCAAGCCCATGGAGCCCACAAGCGCGTTGAGGACCTTATCGGCGTCCACCGCCTTAACCAGCTCCTCGGCAGAGTCTGGGCCCGAGAGCACGGTGCCTCCGAGGGCCTCGGAAACGGTGCGTGCCGCATCGGGCTTGGCGACGGCCACGTGGTCAAACGAAAGGTTGAGGGCACGAGCCTGCTCAATGACGAGCTGCGGGTTGGAACCGCCGGCGGCGATACCCACGACTGTGAACTTATCCGGGTTATCCGCGATAACGTCCAGAGCCTGGGTGCCAATCGAGCCTGTAGAGCCGAGAATAAGAATGCGTTGGGTATTCACCCTGTCAACCCTAGCCGGTCAACCCAAGCAAGAGTCGTGAGCGCTGCACTAGCGATAGTCGGGGGTGTTTAATCGCGGTTATCGGCAGAATCATTTAAACTACTACACAGAATAACTGGCATTTTTCGTGCGCTCGCTCGACTCAACTAGTTCTATCCCGGGTGAGCTGCATGTACACGCAAAGGAGAGCAAGTGTCTTCCCACAAGCCGGCATCGCAGGTTTTCGACGGCGTATCCACCGATGACGTCCCGTCCGCAGGTTTCGGTTGGTCCCGCATCAGCCGCTCGGGCGTACAGATCGCTGGTTGGACGTCCGTCGCCTTCCTGCTTGCTTATAACTTTGGTAACCACAAGGGCCACGTGGAGACGGTCTGGCTTATCGCACTGGCAATTCTTATTGCCCTTGGTCTGGTGATTTACGCTCTGCAGCCGAAGCTCTCCCAGGTGCGTACCCTGACCGCCCGTAACAAGCCGGTGGGCCACGCGGAGCCGGATTGGGCCTATGAGCAGAAGACCGTTGGCAACGTCTACGCTTCCCTGACCGACGATGAGCTGCGTGCCCTCAACATTGAGCCTTCCCGCGTTGCTCACCTCCGCGGCGTAACCGAAGGCCGCCACGCTGCCAAGCCGGTGGCTAACTAAAGCTTCTTCGCTTTAAACACAAGCTCCCTTCCCGCAGTTCATGAATGAACTGCACATGGAAGGGAGCTTTTGTACTGTCTGCTCAACCCCTAGCTCACGTAACGGTTTACCGTAGCGTAAATCTCCGGGGTTCGCGCCTGCGCCCTGTTTCCGGCAAACCGCCAGACACCGGCGTAGACAAGCGCCGGAACCAGCACGGAAACAATCAACGCGGCATACAACAACCAGCCGCCGCGCTCATAGCTGAAGGCAGAAATCACGATGCCGGGAAGCGCGGGCACCCACACCAACAGCATGCCGACAAACGCAGTGAGAAAAGCACCAGCAGAATAGCCAGACTTATCGTTCCACCGGTTCTGCCCAGGAGCGGACAAGGGATAAGGGTTCAGCACGGTCAGGCCCAAGCCCACCGCCGCCGTAGAGATAAACACACCTACGGCCACAGCTGTGCACAACAAGCCCAAGGTGAAGTTCTCACTAAAGACAAGAACCACTACGGCAAGCAGAACGAACCCAAGAAAAGGAATAGTCACGTGTGCGAGGTGGCGCGCATGAAGGATGGTGCGTGGGGCAACCGGCGCCACCATGTGGACCCAATTCGATGGCCCATCGAAGCCATAATCATTAGCCAAGAGCGAAGAGAGCACGATGGCGCTGAAACAGAGCATAAAATAGGCGGTGAAATCATCGCCCTTCCACAACTGATAGAGCGTCAGCACGCCAAACAAAGGCATCATGTAGAGCATCCCTGTCTGCCGCTTATCGCGCACGAGATAACGCAACGCGCGGGTATATTCCATCGCCGCAGGCCTGGAATAAGACCACGCGCCCAGCTCCAACTTGGACACACCCTTTCCTGTCACCTCGCTGGCTACGTCACCACCCGCTCCCGGATTGCGCATGAGGCTGGATATCTGGCGCGACCACACCCAGCCCAGCAGGCCAAGGCTGGCCACCGCGATCAGTAGTTGGGCTAGGGCGGTGAGGAAGTGGCCGTCGGCAAGCGCGAGCGCCCACCCCACCCCAGCACCAAACGGTGTCCAGGCGCTGATCGCGCCCACGGTATGAAGCGGCGGCAAGGACTCCAGAACGCTCTGTGCCTGCAGCATGCCAAAGACCAGGAGGCCCATAACCACCATTGCCGCAATTTGGGTGCGGGATTTCTGGGAATCTGCGATGGCGGAGGCCACTTGACCAAGGCATTCGCCGAAGATGATGGTCGTCGCGCACGATAAAACCATGCCGACGACGAAGGGCACTGCAGCCCACCCTGGCCCCGTCAGAATGAGAAAAACACTTCCGATGACCGCATACACCAGGGAAAAGATGACCGACATGATGGCACGGGTGGTCAGCAGACCTGACAAGAAAAGGCCCGGAAGAACCTCGCGGGGAGTCAGAGGAAGGGCTCCTAAGGTTGTCGGGCTCAGTTGGTTCTCCCCCGCCGGCATGAAGAGAGCGAGGAGTACGTAGATCAGCATGCCGCCTGCCACCCCGACGGTCAGCGCTTGATAACCGTGGCCCGGGGTGGTGATATCGGTATACACCATGAATGCTAGCGAAACGAGACCGATTGCCCCGTAGATCAGCATCATGAGTCCCATGATGAGCGTCGACGGGTTGGAGGCAACGCTGCGCCACCACAGGGTGCGGTGAAGTCTGAACAGAGTGGATGTCATTCAGCGTCACCTGCCGACGGGGAGCGCAGCCATCCAAACTTCGAGGCGTCCAGGTCCCGTCCCCCAACGGCCGCGATGAACAGATCGCTGAGACTTTGGCCCTGTCGAACATCATCCACGTGGCCTGCGGTGATAACTTGGCCGCCGTTGATGATGGCCACGTGGTCACACAGCCCCTCGACGAGCTCCATAACGTGTGAAGACAAAATGACTGTTCCGCCACGCGAGGCATAGGCGCGCAGCATCTGCTGGATGAGGCGTCCAGAGACCGGATCCACTGCTTCCAGCGGCTCATCCAAGATGAGCACCTCTGGGTTGTGCAGGACGGCTCCCGCTAAGAGGATCTTCTTGGTCATGCCGGCGGAATAATCCGCGATGCGCTTATCGGCGGCATCGGAGAGGGAGAGGGCGTCGAGAAGCTCCTGTGCACGGCGCAGCGATTCGGTGCGCTCCAGTTTGTGCAAAGCACCGAGGTAGTGCAAATACTCTGCGCCCGTGAGGCGATCAAAGACCGGTGCCCCATCCATGAGCAAGCCCATGGCCTGCTTGGCGGGAATGGGCTCCTCCCACACATTGTGACCAGCAATGAAGCTCTGGCCCGAATCGGGGCGCTGGAGACCACAAGCCATGGTCAGCATCGTGGTCTTGCCCGCACCGTTGGGCCCCACTATCCCGTAGATGGATCCGCGTGGAACATCCAGGTTGAGGCTATTGACAGCGATCTGAGAACCAAAGGACTTGCGCAGATCGCGCACAGCCAGAGCTTGGGTGCGCGGATCAGCGGCTAAGTCCTCTCGATAAGGATGAGTCATAAGCATTAACGGTATCAAGAACCATTAATGCTTTGTCCTCCGGCAAAACTATTGTTAGGAAACTGTAAGCAGGGCGCCTAAGCGGTCTCGCGCTCATCAGCGGCGAGCTGACCACAAGCCGCAGCGATTTCATCCCCCTTGGTATCGCGCACGGTGCACGGCACGCCTTGCGCGATGACGCGGCGAACGAACTCGTCCTGGCGCGCCCTCGGGGCAGCGTCCCACTCCGAGCCCGGTGTGGGGTTAAGCGGAATAACGTTGACGTGGACCTTAGAGCCCAGTGCCGCATGCAGCTTCCGGCCCAGCATGTCGGCGCGGAAATCCTGATCGTTCTTATCGCGGATCAACGCATACTCGATGGACACGCGGCGGCCCGACTTATCGGCGTAGTACTTAGCGGCATCGAGCACTTCTTCAACCGGCCAGCGGTTGTTGACCGGCACGAGGGTATCGCGCAGCTCATCGTCCGGGGTGTGCAGGGAGACTGCGAGGGTGCAAGACAAATCTTCATCTGCGAGTTTGCGGATGGCCGGGGCCAAGCCGACCGTCGACACCGTGACATTGCGCTGGGAAAGGCCGAAACCGCTAAGGTCGGAACCGGTGATCTGCCGCACTGCATGGACCACGCGCTTGTAGTTGGCCAGCGGCTCGCCCATACCCATGAAGACAACGTTGCTTAGGCGCCCGCCTTCCTCTTCCATGAGGCGAGCGGCGTGCCTAAACTGCTCCACGATTTCCGCGGTGGACAGGTTGCGGTCCAACCCGCCCTGGCCGGTGGCGCAGAACGGGCAGGCCATGCCGCAGCCAGCCTGGGAGGAGATACACAAGGTGGCGCGACCTGGGTAGCGCATGAGCACGGACTCCAACAGGGTGCCGTCGTGCAAGCGCCATAGGGACTTGGTGGTTTCCCCATCGTCGGTGGAGGTCTGACGAATGGGCTGCATGAGCGTAGGGAACAAACGCTCTTGGACCGCCTCGCGGGCGGCGGCCGGGATATCCGTCATCTCGGAAACATCGGCGGTGTGGTGGACGTAGTAGTGCTTGGCCAGCTGCTTTGCCCGGAACTTGGGCAGGCCAAGTTCCGCGAGCGCCTCAATGCGCTCGGCCTCGGTCAGGTCCGCGAAGTGCTTCGGGGGTAGCCCGCGGCGCGGAGCGGAGAAATTCAGTTTCAGTGGTTCAGCCATGGTAGAGCCCATTTTCCACGTTTTCGGCCACATTATCCAATCTAAACTCTGCTGGAGTGGCGAAAGTGACATCTCAACCTATTTAATAGATGCATGACGAATCCAGAAAACTCCCCTGAGGAATTCCGCACCAGCACTCCGGCCGAGGAGCCGTTGACCGATTACTCTGCGGAAGCCCCCGCCACCGAAGGCTCCGTAGAGCCGGTTCCGACCACGCCGGATTATGAGAACAAGCATGATGGCAAGGTGAAGGGCTCCTTCGCTGCCAGCACGTGGATTGCCCTGATCGTGGGCTTCCTGCTGCTCATCGTCCTCATCATCTTCATCCTGCAGAACCAACACCAGGTACCGCTGAACTTCCTTAACTGGTCCGTTCAGTTCCCGGCTGGCGTCACCTACCTCATTTGCGCTATTTCTGGCGCACTCATCATGGCCCTGGTAGGCGGCTGGCGCATGTTCGAGCTACGCCGTCAGGTGCGCAAGCAAGCTCGCCGCTAAGCCCTAAGGCGCAAGGGTGGTGAGAAAGCTCATCGCCACCCACGTCACCATCGCGGAGGGCAGCATGCCGTCCAGGCGATCCATGATGCCGCCGTGCCCCGGCAGCAGGGCAGACATATCTTTGATTCCCAGTTCGCGCTTGAACTGGGATTCCACTAAGTCACCGAGAGTGGCGCAGAAAACCAGTCCTAGTCCCATGAGCGCGCCCACCCACGGCTTGTGGTGAAGAAGGAATGCGAAAGATAGCGCACCGGTAAGGGTGCCGAAAACGACAGAGCCGGCAAATCCTTCCCATGATTTTTTGGGGCTTACAGCCGGCGCCATGGGGTGCGAGCCAAACATTACGCCGGCGATGAAACCACCGGTATCTGAGGCGACCACGCAGAGCATAAACACGACAATCGACGCCGCCCCCGAAGCAAACGGCGTTTCCACCCGTGAGAGCATCGCGGCAAACGTGCCGAACAAAGGGATCCACGTCAGCACGAAAATACCCATCGACATATCACGAAGATAGTTAATCGGCGGGCGGTGCCTGCCGTTATGGAAGAGGCGCCCAAACATGAGGGCAAGGACCGCTACCACATACACCGCAACAAGGCCTGGAGCGTTAAGGAACCACGAGACCCAGAGCATTGCTTGTCCAAGAACGATTAGTAGGGTGCGCGGGACATAGTAAGAGTGCTCCCGCAAACGGGTAAGCACCTCCCACATGCCCAAGCCCACCGCGGCGGCGACGACGAGGTACCACACAAGAGGCCCAGCCCACACCGCGAAGACGACGAGCGCGCCTAGGCCGACGCCGACGGCAATTGCCGCGGGCATATCTCGCCCCGCAGAATTCTTGGGTTTGGGCATCCGACTCGAGTGCTCAGTGCTCACGCATGCTCCTCATCTCATCGTGGGTGGTCTGGCTCTACACAGAAAAGACCGCCGTGCTGGCCGGTGCCTGGCGCGGCGGCAAATCAAAGCTCTGAAAAGTGCGGAGGCTAGACCTCCATGAGCTCCTCTTCCTTATTGGCGACGAGCTTGTCCACCTGCTCGATGTAGCCGGAGGTAATCTTTTCCATCTCCTTCTCGGCAGCGATAACCTCGTCCTCGCCGGCGTCACCATCCTTCTGCAGCTTCTTGAGCTGTTCCATCGCACGGCGGCGGATATTACGGATAGCAATCTTGCCGTCCTCGCCCTTGCTCTTGGCCATCTTGACCATGTCGCGGCGGCGTTCTTCAGTGAGCTGCGGGATGGTCACGCGCAGCACCTGTCCGTCATTGGTCGGGTTCACGCCCAGATCTGAGTTACGGATTGCGTTCTCAATCTCGTTCATCACGGACTGCTCATAAGGCTTGATAAGCAGCATGCGCGGCTCTGGGACCGAGATGGTGGCCATCTGGGTAATCGGGGTCGGCACACCGTAGTACTCAGCAACCAGGCCGTTAAACATAGCCGGGTTGGCACGGCCAGTGCGGATGGTAAGCAGCTGCTCGCGGGTGTGCTCAACCGAAGCGGTCATGTGCTCTTCAGCTTCGAGCTGGATCTCGTCGATCATGAGGGTTACAACTCCCTTGAAATAGTCAAAAGTACTGGGAAAGAATTTAGCAGGTCGCGGCCTATTTGTACTAGGACTGGACCAGCGTGCCGATCTGCTCGCCGTTGACAGCGCGCTTGATATTGCCTTCCGTAAGCAGGTTGAAGACCAAAATCGGCATATTGTTGTCCATGCACAGGCTAAATGCCGTGGCATCAGCCACCTTGAGGTTCTTCTCAATGACTTCGCGCGGGGTGATTTCGGAGTACAGCTCCGCGTCCGGGTTGGTGCGCGGGTCGGCGGAGTAGACGCCGTCGACAGCCTTGGCCAGGAAGAGGACCTCCGCACCGATCTCCAGGGCGCGCTGTGCGGCGGTGGTGTCGGTGGAGAAATACGGCATGCCCATACCGGCACCGAAGATAACTACGCGGCCCTTCTCCAGGTGGCGGTCGGCGCGCAGCGGCAGGTAAGGCTCCGCAATCTGCGCCATGTTGATGGAAGTCTGCACGCGGCAGTCAATGCCTTGCTGCTTGAGGAAGTCCTGCAGCGCCAGGGAGTTCATGACGGTGCCCAGCATGCCCATGTAGTCAGAGCGGGCGCGGTCCATGCCGCGCTGCGAAAGCTCGGCACCGCGGAAGAAGTTACCGCCACCGATAACGACGGCGATTTCAGTCCCCTGCTTCGCCACCTCGGCGATTTGGCGGGCAACATTTTCTACAACGTCAGGATCGATGCCGACCTTTCCACCGCCGAACATCTCACCACCCAGTTTGAGCATGACTCGCTTGTATCCGGTTCGCTTCGGTTCAGGGGTAGTCACGGTCTTCATCGTCTCCTTCACGCATGGCGACGCTTCAGTTAAGCGCTTGAATAATTCTGTTCCATCTTAACCATAGGAAGGCGCTGTCATATATTCAGCTGCGTGCGACCCCCACCCTCAGGGGCGGGGACAAAACGGCGAACTCCCTCCCCCAAGTTTCTTCCGCCGAGCACGCAGCCCTGGGGAGAAAGAGGAGGAGGGAGCACTCGCAGTCACGGGGCTCTACACCCGGACTGCACGAGTCTCAGGAAGGCTTAGGCGCCAACCTCGTAGCGGACGAAACCGGTGATGGTGGTGCCGGCCTCGTCTGCGACCTGCTTAACGGTCTTCTTGGAGTCAGACAGAGAAGCCTGCTCAAGCAGAACCACGGACTTGTAGAAGCCGTTGAGGCGGCCTTCCACGATCTTCGGCAGGGCTGCCTCCGGCTTGCCCTCCTCGCGGGTGGTGGCCTCAGCGATCTCGCGTTCCTTCTCAACGATCTCAGCCGGAACGTCCTCGCGGGTCAGGTACTCAGCGTTCATGGCTGCGATCTGGAGTGCGACTGCGTGAGCGCCTTCTGCGTTGCCCTCGTAGGAAACCAGAACACCTACTGCCGGCGGCAGATCAGCGGAACGCTGGTGCAGGTACACAGCGACGTTGTCACCCTCGATGGTGACGGCGCGGCGGGCCTGCAGCTTCTCGCCGGTCTTTGCGGACTCTTCGTCGACGACCTCGGAAACCTTCTTGCCGTCGATCTCCAGGTTGTTGAGCTCCTCACCGGAGTTGACCTTGGCCTCACCGGCAGCCTCAGCGATCTTGGTAGCGAAGGACTTGAAAGCCTCGTTCTTGGCCACGAAGTCGGTCTCGCAGTTGATTTCCACCATCGTGTTGCCGGACACGGCGATCAGGCCCTCGGTAGCCTCACGCTCAGCGCGCTTGGACACGTTCTTTGCGCCCTTGATGCGCAGGTACTCAACGGCCTTGTCGTAGTCACCCTGGGACTCGTCGAGAGCCTTCTTGCAATCGAGCATGCCGGCGCCGGTGGCCTCACGCAATGCCTTTACGTCTGCAGCAGTGTAGTTCGCCATAGTTGGAGCGATCCTCCTTGGAATTAAACGGTATTCGTTGAAACAGCGTAGCCGAATCACTACCACCACGTCGCGTTGAGGGGGTGGTAGTTTTTCGCCCACTCCCCCAGCGGAGGGAAACCTCTGCGTGGTGTTTCAACCCTCTAGTGTGTCACGTGCCTTAACGAGCTAAGAAAAACACGTGAGAAAAAGCCCCCATCGCCGCGGACACTGTGGGCCGTGCGGTACGGGGGCTTAAGGTATGCAGATTACTCTGCGGACTTCTCGGCGTCCTCAGACTTCTCTGCGGAAGCCGGGTCAGACGCAGCGGCAGCCTCAGCAGCGTCGCGGGCGTCCTTCTCAGCGGTGTCGCCGGCAGCTTCCTTGGCCTGAGCAAGCTGGCGCTCCTCGCGGGCCTTCTTGCCCTCGTCCACAGCGGTGGCGATGATGCCGGAGAGCAGCTTGGTGGCGCGGATAGCGTCGTCGTTGCCCGGAATCGGGAAGTCAACCTCATCCGGATCACAGTTGGTGTCCAGGATGGCAACGACCGGGATGTTAAGCTTCTGAGCTTCCTTGACCGCGATGTGCTCCTTGTTGGTGTCAACAATCCACAGTGCGGACGGAGCCTTGGTCATATCGGAGATACCGCCCAGGACGCGCTCCAGCTTGGTGCGCTCACGGGTCAGCATCAGAACTTCCTTCTTGGTGCGGCCCTTGTAGCCGTCCTCAGCTGCATCCATAGCCTGCAGCTCCTTCATGCGCTTCAGGCGCTTGGAGACAGTCTGGAAGTTGGTGAGCATACCGCCGAGCCAGCGGTGGTTCACGTACGGCATACCAACGCGGGAAGCCTCTTCAGCAACGGCTTCCTGAGCCTGCTTCTTAGTACCAACGAAGAGGATGGTGCCGCCGTGTGCGACGGTTTCCTTGACGAACTCGAAGGCCTCATCGATGTAGGTCAGCGTCTGCTGCAGGTCGATGATGTAGATGCCGTTACGGTCGGTGAAGATGAAGCGCTTCATCTTCGGGTTCCAGCGACGGGTCTGGTGACCGAAGTGGACGCCAGCGTCGAGGAGCTCGCGCATGGTTACGACTGCCATGTTTCGCTCGCTTTCTATATATTGTTTCGGTTTTGCAAGATTGTGCGGTGTTTTATCCCGCACCCTAGCAACGAAGGCCCTGGCTAACACCCCATTATCCTGGGGACCACGTCAACCACGGACTGTCTCTTCCTTAACCCAGGAAGCGACTACTTCGCCGCGCGTAGTCAATCCATGCGGAACCCTTCCGGGCATTAAACACAGACTGCTGTGGGCTAGCTTAGTACTGCACACGCGCTGATTCCAAACGGCGCGACTGTTTAATCGCCGCCGATTTGTTGACAGCCACACGAAACTTTCCCCTGGCGCACCATGGGTTACTTCTTTAACGCATTATCCACAGGTCGACCGCACGCTCTTCCCTCGGGCCGCGCTCACGCGCAGGCTTGAGGTCATGCGTCACCGTCTACTTTGTTTATCTGCCCTGCTATGCCTCTGGGCTGCGCTTGGCGACGTCCCCCTTGCCGCCGCCTTCGTCGACCCCACCACTGGGGAACCGGTTGCTTCGCGTGTCTTGCGCGGCTTCGAACCTCCTGAGAAGCGGTGGATGGCCGGGCATCGCGGTGTGGATCTGGACCTACCCGTCGGCGGTAAGGTGCGTGCCGCTGGCGACGGCGTTGTGTATTTCGCCGGCGCCATAGCGGGCAAACCGGCCCTTTCGATTGCTCATGGCAACGGTCTGCGCACCACCTATCAACCGGTGTTTGCGCGGGTTAAGAAAGGTGACCAGGTGCAGGAAGGAGACATCATCGGAACGCTCGCGCCGTCCGTGGATGGCTATCCGGGGCTGCACTGGGGAGCGATTGAGGGCCGCGAGGACTACATCAACCCACTGGATCTCCTCGGCGAACCTGTCATTCGCCTCAAGCCCGCGGGTGGGAGCGAGCGTAGACGTCCTTAAGGCGCTGGGCGGAGACGTGAGTGTAGACCTGCGTGGTCTGCAGCGACGAGTGACCAAGCAGCTCTTGCACGATGCGCAGATCCGCTCCACCCTCGAGCAAATGCGTAGCCGCCGAGTGGCGCAAACCGTGCGGGGTTAACCCCGGTGTCCCCGTCACTTGGGCGGCGCGTTCGACGACGCGGCGGACCTGACGCGCGTCGATGCGCCCGCCGCGCGTGCCCACAAACACCGCTTCCGTATCGCCAGCAAGCTCGGGGCGCCCTGTCTTCAGCCAAGCGCAGAGCGCATCATGAGCTGCATCCCCGAAAGGGACAACGCGCTGTTTATTGCCCTTACCGGTCACGCGGGCAGTGCGGCGGGACAGGTCGATATCGCCGACGTCGAGGCCGACGAGCTCAGCCACACGCACACCGGTGGCGTAGAGAAATTCAAGCATGGCGCTATCGCGTAAGAAGTGGACCTCATCGGTGGAGACGGCATTGCCCATCAACTCCCCCGCTGCGGTGGGTGACATCACGGTGGGCAGGTGCTTGCCCACCTTGGGCGTGGCGAGGCGCTGCGCCACATCCGATTGTAGATAGCCTTCGCGCGCGGCCCACGTGGAAAAAGCGCGCACCGCGGCGGTGCGGCGCGCCAGGGTGGAGCGGGACTTGCCTTCAGCAACGGCGTGGGCCAACCATTCGCGCAGTGAGTTCAGAGTAAATGCTGCGAATTCCGGGACGTCCGTTGCCAACAGGCGCAAGTCAGAGCAATAGCCGCGGACGGTCGCTTCGGAGCGGCCGCGAACGATGCGCTGGTATTCTGCGAAATCCTCGATCGCTTCCTCCAGCTGTCCCCCCACGTGCCGCTCGCTACTGCCACTTTCACCACTCATGTCTCATGAGTGTACTCAGGTGCGCTGCCACATCGCGCCCGAGCGGGTGATCACCCCCATCTTTTGCATGGCTACGAGCAGGTGAATAGTCAACGCCACTCGCATTCCTGCGGCCGCCGCGATATCTTCTGCGCTCGCGCCTTCCTCCGCGCTTTCCGGCGGGGTGGAATCATATACCCGAAGCTCATTGCGGGATAGACGCTGCACCGCAGTCGGCTGAAACTCCAGTTCGTATTGGCCGGCCACGTCCACCTCGCCCGCCTTGCCAACCAAACCCCGCACTTCATCCGCAGAGGCGACCAACTGAGCCCGCCCATCCTGGATACGTTGATGGCAACCCAAGGACCCAGATGTGGTGATGGGTCCTGGCACTGCCATGGCAACCCTGCCCAGTGCTTCCGCCCAGTTCAACGTGTTGAGCGCACCAGAGCGGAATCCGGCTTCGACCACCACGGTACCGCTCGTCATCGCCGCCACAAGGCGGTTGCGGGATAGAAAGCGAAAACGCTGTGGCCGCGTGCCCGGCGCGAACTCTGACACGATGCATCCCTTCTCAGCGATTCTGTCAAAGAGCCTTGCATTGCGCGCTGGGTAAGAAATGTCGATGCCGCAGGCCGCTACTGCTACCGTTAGGCCTCCTGCATCCAGCGCGGCTTCGTGGACTGCTGTATCGACACCCACCGCCCCGCCGGAAACCACAGTCCATTGGTGGGAGGCAAGGCCGCTAGCCAGAAGTGAGCCGGCTTCCCAGCCATATCGGCTCACCGCACGCGTCCCCACCAGCGCCACCGATTGGGATACCGTTTCGCGCAGGTTGCCTCCACGGACCCACAGGCTGTGAGGAGGAAACGCTTGGTCATCAAATGTTGCTGGGGCTTCCACCATTCCTTGGTGGTAGAAGCCAAAGGCTCGCGATAACTCTTCTCCCGGCCACTCCGCATCCGCGGGTGTGATCAGTCGAGCCCCCACCGCTTCCGCGGCGGCGAGGTCTTCTTCTTGCCGCAGCCAATCGCGCCGCGAAGCCGTCGCCTGCCGCAAGGGGCCGATCCATTCCTCGCCCTTGTAGATTCCCCGGGCGATCTCCTCAGCCGGGTACTGGCTCAGCAGCCCGTGGAGGGTTGGTGAGGGGCCCTCCACAACGCGGTTAAGGTAGGCCCACGTGTGCCGGGTACTCGATAGATTGAGCTCGCTCATGCTGCCAGCCTTTCGATGGTTCCGGCGCCGCGGAGATCCAACGCCCGACTGACATGGTCCAGCTCGGGGCGTGCGGAGCCGTCGAGGTCTGCCAAGGTCCATGCCAGACGCAGTACCCGATCTACTCCGCGTTGGCTCAGCTCACCTTCCGCTAGATAGGCAGCAAGCATAATCATCGCAGACTCCGCCGCCGGGCGGTGGCGCCTCAAATAGGAAGCGGACACGGCACCATTGACCACGCTCCCCAACCCGTCAGCCTCCCAGCGCGCTTTCATCCGTTCCCGGGCGGCAGCCACGCGCTGCGCTATATCCGCTGAGCTTTCCTCCCCTTCGGCATGAAGCACTGCGGATTGCCCCGATAGCGACACGATGATGTCGAGGCGGTCCCGCAGCGGCCCTGAAAGGTTCGACAGATAATTCATTCTGTCTGCCGCACGGCACTCGCAGCGCGCTGGTTCTTCGGCACCACACCGGCAGGGGTTCGCGGCTAGTACCAGTTGGAATTGTGCGGGGAAGATGACTTCTCTGCTCGCTCGCGTCAGGCGCACCTGTCCTTCTTCTAAAGGGGCGCGCAGGCTATCGAGAACCTGCGCTGGAACCTCACTGACTTCATCGAGGAAGAGCACACCATGGTGGGCTAGGCTCACCGCGCCTGGCCGCGGGCGCCCCGAGCCGCCACCGATCAGCGCGGCCCTTGTTACCGAAGCATGCGGTGCGATGAAGGGAGCGCGAGAAACGGCGGTACCAACGTCCCCGGCCACCGAGTGGATGGCTGTGGCTTCTACCGCCTGCTCCATGCTCAAGCGCGGCAGAATGCCCGGCAAGCGCGAGGCAATCATCGACTTTCCAGAGCCGGGCGGTCCCACCATCATCACGTGGTGACCGCCGGCGGCTGCGACTTCCGCCGCCCACTTGGCTTCTTTCTGGCCAGCGACTTCGCTGAAGTCTGCGACCTGTTCGCGGGCAGGCGCTGCCGCGTGTGCGATGAGATGTGCATCCGGCAGACAATCCCTCCCGCACGCCCAGGCAAAAGCATCCCACAGGGTTTCGGCCACGAGGACTGTCATTCCGGGCACCAATGCCGCCTCGGCCGCATTTCCCACAGGAATGATGAGGGTGTCATAGCCTTGCGAGCGCGCGGCCAGGATCGCCGGGATGATGCCAGAAACTGGGCGCACGTGCCCGTCCAATCCCAGCTCGCCGAGGACGAGCGCCCCGCTGAGCCGACTCTTCTCACTCTGCCCGGCCGCTAAGATTGCCAAGGCCATCGGGAGGTCAAAGTGAGCCCCGGCTTTAGGCAGCGACGCCGGTGACATGGACACCACGACCTTCGTCTTAGGCCATGACAAATGCGAATTGCTCACCGCGGTGCGGATGCGGTCTCGCGACTCGGAGATCGCTGCATCCCCCAGGCCCACAACGTGAACTCCGGGAAGTCCGGGGCCAACGTTGGCCTCCACTGTGACCACCCGGGCCAGGACTCCATCTAGCGCTATCGTGTCGCATCTACCGAGAGCCATGATCAACTCCCTGGAAATATTCCACTTCGAAGGCTTCCCCAGAGTGTGCCCCGGTGGCCACGAGTCCAAGCACGTCAAAACGAAGCTTGCTTAATGTCTGGTTTTCACTCCGCGCAGTACTCAGCCACTCCGCGGCTGCTTTGCGCAGGCGCTTTAGCTTGCGTGGGGTTACCGCCTCCGCGACTCCAAAGTTGCGGGTAGCCCGAGTCTTAACTTCGCAAAAGACAATGGTCCCATCGCTCTCGCGCACAACGAGATCGAGCTCGCCCACGCGGTAGTGAACGTTTGCGGCGATAACCTGCGCCCCGCGTGCGCGGTAAAAGTCAGCAGCGAATTTCTCCCCTGCTTTTCCTAGTGCATCCGCGGGGCGAATGGTCTGCCCCACGGTCGGCGAATGCAAAGAGGCTGCTAGATTTCTTGTCACTATGGTGCTCCTTGGAATTGAACGTGTACACAACACGCCGTAAGCACGACACAAGAAAATCCCCGTGCCGCACCCCCCTTACGGCACTTCCAGAACACCCCACACAACAGTCCGGTGGCGAGGGCTTCTTCCCTCGCCACCGCAAATCTGTGGATAACTAGTCCGGGGTCACCTCGATAGCGTTTCCCCGCACTCCTTTACCTAGAACTCTATTCAGGGAGAACAAAGTCCGGCTTGTCCAGCTCCTCAATATTGACGTCCTTGTAAGTGATCACACGGACATAGCGCACAAAGCGCGCCGAGCGGTACATGTCCCACACCCAGGCATCCGACATGCGGACCTCGTAGTAGACATCCGGGCCGGAGGTATGCGGGATGAGCTCCACCGCATTGGCCAGGTAAAACCTGCGTTCGGTTTCTACCACATAGGAGAATTGGCTGACCACATCGCGATATTCGCGGTACAGCGACAGCTCGACTTCAGCCTCGTAGTTATCGAGTTCCTCAGCGCTCACGGTGTGCTTCTCCTTCGCTCACAATTACCCGGGATCACGGTGTCACAGATTGAGCACAAGCTTAGTTCGCACTTGCTGCCTAAGCCTTCAGGCGCGCGCGAGGAATCGTGCATGAGCTTCAGCAACATTGCGATAGCTCATACGGTGCTCAGGCGTCGCCCCCAGCTGGGCGATGGCATCCTGATGCACAGCTGTGCCATAGCCCTTATGGGTTTCCAGAGCATAGCCTGGGTAGTGCTTCGCCACATCCACCATGAGACGGTCCCGGGAAACTTTGGCCAAAACACTAGCCGCAGCGATGCAACGTGCGGCGGTATCGCCGGCGATGATCGGCAGCTGCGGGGTGGGCAGGCCGGGGACGAAGAGGGCGTCGCTCAGCACATAGCCCGGGCGGATCCCCAGCTGCGCCACCGCACGGCGCATTCCTGACAGGTTGGCATGCTGAATGCCAAAGGCATCGATATCCTTCGCGCCTATGTGCACCACTGACCAGGCCAGCGCACGGCGTTTGATCACCGGCTCCAACTTTTCCCGGGCCGCCGGCGTGAGCTTCTTCGAATCATCAAGCCGCTCCAAGCCGGGCAGGATACGATCCGGCAAAATACACGCGGCGATAGTTATTGGCCCGCAGCAAGCTCCGCGCCCAGCTTCATCCACCCCGGCAACAGGCCCCAACCCTGCTTTGGAGAGCGCGACCTCATAGGTTCTCTTCTGTTTTAGACGGCGCATAGCGGTTAGAGGGGCATGTCCTCGATAGTGTGCGCACGGCTAATCGGAACCACCACGGCAGCGACCTTCCCGCGCACGTTCTCCACTGGAACGGTGCCCTGGAGCTTATCGCCTAGGTGCGCGCGCGAATCCAAAGAGTTTGTGCGGTTGTCCCCCATCACCCACAGGTGCCCCTCGGGAACGGTGACGGGCCCAAAGTACGCGCCGCCACAGGCCTGCGATCCCACCCGCTCATCGACGGGTATCTCCGGCGGATCGAGGACAAAGTCCTGGTTGGTGGGTTGGCCGTCCACCATGACGGCCGGATCGCCCTCCTGGCACGACACGGTCTGACCCCCGGTGGCAATGACCCGTTTGACCAGAATGCTATCGCCGTTGGGAGCCAGCCCCACAACAGCCGCCATATTTTGGATGCCGCGGAGAAACACATTGTGGGAACGCTTGACCTCAAAAGACGTGTTCCACGATTCCGGACCGGCAAAGACCACAACCTCTCCCGGGCGCGGATCGCTGAAGTAATAGCTCACCTTCTGCACCGCAATGCGGTCATTCGTACACCCCGGGCAGCCATGCAGGGTGGGCTCCATGGAAGAAGACGGGATGAGATACAGCCTTCCCACGAAGGCCTGAATCAACGCCAGCGCCACGAAGGTGACAGCCAGCGCCGAAAGAACATCGCGAACTCTAGGACTGGATGTCCGGGTCATCGACTCCACCAATACGGTTGAAGGGGAAGAAGATGAACATGACCTTGCCGCGAACATTCTCCAGGGGGATTGTTCCTTGGTACTCATCCTGCATGTGATAGCGCGAGTCCGCGGAGGCCGTGCGATTATCTCCCATCACCCAGATATTGCCCTCCGGCACGGTCACGGGGCCAAAGTACGCGCCGCCGCAGGCATAGGAACCGGTGGTTTCATCAACGCGATAGGTCGGTGGATCCTGCACATAATCCTGTTCAATGGGCTTGCCGTCCACCATGACTGCCGGATCCCCTTCTTGGCAGGACACCGTCTGGCCACCGGTGGCAACAACGCGCTTGACCAGAGTGTTCTCATCGGGCGGGGTGAGCGACACATAGCTCAGGGCATCCTGAATGCGGTGGATCACTGGGTTATCGGAACGCGGGGACACCCAGTTGCTATCCCAGTCCGGGGTGCCCTTGAATACCACGACATCACCGGGTTCCGGGCTCTTATCGCCGTAGTAGGAAACCTTTTCGGTAAAGATCCGGTCGTTATTGCAGCCTTCGCAACCATGCAATGTCGGCTCCATGGAGCCGGAGGGGATCACGTACTGCCGGCCTACAAAGTTCTGGAAAATGCCGACGACTGCGAGCACGGAGACCACTACGAGGGCAGTCTCCAGCAACCAGGGCATCTGCTTCTTTTCTTCAGCTGGGGGCGCCGCGCTTTCCGACGCCTCTCTCCCAACCCCCTGGGAACTTTCAGTAATGTCGTTTTCTTTTTCCACGGGCTAAATCCTAGCAATGTGTCTTGCCCTCACGGGCCTTGTGGCCCCGCGCGGCGCACGCTAAAAGGAGAAGGCAAAAGGAAAGCCCTTCGCCTTTCCTCACGGTGAGGATAAAGGCGAAGGGCTGTGATGCGCTGTAAATTAGCGGCGCTCCTTGATGCGGGCCTTCTTGCCGCGCAGGTCGCGCAGGTAGTACAGCTTGGCGCGGCGGACACGGCCGCGGCGGACTACCTCGATGGAGGCAATGTTCGGGGAGTGAACCGGGAAGGTACGCTCAACGCCGATGCCGAAGGAGACCTTACGCACGGTGAAGGTCTCGCGGATGCCGTCGCCCTGACGGCGGATGCAGACACCCTTGAAGAGCTGGGTACGCTCGGTGGTGCCCTCGATGACCTTGACGTTGACGTCGAGGGTATCGCCCGGGCGGAAGGACGGGATATCGTCGCGCAGCGAAGCTGCATCAACCTTGTCAATGAGGTTTGCCATTGGTGTTTTCCTTTTCAGTTTAAGACAGAGGACCCTAGCGCCACCTCGCGGCAGCTGACCGGTTCGTGCCTATTACACAGAACATCGTCATCTTTCCACACCCCACCCCGGAAGAACAAATTCCGTCAAACGCCTGACATCTCCTCATTGCGGGCTCTAAGGTGGGTGGCGCACTGACACCCCACGGGTGCCCACGGGAAGTGGGCTGAGAGTGGCGCTGATACCGCGCCTGCACCGTTCGAACCTGTCTGGTTAGCACCAGCGAAGGAAGAGAGGAGCAGCCATGACGGCTACCCATAACCCCATCCAGTCCACCAACTCCGGCGAGATCCACCCCAAGCACTCCTACTCCCCCATCCGGGAGAATGGCCTGGAGGTACCGGAGACCGAGATCCAGCTGGATGATTCCCCTACCGGCCCCAATGAGCCCTTCCGTATCTACCGCACACGTGGCCCGGAGTGTGAGCCCGAAGTCGGTCTGCCGGCACTGCGCGCCGAATGGATTGCGGAGCGCGGGGACGTTGAGGAATATGAGGGCCGCGCACGCAACCTCGCTGACGATGGCCGCTCGGCCGAGCGCCGCGGTGCGGCTTCCCAGGAGTGGAAGGGGGAGCGTCGCCAACCGCTGCGTTCTAAGGAAGGCAAGCGCGTTACCCAGATGCACTATGCGCGCCAGGGCATCATCACCAAGGAGATGGAGTTCGTGGCCCTACGCGAGCACTGCGACCCAGAGTTCGTGCGCTCCGAAATCGCCCGTGGCCGCGCCATCCTGCCTAATAACGTCAACCACCCCGAGTCGGAGCCGATGATCATCGGTCGGAAGTTCCTCACCAAAATCAACGCCAATATTGGCAACTCCGCGGTGACCTCCTCCATCGCCGAGGAGGTATCCAAGCTACGCTGGGCCACCCGCTGGGGCGCGGATACCGTCATGGACCTCTCCACCGGTGACGACATCCACACCACCCGCGAGTGGATCCTGCGCAACTCTCCGGTTCCTATCGGCACCGTGCCCATCTACCAGGCGCTGGAGAAGGTCAATGGTGTCGCGGAAGACCTGACATGGGAGATTTTCCGCGATACCGTCATCGAACAGTGCGAGCAGGGCGTGGACTACATGACCGTGCACGCCGGCGTGCTTTTGCCCTACGTGCCGCTGACCACGAACCGCGTCACCGGCATTGTTTCCCGCGGCGGCTCCATCATGGCAGGCTGGTGCCTGGCGCACCACAAGGAGTCCTTCCTCTACGAGAACTTCGACGAACTCTGTGAGATTTTCGCGCGCTACGACGTCGCTTTCTCCCTCGGCGATGGTCTGCGCCCCGGCTCCTTGGCGGATGCTAACGACACCGCCCAATTCGCTGAACTCAAAACCATCGGTGAGCTCACCCGGCGCGCCTGGGAGTATGACGTCCAGGTCATGGTGGAAGGCCCAGGACACGTCCCGCTCAACATGATTCAGGAAAACAACGAGCTCGAGCAGGACTGGGCCTCGGATGCTCCCTTCTACACGCTGGGCCCGCTGGTTACGGATATCGCACCGGGCTATGACCACATCACCTCCGCCATTGGTGCGGCACACATCGCCATGGGTGGTACGGCCATGCTGTGCTACGTCACACCGAAGGAACACTTGGGGCTTCCCAACCGCGATGATGTGAAGACCGGCGTGATTACCTACAAGCTTGCGGCCCATGCAGCCGACGTGGCCAAGGGCCACCCAGGTGCGCGCGCGTGGGATGATGCGATGAGTAAGGCCCGCTTCGAATTCCGCTGGCACGACCAGTTCGCGCTCTCCCTCGACCCAGACACCGCGCAGGCCTACCACGATGAGACCCTGCCTGCGGAGCCGGCGAAGACCGCCCACTTCTGTTCCATGTGCGGCCCGAAGTTCTGCTCTATGCGCATCAGCCAGGACATCCGGGATACCTTCTCCGACTCCCTTGGTATGCCAAGTTTTCCGGGTAAGGACGCCGTTGATCCGGAGGTCGTGGCAGCTGCCCGTGCCGGTGAGAAACAGATGTCGGAAGAGTTCAAGGCCCAAGGTTCGCAGCTCTATCAGGAGGAAGAAACCGCGCATGCCTGATCTTCGCTGCTACTTCGTCACGGGCGCGGGCACGCCTGCGGAGATCGTGCGCATCGCTGCGGCAGCGGCGCGAGGCGGTGCCGGGGTCGTGCAGGTGCGCTCCAAGCCGATTTCTGCCCGCGACCTTTTCTATTTAGGCCGCGACGTGGCCCGCGCGGTGGCGAAGGCTAACCCAGAAACGCGCGTGCTTATCGACGACCGCGTAGACGTCGCCGCCGCCCTACGCCACGCCGGCGAGCCGGTGCATGGCGTGCATGTCGGCCAAGATGATCTACCCGTCGCCGCTGCCCGCGCGTTGTTGGGTCCGGACGCGATTATCGGTCTGACCACCGGCACCCGCGAATTGGTCGAGGCCGCCAATGACGTCGCAGATGTCATTGACTACATCGGTTGCGGCCCGTTCCGCGCGACTCCGACGAAGGACTCCGGCCGCACGCCTTTAGGACTTCACGCCTACCCGGAATTGGTGAAGCTCTCCCGCGTGCCACTCGTAGCCATCGGGGATGTCACCGCTGAGGATGCAGCCGATCTTGCGGCAACTGGTGTGGCCGGACTAGCCGTCGTGCGCGGCATCATGAATGCCGAGGACCCAGAAGCTTATTGCCGCGCGCTGCTGTCCGGTTTTGACGAAGGTGCGCGATGAGTACTAGCTCTGATTCTTCAGTCATCGTCGTCGGCGCGGGCGTCATCGGTCTGGCCACCGCCGTAGAGTTGGCCGCGCGGGGCTTTAAGGTCACTGTCTTGGACCCGGCACCGGCCTCTGGGGCTTCGCACTATGCCGGGGGCATGCTCGCCCCCGCCGCGGAGGTGGTCTACCAGCAGGATCCACTCTTCCCGCTGATGCGTGCCTCCGGCGCGTGGTACCCGGAGCTTATCGATCTCGTGGCTCAGCACACCGAGGTCCCAACTGGCTACCGCGCCGAAGGTACCCTCGTCGTCTCCGCTGACCGTGCGGATGCTCAGCACCTCACCGAGCTGGCTGACTATCAATCCCTCCACGGCATGGAGGTCGAGCGCATCACCGTGCGCGAAGCCCGGCGCGCCGAACCTTTGCTCTCGCCACGTCTGGCTGCTGCGGTGAGTATTCCGGGTGACACGCAGGTTTTCCCCCGCCAGTGGACAGCTGCACTGCTCAGCGCAGCCCAAGCACTCGGTGTGCGTTTCTTCCGCACGGCAGCACAGTCGATCAATGCTGACACGGGCATGGTCACCACGGCCGTCGGCGAGTTCGAAGCTGAACAGGTGGTGCTCGCTGCAGGCCTGGGAGCACGCGACATCGAGTGGGCTGCATCAGCCGGGCTCGAAGAATCTCCGCTACACCTGCGCCCGGTATACGGCGATATCCTGCGCCTGCGCGTACCGGACGAGCTCCAGCCTCTGCTCACCCGCGTGGTGCGCGGCTTCGTGGAGGACCGCCCCATTTACCTCATCCCCCGCGGCGACGGCACCTTGGCGGTTGGCGCTACAACCCGCGAGGATCCTCTTGCCACGGCCCAGGCCGGCGGTGTCTACGCGCTGCTTCGCGACGCCATCCGTGTGCTGCCCGCCGTCGAAGAGTGCGAATTCCTCGAGGCCAGCGCGGGTGCCCGCCCCGGCACGCCAGACGATTTGCCGTACCTCGGCCGCGTCAGCGACAAGCTCGTCATCTCCACCGGCTATTTCCGCCACGGCATTCTGCTCACGGCCCTGGCCGCGCGCTGTACACGCGAGCTCATCGAAGGCACCGAATCCAGCATCGATCTCACCGCTTGTGATCCTCTACGTCACCTCAAGGAGCAGCCATGATCCTCATCCTCAACGGCCAGCCCACTGACACCTCAGCGACGACCATCACCGAATTGTTGGACGAGCAGAACATCGCCGCCGACGGCACCGCCGTGGCCGTGTCCGAACAAGTCGTACCCCGCTCGCAGTGGGAGTCCACCCCACTCACTGAAGGCGCAACCGTGGAAATCCTCACCGCAGTCCAAGGAGGTTAAATGCTCACCATCGCCGAGACCACCTTTTCTTCCCACCTCATCATGGGCACCGGTGGGGCCACGAGCCACGACGCCCTGGAGCGCGCGCTCGTCGCCTCCGGAACCGAGCTGACTACCGTGGCCATGCGCCGCCACACTGGTACCCGTGATGGTGAGAGTGTCTTCGATCTGCTGCGCCGGTTGGACATCGCCCTACTCCCCAACACCGCCGGGTGTCGCACCGCGCGCGAGGCCGTGCTCACCGCCCGCATGGCCCGCGAGGCGCTGGGGACCTCCTGGGTCAAGGTCGAGGTCATCGCCGACGAACATACGCTGCTGCCCGATGTCGTGGAAACCCTCGACGCCACCGAGCTGCTGAGCGCCGAAGGGTTCACCGTCCTGGCCTACACCAGCGACGATCCCGTAGCCGCCCAGCGCCTCGAAGACGCCGGAGCGGCAGCCGTCATGCCTCTCGGAGCCCCCATCGGCACTGGTCTGGGAATCCTCAATCCCCACAACCTCGAGCTCATCTGCTCACGTGCCTCGGTGCCCGTGCTTGTCGACGCCGGCATCGGCACCGCCTCCGACGCCACCCTCGCCATGGAGCTGGGCTGCTCCGGCGTGCTTCTCGCCAGCGCGGTCAACCGCTGCCAGGATCCCGAGGCCATGGCCACCGCCATGCGCCACGCCGTCGAAGCCGGCCGCCTAGCCCGGAGTGCAGGGCGCATCCCGCAGCGCGAGCACGCCCAGGCTTCCTCCACCTTTGAGGGCCTGGCCTCCTGGGCCGACCACGTTCTCTAGACCTGTGACATTGATCGCCGCCGCAAAAGGGACCTATGCTCAGCAAAGATGAACTCGCCCGCACCGCGCGCCAACGCCTTCTACCCGGCTTCGGTGACTCGGCCCAGGAGCGTCTCAACGCCGCGCACGTGCTCGTCGTGGGCGCCGGCGGACTCGGCTGCCCGGCGCTCCAGCAGCTGGCGGCGGCTGGCATCGGGCGAATCACGATTATTGATTCCGATACCGTCGATATCAGCAACCTGCACAGGCAGGTGCTGTTTGGTGTAGGGGACCTCGGCAAGCCCAAGGCCGAGGTAGCCGCCGCGCGCGCCCGCGAGCTTGCCCCCGAGCTCACCATCACCGCGCTTAAAGAACGCCTCGGCTCCTCCACCGTCCTCGACCTGTGTTCCGAGGCCGACCTCGTCCTCGACGGCTCAGATACCTTCGATACGAAGTATCTCGTCGCTGATGCCTGCGAGCTCACCTCTACCCCACTGGCTTGGGGAACCGTGCTGCGCTACGGCGGGCAAGCCGCGCTGTGGCACTCCGGGAATGCATGTGCTGACGGGCGCGGAGTGGGCTTGCGCGATCTCTTCCCCGCCCCGCCTAGTGGCGAGGCGCTCGAGTGCTCCACAGCGGGGGTCCTGGGGGCTACGACATCGGTCATCGCGGGGCTCATGGCCACCGCGGCACTGGGCTGGTTGGGGAAGCTTCCGCACTACGAGGAGCTGCGTGGCCGCCTCACCTCCTATGAGGCGCTGCCCGGTAGCTTCCGCACATTGCGGGTGGTCGCCGATCCCGACCGCTCCCTCGTTACTGCCCTACCTGGCCGGCACACCCTGCCGCCGGAGCTTGTCACCGGCCACGCTGCCCTCCTCGATATCTCCGAGGAGCCCAACTTTCCTCATGCCACAGTGACACTGCCCTGGCAAACTGTCACCGATGACGATGCCGTGCGCCGAGCACTATCCGCCTGCGCATCCGAACTGGTCTACGTGGCCTGCCCCTCCGGTGGACGCAGCGCTGGCTTTGTCCTGCGCTACGCCGATCTCGCCGCGGACATGGGCATCGAGTTGCGCAACCTGCCCGGTGGGCTCGCAGCACACGATTTCTAGGCGCCAGCCGCCGCCGGCGTGCGGAAGAGATGCTCGTCGAGAATGCGCGCGGTGCCATGGTGACGGGCCCGGAAAATCACGCAAGAGGCCACCAGTGCCAGAGCGGTCACGATGAACAGCACCGCGATACCGGCCCAGAACGTCCCATCGTGGATGCCGTCGGTAGCGCGGGTAAAGGCGTTTTTCGCATAAGACATCGGGTGGAAAGGATGCAGCAAACTCAGCGGGCGTGGAATGGCGGCCACGGGCCACACGCCGCCGAAGACCATGACGCCTAGGGCAAAGGCACCGACTGCGAAGACGGCACCAATCTTGCGGCCGAAGGTTACGAGGAAGAACTGGTAGGCCGCCGCACCCACGGCCGCGATGGCGGCGATGACTAACAACATCATCGGCCAGCTGGCAGGACTCCAGCCCATCGTGGAGGACATCAAGCCCATGAAGGCCAAGACCAAGAAGTTCAGCCCCGCCACCACGCCGAAGGCCGCGAGGATGCCACGCACCGGGCTCGTAACTGCCTCGCCGCGACGGCCCAGGTAGTACGGCAGCGTCATCGCCAGGAGCAGCATCACAAGGAAGCCGAAGACCAGCACGAAGAGTAGCGAGGCGCCACCCGTGATGTTCTTCTCGGTCGGGTCAACCGGGCTGACCACCGTCTGTACGGGGTGAAGGTTGGAGGAGGTGAAGTTGATGGGCACGGCCATGTTCTGTGCGGACGTATCCGGCTGGCTAATGGAGGGGGCTTTGGCGGCACCGTCGGCAAGCTTGGTAGCCAACTCATTGGAGCCCGCCTTGAGCTGGTCCATGCCATCCTTCAGCTCCGTACCACCGGCTGCCAGCTGGCTCGTGCCGTCCTTCAACGTACCGGTGCCCTCATGCAAGCGGGAAGCACCATCCTGCAGCTGGGCGGCACCGTCGCCCAGCTCGCCAACACCCGCGCGCAACTGCTGCGAGCCATCGGACAAGCGGTGCGCACCGTCATTGAGGGCCATCATGCCGCCGAGGTACTCCGAGTTGGGATCGGACAGGTTGTAGTAGAGCTGACCGGTGCCGTCAGAGAGCTTTTCCAGTTGCGCCACCATGTTTCCACTGGCGGCCGGGTCCAGCTTCGAGACCAGGGAATAGAGTTGGTCGGCTTGCTGGTGCATGCCGAGGCCACGGAGGACGTCGACAAGTTGCAGCAGCGCTGGAGCTACGGCCTGCGCCTGCTTGAGCACCGGGATGAGCATGCCCGTCAGTTGGTTGACGCCGCCATCGATCTGGCCCGCGCCATCCGCTAGGCGGCCGGTTCCGGCGAGCAGTTTGTCGGAGCCGTCGGCAAGCTGCGCGGCGCCATCATCGAGCTGCGCGGCACCATCGCTGAGGCGCCCTACTCCGTCATTCAGGCGGTTCGTGCCGTCCAGCAGCTGGCCCGTACCGTTGTTGAGATCGCCCGCGCCGGCGTCCAACTTGGCGATTCCCTCGACCGCGCGCCCGCCGCCTTCCTGCAATTTGCCCGCACCCTCATCGAGACGGCCGGCGCCCTCGGCCGCGGTTCCCAGACCATCGCTGAGTTTATTCAGCCCCTCAATAACCTGGTCGGCGTATTTCTTGGAAATCGCATTCTCCACGCTGGTCTGCACCTGCGGGATGAGGCTGGAAGAAATCACCGAGCCATTCGTGCCGTAGTAGTCATTAGTGGCGAAGTGAATCTCCGGCTTGACCGGTTTATCGCTGATGATGGTGACGGCCTGCTCGGAGAAGTTCTTCGGGATGGTCACGACCATGAGGTATGTGCCCTTGAGCAGGCCCTCATCCCCGTCGCCCTTGCTGACTTCGGCGAAATTCAGATACTGCGTCTCCATCAGGCCTTCCACAACCTGATCGCCGTAGTTGGTATAGGTGCCCTGCTTCTCGACGCCCGCGTCCTCATTCACCACCGCCAAATCAATGTTGCGCATGTACTTAGAGGGGTCCCACATGGCCCACATCATGGTGCCCGCGATGACGATGGGTGCTACGAGAAGGAAAACGATGAGCACGCGCGACAAGGTACTCGTGGGGCGCCAATCGAGGACGCGGTGCCACCCCATCGCCTCACTGTCGTGGCCTGCTGCGCTCCCCTTAGCTGCCTTGCCAGGCGAAGAAGCATTCTTCCGGCTTTCTTCCGTCTCACGGCGCATTCCCGCCTCCTCATGGTTTTAGCTCTGGCCCGCTTATAGCCTTCTGCCCAGGACTTTCAGAGGAAGTACAACGATAAGCGGGACCACTAGTTCATTTGTTTCACCAAACATACCACCTAATATGTTGGCTCTGTAAACTTATGGCTATTCGTGTCATTGCACCCCATGCCGTTACTCCCGTGCGAGCTCCGAATCACGACCTGGTGACTGCGTTTGGCCGTGTGGGTGCTGGTTACTCCCGTGTGAGCTCCGAGTTACAAGGCACATGAACAGGGCGTTTCCCCCCTCCGGTTGCGAGGCCTTAAGGCCTGTTTTAGGCTCTGTGCCCATGGGGGATATTGAGACCTACATCCGCCTTCGTAACTCGGGGATTGCGCTGGTGGAAGCAGCAACCAGCACACCCGAAAGCTTGCGCGCGCTGGGCGCCTCACGCGGCGATGCGGCAGAGCTGGCGTCACTTCATGCCATCTATTTCGGCGATACCCGCTTCACCGGCAAGCAGCGCACCGCCCGCCAAGCAGCCCGACGCCAAGGCCACGACCTGGCCACACTAAGCCTCATTGAGTCCTACGCCGCCAAACTGAAGAAGCAACTCGACGTCTGGAATGTGCGCGTAACACTTGCATCCACGCCTTCAGAACGGATTCCTTCAGTGGCGGCGGAACGTTTGAAAGAACTCAAACCGAAACGCGTGCCGTCGCCTGGGGTGCGCCTTACCTACCGCAAGAACGGCCCGCACTCACTCACGGTTACCGACTCCGCGCTGAACATCTCCACCATGCGCAGCACGCTGGAGTCCATTAACCCCACTGACCTCCTGGACGCCACCCGTCAAGTCTTCTTTAAAGAAGGTGTGGGGTCTCGGCCGGCGGTGGGAACGAACGTCGTGATAACACTCGATGAGCTCGACAAAATCGTCCGTCATGACGGCGATGACATCGAACTCGAGCTCACCAACGGCGGGCGCATGAGCGGCGCGGAGTTTCTCACCTACAAGTTCGCCGAAACTGGCTACGCCACACTGGTCCACCCCACTATCGGCCCGGTGTGGCTGCACCGTCTTTCGCGCTTTGCCAGCCTCGAGCAACGCATCATGGCCAGCGCGGAGCACCCCACCTGCGCGATCGAAGACTGCAATAAACCGGCGGACTACTGCCAGGTCCACCACATCATCCCTTGGCAGGCGGGCGGAGAAACCAACCCGCCCAACCTGACCATGTTGTGCGCTTATCACAACGGTATTAACGACGATGACCCCACCAGCCCAACCGGCCGAGGCTATGTCTTTCGGCTGAGAGGACCCGTTGACTATATCCCGCCCTGGGGAACACCGATTACCGGGCAGCCGGCCTACCAAGAAGCCATAAACCGGCAGGCCACGAGCCCGACGCGCACTCCTCCAGGCCAACCACCCGATCCGCCGGACCCACACCCATCACCACCCAGCACTGTGTCGCCGCCCGGATAGTCTTCGCGGCAGCTTAGCCGCACACGTCCACACCCCGAACCGGCTCCCCACCAGCACGGAATGTCCTCTTAACACGGCGGACTCAGCCCTGCGCCACGCGGAAACCTCAGCTTTCTTGAGGCCTTCCGAGTCTTTGGCGATCGCTCCATCCCACGGGCGTGTCCAATGCACCGTCCGTGCAGAACAGCCCGCCGAAAAACTCACAAACTCCCAACCGTTTGAACGGTCAGGGGTTTGTGGCGCGTGACTAGATGAGCTTTAAAAGCCGGCTTTCTTGAGGGCATCGGCCATCGAGCCACCGCCGCCGCGGTCCGCGCGGCCACGCCCACCGTTGCGCCGGTCGGAACGGCCGCCTCGCCCCTCGGAACGCCCGCCGCCGTTGCGGCGCTTGGGGGCGGGCTGGCCGGGTTCGTCGTCAAGCCGCAGCGACAAACCAATGCGCTGGCGCTCCACGTCGACCTCCATGACCTTGACCTTCACCACTTGGCCCGAACGGACCACATCATGCGGGTCAGAGACGAACTTGTGGCTCATCGCGGACACATGCACAAGCCCGTCCTGGTGCACGCCAACGTCGATGAAGGCACCAAAGGCCGCAACGTTGGTCACGGTGCCCTCCAGAATCATGCCCGGTTTCAAGTCCGAGACCTTGTCTACGCCTTCCTTGAAGGTAGCCGTCTTGAATTCTGGGCGCGGGTCGCGGCCAGGTTTGTCCAGCTCCGCAATGATATCCGTCACCGTCGGCACACCGAAGGTATCGTCAGCAAAGTCCGCCGGCGACAGCTTCGTCAACACGCGCGAATTGCCGATGAGCTCCGAAACCCCCAGCCCGGTCTTATCCGCGATGCGCGCCACCACCGGGTAAGCCTCCGGGTGCACGGCCGAGGCATCGAGCGGGTCCTTACCTCCATTGATGCGCAAGAAGCCAGCCGCCTGTTCGAAGGCCTTCGGCCCCAAGCGCGGCACCTTCTTCAGCTCCTTGCGTGAAGCAAACGTGCCATTCTCATCGCGATAGGCCACGATGTTGGCCGCAATCGTGGAGTTCACTCCGGCCACGCGCTCCAGCAACGGAGCCGAGGCGGTATTAAGGTCCACGCCGACGCCATTCACGGCATCCTCCACCACACCATCGAGGGTGCGGGCGAGCGCGACCTGGTTGACATCGTGCTGATACTGCCCCACGCCGATGGCCTTCGGGTCAATCTTCACCAGCTCCGCCAGCGGGTCCTGCAGGCGGCGCGCGATGGACACCGCGCCGCGCAGGGAGACGTCCATGTCGGGGAACTCATCGGCCGCCAGCTGCGAAGCCGAATACACCGATGCACCGGCTTCCGAGACCACGACCGGGTTCGGCCGCTTCCCACCCGCCTGCGCGATGAGGTCCGCGACTTCACCGGCGAGCTTCTCCGTCTCACGCGAAGCGGTGCCATTACCAATCGCCATGAGGTCCACCGAATGAGCCGCGCTTAACGACGCCAACTCCCTCACCGCCTCAGCCCACTTCTGCTGCGGCTGGTGCGGGTAGACGATGGTGGTGGCAAGGACCTTGCCCGTCGGGTCGACGACCGCGCACTTGACGCCATTACGGTAACCCGGGTCCAAGCCCAGCGTCGCGCGCTGGCCCGCCGGGGCGGCCAGCAGAACATCGCGCAAGTTGGTAGCGAAGACCTTGAGCGCTCCTTCCTCGGCCTTCTCCTTGAGACGCATGCGCACGTCGAGGCCCGAGGAGATGGAGAGTTTGGTGCGCCAGCCCCAGTGGACGGCGTCGGCAAGCCAGCGTGAGGTGGCAACGTCCAAGTCGAAGCGCTCCGCAATCATGCCCTCATACATGGCGTCATCGCCGGCATCGAGGTTGAGCTGCAGCACGCCTTCGTTCTCACCACGCAACAGCGCCAGGATGCGGTGCGAGGGAAGCTTGTCGAAAGGCTCAGAGAACTCGAAGTAGTCCTTGAACTTCGCGCCCTCGGTTTCCTTGCCTTCCACCACACCGGCATTCATGGAACCGCTGGTGTACATGCGCTCGCGCACTTCGCCGACGAGGTCCGCGTCCAGTGCAAAACGGTCCACCAAGATAGCGCGAGCACCCTCGAGGGCTTTCTTCGCTTCCTCGAAGCCTTCAGTGAGGTACTCCCCTGCCAGCTCGGCCGGATCCGCCGAAGGATTCTCAATGAGTTTGTCCGTCAGCGGCTCAAGTCCTGCCTCGCGCGCGATATCCGCCTTGGTCTTGCGGCGCTTCTTATACGGCAGGTACAGATCCTCTAGGCGCGCCTTGGTTTCGCAGCCTTGAATGAGGGCACGCAACTCGTCGGTCAGCTTGCCCTGCTCCTCAATGGCGGCGAGCACCGTTTCCTTGCGCTCCTCCAGTTCCCGCAGGTAGGTCGAGCGTTCCTCGATGATACGCAGCTGCGAGTCATCCAGCTCGCCGGTGGCTTCCTTGCGGTAACGGGCGATGAACGGAACGGTGTTACCCTCCGCCATGAGCTTGAGGGCGGCTTCGACAAACTGCTCTTTGACGCCCAGCTCTCCAGCGATGGTGGCTGCGATATTCACAAAACCTCTTTATGGGTCGGGGACTTAAGACCTTCTCACCCTATACCCCGCCCTGCCACGCGCAGGAAGTGCCCAGCCCAAACTCGGTGTGACCAATCTCTGAGGTCCCGTACCACAATGTGTGCGGCGGCAAACAGTCCGCGACGGCCGCGGTGACCTTCGTCAGCGGTAAATCTGAAGAGCCGTTGACGATGACCCTCCACACGTGCTCACCCACCGGTGGCTGACCGTGCTTATCCATGTACTCGTTGACCAGAATGTTGTCGGGTTCGCAGGTAAATGACACGACCTCGGCGTTGATGTCCTGTGGCTCGACTCCGCCTTCACGCAAACGCTGCGGCATACCTTCGAGGACCTTGTTCCATTCAGCTTCGGTCATAAGTATTGACAAGTCAGTGCTCACGTCCATCTCAATCCTCCTTTAAGGTTTCCAGGTAGGCGCGATCGGCGTCACTTAGCTCCGCTGCATCCAGCAACTCTGGGCGGCGCTGCCACGTCCGCGCCAGCGACTGCTCGCGGCGCCACCGGTCCACACGGGCGTGGTCACCGGAGGTCAGCACGTCCGGAACCTGAAGGCCGCGCCACTCGCGCGGCTTGGTGTAGCTGGGCCCCTCCAGCAGGCCATCGGAGAAGGAATCTTCTTCGTGCGAGCGCCGGTTCCCCAACACACCAGGAATGAGGCGCACGACGGCTTCAGCAATGACGAGAACAGCTACCTCGCCGCCGATGAGCACGTAGTCGCCAATGGAGACCTCACGTACGCGGTAACGGTGCTGCGCATCGTCGACGACGCGCTGGTCGATGCCCTCGTAGCGCCCGCACGCAAACACAATATGCTCCTCCGCGGACCAAGCTTGCGCATCGGCCTGAGTAAAGGGCGTGCCCGCAGGGGTCGGCACGATGAGCAGCGGTTTGTCCGAATTCTCACTTTCACCATAGGAGCGCGCCTCCACGCCATGGATATCGTCGTGGCGCGGTTTACTCAGGTGCGGCAGAGCGCTCTGCAGGTCCTGGGTGGAGGCGGTGCCGGAGGAGACGTCGTCAAGCGCGGGCCCCCACACCTCAGGCTTCATCACCATGCCAGGGCCGCCCCCATAAGGGGAATCATCGACGGATTTATGCACGTCGGTGGCCCACTGGCGCAGGTCATGCACGCCCACCGCGAGCTTGCCCTGCTCGATGGCCTTGCCCAGCAGTGCGTGGCGCAGCGGGTCGAGATACTCCGGAAAAATGGTGAGAACGTCAATCCTCATAGGTCGAGCAACCCTTCCGGCGGGGTGATGGTGCAGGTCCCCGCCTCCAGATCGACCTCCGGCACGATCTCCTCCACGAAGGGCACGAGCGCTTCTTTGCCTTCGGTGAGCGTGACTTCTAGGAGGGACTGCGTCGGTCCGTGCGTCACGCCGGTCACCTCACCCACCTCTTTGCCATCAAGGAGGACGCGCAGGCCTTCCAACTCGTGGTCATAGAAGCCGTCGTCTTCTGGGTCATCCAGAGGTTCGGCGAAGAACTGGGTGCCACGCAGGGAATCCGCGGCCGTGCGGTCCGGGATTTCCTTAAACGTGATGAGCAGACGGCCCTTATGGGATCGCACCGCTGCAATGGTGAGCTCATGTTCCTTCTTACCTTGCTTACCGTGAAGGACCTCGCCCACAGCGAATCGGGTCTCAGGGGAATCGGTGGTCACCTCGACGGAGACCTCGCCTTTAATGCCGTGGGATTTCACCACGCGACCAATGAGTAGTTCCATGCCTGCTAGCTTAACGGGCTACGCTGGGGCGGCATGACTGAGCTTCCCATCAATGATGCAACCACCTTTGGCGACGCCTCCCACAACAGCGCCGCCCTCGCAACGCTGAATCTGCTCGATGAGGCCCCCGAGCCGCACCCCACACGCCCCAGACCAGCCGTTAAGAGGGTCCTCAGTGCCGACGGCGCAAACCTCATCCTCTTCTCCTTCCTGCCTGGACAAGACCTACCTGATCACAAGGCCGCACACCCCATCACCGTGCAGGTGCTCCGGGGATCGGTGATTTTTAGTTGCGAGGAACAGGATGAGGTGCTCGCTCCCGGACGCATAGTGCACCTTCCGGCGTACGTGCCGCATGCGGTGACATGTAGCGAGGAACCTGCACTCATGCTGCTCACCATGTTGACACCACACACTAGCGCGAATGTATAGACTTTTAGTACTATTCTTATAGTGTGAGTAGTTCGAAGCCGTATCACCATGGAAATTTGCATGAAGAGATCCTCCAGGAGGCCATCAAGCTTGGCCGGGAGGGAGGACCGGAGGCGGTGACGATTCGCGCCGCAACGCGCGCGGTCGGCGTCTCCCCTACTGCCGCCTACCGCCACTTCAAGGATCAAGCCGCGCTTCTCGATGCCGTCGCGGACGTCGCCACCTACGAACTCATTACCAAGCTCAGCGAGGCCTTCGAAGAGACGGAAGGCACCATCGTCGACAAGATGATGGCGGCTGGTTTTGCCTACTACCACTACGCCTTGGAGGAGCAGAACTTCTTCGAGTGCATGATGGCCACGAGCGGTTTTGATATTCCAGCTGGACTCGCGGCCGCGGCCGAGGGCCTCGGCGAGGACCTACGCGTACAGGCCACATTCAATTTCTACGGCTACATGGAGCAGTATGCGCGCTCCATCGGACAGGAACCCAGTAAGCAACACATGATGCAGAATTGCCTGGCCGGCTGGTCCACTGTGCACGGTTTCACAGTCTTGTGCCTCAGCGGTCATTTGCGGTCGCTACCGGAGGAAAAGGTGGAAACCTTGGCGCAATCGGTCATAGCCTCCGCTGTCCGCGGCTTGGACTTCGACAATCCCCTGGAAGCGCACCACCCCGGGCGATCCTAAGCACTAAAAATCCCCGCGACCGACAGGTCAGCGGGGATAATCTTTTAGCCGAGTAGAAATTACTCTGCGGACTCCTCAGCCTCAGCGGAGTCGGCCTCTTCAGCCTTAGCGGCCTCTTCCTCGGCCTTAGCAGCCTCAGCGGCAGCGGCTTCCTCAGCAGCCTTCTCGGCGGCAGCCTTAGCCTCAGCCTCTTCCTTGGCCTTGCGCTTCTTCTCGGTGATGGCCTCGATGGTCGGGCCGTTGTTGGCCTCAGCCAGAGCAGCGTTGAAGAGGTCCAGCTTGGACGGCTTCTCCTCAGCAACCTTCAGGGTACCCTCTGCGCCCGGCAGACCCTTGAACTTCTGCCAGTCACCGGTCACCTTGAGCAGTGCGAGAACCGGCTCGGTCGGCTGCGCGCCGACACCCAGCCAGTACTGAGCGCGCTCGGAATCGATCTGGATCAGGGACGGCTCCTGCTTCGGCTGGTAGATACCGATGTTCTCGATAGCCTTGCCGGAGCGACGGGTGCGTGCATCAGCGACGATAACGCGGTACTCAGCGTTGCGGATCTTGCCCATACGCTGCAGCTTGATCTT
The DNA here is from genome assembly GCF_001807205.1 of Corynebacterium sp. HMSC05D03. Classification (NCBI taxonomy): domain Bacteria; kingdom Bacillati; phylum Actinomycetota; class Actinomycetes; order Mycobacteriales; family Corynebacteriaceae; genus Corynebacterium; species Corynebacterium sp. HMSC05D03. The sequence continues at coordinate 138,069 of NZ_KV788173.1, read as the reverse complement.
AACGGCCATGATTGGCTCCTTTTCTAGTCACCGGGCAGTTCAGACACGCGCCGCTTGGTGGCGCGCCGGTTCAACCCTTGGATTTATCCTGCGCGTGACGTGCCGGCCGTCCGTAGGCGGTACCGGCGTTACGCAGAGATGAAGTTTTATGTGTCCTCCACGCTGTGCGTGAACAACCCCACCAACTTTAGCGGAACCCACACAAGATAGGAAATCCCCCTTAGCTCTTGCAGAGTTAGGCCTTACCCCGCGAAGGGGGTAGTCTGTAATGCGGTTATTTCGACGCCACACACTCCTCTTTTTATGAATAAACAAGCCCCCTCTACATTCCGCTACCGTTACGACCTTGACGGCCTCCGCGGCATCGCGATCGCCTTGGTTGTTCTGTACCACGTCTTCGTTGGTCGTGTCTCAGGTGGCGTCGATGTCTTCCTCCTGCTTTCCGGATACTTCTTCTTAGGCTCGCAGCTGCGCTATGCCGCACGGCCGAATGCCTCCTTGAACCCGTGGTGGCCCATCTGGCGCACGCTCCGCCGGCTGGTGCCTTCCCTCGTGCTCGTCATCGGTGTGAGCTATGTGCTTGTCCGGCTCTTCGCCCCGAAGCTTTTAAACACGGAGCTCACCAAGCAGATCACTGCGACGGTCTTCTACTACCAGAACTGGGAATTAGCACGGCAGAACGCTGACTACGCCGCCGCTTCAGCAACGACGTCACCACTGCAGCACATGTGGTCCATGGCTGTGCAGGGCCAGTTCTACCTGCTGGGTATCTTCTTCGCTCTCGGCCTGGCCGCTTTCATGCGCCTGCGCCCCAAGAACACGGGCCTACGAGAACAGCGTTTCTCTTCCATTAATTCCATCGCGGGCCCGATCCTCCTCGTAGTCACCGTCGTTTCTTTTGCCTATGCATCCCGCGACGGCCTCTTTGGCACCCCGGAAAACTACTATTCCACATGGTCGCGCGCCTGGGAGCTAACTTTGGGCGCGGTGCTCGTTATCTATGGTTCGCACCTGCGCATGCCGCAGCGCCTGTCCAACCTCGCCACGGCTCTCGGCTTGGCGGCTCTGGCTGGTACCGGCCTGCTTATTTCCGATAGCTTGGCCTTCCCTGGGCCGCTGTCTCTTCTGCCCATCGGCGGTGCAGTACTCATCATCATTGGTTCCGGCGGGTCTTTCTCACGGGTGCTCACCACCCGGGTTTCTCGCTGGCTCGGTGATATCGCCTACCCGCTCTACCTGTGGCATTGGCCGCTGCTCATCATTTCCATCGCCGCCCTCGGCCTTGACACCCCTCCGTGGTGGCTCGGGGCCATCATCATCGTGGTGTCGCTGGGCTTGGCGGACCTGACGCATCGTTTCGTCGAGAAGCCCCTGCGCCAGCACCGCAAACGCCCGCTTGCCGACGACCTCCCCGTCCACCGCGGCCTCGCCGACCTTCGCACTCGCACCGGCACTCTGCGGGGCGTTGGCGGAGTCCTCGTTGCCGCCTGCACCGTTGCGCTCGTGGCCGTTCAACCGCTGTGGCTGCGCAGCCTGCAGGAAGCGAACCACGAAATGCTCGACCCGAAGCTCTACCCAGGAGCGACGACCTTCGTCGAGAACATCACGCCGCCTGAGAACGTAGAGATCAAGCCTGACCCGATTCTCGCGCGCGGCATTCAGCCGCCAGTCGCCGACAACTGGTGCTTCATCCCGGAGCAAGAGCCAACGGACTACTTCATCGAGACCCAGAAGGACGGCGTGACGCCGTGCATCTTCGGTGATGTCAACTCCGATGTCGAGGTCTACCTGGTAGGCGGTTCGCACGCGGAGCAGTATTCTTCGGCCCTGGATCACTTGGGCCGCGAGATGGGTTTCAAGCTGGTTCCGCTCACCCGCGTGGGTTGCCCCATCGAGCTCGGCGATGAACTGAGTGTGAAGCCTTCCTGTGCCGAGTGGAGCAAGGAAGTGGTCAAGCGCATTATCGATGCGGACCCGGCCCTCGTGGTCTCTAATTCAACGCGACCCGGCCAGCCCTTGGGTCACGGCCCAGACGCCGTCCCGCCCGGCTATAAGGCCTTCTGGGACGAATTGGCCAAGCACGATATTCCCTTCTTGGGTTTCCGTGATAACCCGTGGGGATTCGATGAGCACGGCAATGGCCTCCAGTTTGATGAGTGCTACGTAGCCACCCAGGATTCTCTCGGATGCGGCATGCGCTTCGAAGAGGTCTACGCTCCCTATGACCCCGGCGCCGAAGTCCTCTCCCAGTACAAGAACATGCTGGCCGTGGACACCTCGACGTGGTTCTGCGATGCCAACGGCGATTGCCCGGTCATCATCGGCAATATCATGGTGTACCGCGATATGCACCACTTCACCAAGGCTTTCGCGGATTCGGCCATCCCGCTCATCCGTGAAGCCATCACCCCCTTCCTCAAGGGCGAGACGGTGCAGCAGCAGCCCCCGCAGATCCCGACGGACAGCCCCATAGTGCCTCAGTCCGCTGAGACGCCTCCGACCACACCGGCGGAGCCTATCCCCTATCCTGCATATCCGGCAGATAAAGCCATTTAGAACGACAAGGGCCGGCGCTTTTAGCGCCGGCCCTTACTAGCGAAGAATGCAGCAGCATTCTTCGGTTATTTCTTTTTGCCCTGCCCAAAGTCCAGGTTGTTGAGATCGATATTCTCCATGCCCTTCGGCATCTTGATATCTCCCAGCCCGGGCATGCCGCCGCCGAGCTGTTCCTGCATCTTCTGCAGTTCTTGCATCGACGGCATTCCGCCGCCCATCCCCGGCATACCGCCGCCACCACGACGCTTCGGCGGCTTACGCTTGCCGTTCTTGCCCTTGCGGCCCTTCGGCTTCTTCTTGGTAGCGGAACGCCCACCGCCCATGCCTGGCATGCCAAAACGGCCGGCCATCTGCGACATCATCTTCTTGGCTTCGGTGAAGCGCTCAATGAGCTGGTTGACGTCAGACACGCTCACGCCAGAACCGAGGGCAATGCGCTTACGACGTGAAGCGTTGAGAATTTTCGGGTTTTCCCGCTCCTCCGGCGTCATACCGCGGATAATGGCTTGGATGCGGTCAAGCTGCTTTTCGTCGACCATATCGGCGATCTGGTTCATCTTGTTGCCGCCGGGCATCATCTTGAGCAGGTTGCCCATCGGGCCCAGGTTGCGCACCATGAGCATCATGTCCAAGAAGTCATTGAGCGTCATCTCGCCGGAGCCCATCTTCTTGGCGGCTTCCTCCGCCTTAGACTGATCCAGCTTGGACTCCGCCTGCTCAATAAGTGTCAGCAGGTCACCCATGCCCAGAATGCGCGAGGACATGCGCTCCGGGTGGAAGACATCGAAATCCTCGAGTTTCTCACCGGTGGAGGCGAACATGATGGGCTTGCCCGTGACCTCACGAATGGACAGTGCCGCACCACCGCGGGCGTCACCGTCCAGCTTGGTCAGGACGACACCGGTGAAGTCCACGCCATCGCGGAAGGCCTCGGCGGTCTGCACGGCGTCTTGACCGATCATCGAGTCAATGACGAAGAGGACTTCGTCCGGATTGACGGCATCGCGGATGTTGCGCGCCTGCGTCATCAGGGTCTCATCGATGCCGAGACGGCCGGCGGTATCGATGATGACGATATCGTGCTGGGTGCGCTTGGCCTCTTCGATACCGCGCTTGGCGACGTCCACCGGATCCCCATGGGAGGTTCCCATCTCATGCTCGTGGGAATCCAGGGAGGTACCCGGATCCGGAGCGTAGACATCGACTCCCGCGCGCTCGCCAACGATCTGCAGCTGCTGCACCGCGCCCGGGCGCTGAAGGTCACAGGCCACCAGCATCGGGGTGTGTCCCTTGGAGGCCAGATGCTTAGAAAGCTTGCCTGCCAAGGTAGTCTTACCTGCACCTTGGAGGCCGGCGAGCATGATGACCGTCGGCGGGTTCTTCGCCAGGTTCAGGCGGCGGGTTTCGCCGCCGAGAATCTCGATGAGCTCCTCGTTGACGATCTTGACTACCTGCTGCGCCGGGTTCAGTGCCTCGGAAACCTCGGCGCCTGCCGCGCGTTCCTTAATGCGCTTAATAAAGCCGCGCACGACGTTGAGCGAGACGTCCGCCTCCAGCAACGCCAGACGGATTTCGCGTGCTGTGGCATTGATGTCCGCCTCGGTCAGCTTGCCCTTGCCGCGCAGGCCGGACAGGGCTGATTGCAAGCGGTCAGACAAAGACTCAAACACGTTAAAAGTGCTCCCTCAACTATCGTGGATAAATTTATAACTTCCCCAGCTTAGCCGTTGACCAGTGCTTGGGTCACATTCCGGACTAGCGTCGCGCGGAGGATGTCGCCAAGCGGCACGGCATGAAGCACCATCGTGGCACCCGGCGTGGTGGTAGATAGCCACTCGCACTCCGGAAGCAGCGCGAGCACGTGGCCGAGGGTACCCGGGTAGTCATCGATGCGAACCTCGAAGACTCCCCCAGTCCACATCGCGGTGGCCGGTCCCGGTACGAAATCAGGCAGCACGGTATAGGTCCCTGATTTATAGGACTGCACGAGGCGCTCCTCTACCGTCGCGAGGTCAATGGCACCGTGAAGAGCGCGAATATCAAACTCACCGGCATAGCCCTCCTCAGTGCGCACGAGGCGCGAGGAGAGGATGTTCCAGCCCAACGCGGCGATAAGTGCCAACGCACGCACGGCCTCCCTCTGATAGCTGCCGCGCCACAGGACGGTAAAGCTGTCATCCTCGGGGTTGTGGCGCAGTCCAATGTCGCGGTCGGCGGCAACCAGAGGACGAACTGGATGCAGAGCTTCTAGCTGTGCAAAAGCGCGGCCGCTGACCGCATCGATTCCTTTCTCCAGCCTGCGGTTCCACACGCCGGGACCGGTGGATTCAGCATCGGTGCGGGCGAGTACGACGAGGAGCGCTAGAGTCAGGTAGTCATAGCGCACGGCTTCGAGGAGCTCGTCACGGGCTTCATCGGATACAGGATCGGTACGGGAGACGATGCGCGCCAGAGTGGTGTGCTCAGCGACCACGGTTTGCACGCGGGAGCGATCCGCCAGGTCGAGGCCAAGCTTGGCCGCGGCACGCGCCACCATCTCCGCCCCCACCAGCTCGTGCGGGCGACCATATCCTTTCCCGATATCGTGGTAGAGCCCCACCAAGAGCAGCAGATCGGGCCTCGCTACGGAGGTGCGTGCTTCTGCACAGCGCGCGACGGTAAGGATGGAGTGGTAGTCCACGGTATGAGCGTGCGTGCGCTCGCGCGGCAGCAGCCCTCGGATGTGTTCCCACTCTGGGACGAGCCGCTCCCACAAGCCGTGAGCATCCATCTCCTGAATGAGGCGCGGGGTATTGAGCGGCGAGGACAATAAACTAAAGAATGCATCCGTCGCAGCGGCGGGCCAGCGTTCGGGCAGCTCCGGTAACTCGCGCAGCTGCTCCCAGACATGGGGCGGAACGCTTCTGCCCGAGCGTGCTGCGGCGGCGGCCACGCGCAAGAGCAGCCACGGCTCATCCAAGTCCGCGGTACGAGCGAGACGGATCTCGCCTCCGGCATCAACCACCCCAATATCGAGGGGCTTACGTGTGCGGTTGTGGCTGCGTTTGGATACGACTCCCCGGGCAGTCGCCAATGCCCTCTCCACGGCTCTATCTACCGCGGTAGCCGCGGTGACCACGGCCGCGGACAAGTCATAGCGGTCGGCGAAACCAAGCTCGTGGGCGATCTCCGCGGCGAACTCAGGGTCGAGAACATCGCGGTGCCGCCGGGCGGTGACGTGAAGGAGCGTGCGGACGTCGAGAAGCAAGGCCTGCTCCTCCTCAAGTGCTGGGGCATCCGCGAGGTTGCCAAGGGCGAGCGCCCGCAGGAATTGGATATCGCGCAGGCCGCCGCGCCCATTTTTAATATCCGGATGGGTCATCGTGGCCAGGGTGCCAGAACGGCGCCAGCGAGTAATGGCGAGGTCGACGAAAGCGTCGAAGTTGCTCTGCAGTAGGCGGCGCCACGAGGCATAGACCTGGGCGCGGGTGGAGTCCACGAGCTGCTTGTCGCCGGCAACGAAGGCCAGATCCAGCTGCGCGAAGCCGGCGGCGGGATCGGAACCAGCGATAGCGCCAAATTCGCTGGGGGTCCGCACCGCATAGTCGAGCCGGTATTTGGCATCCCAGATGGGGTACCAGATTTCAGCGACCACATCTTCGGGCAGCTCCGTATCATCCGGGTGAAGGAGGATGAGATCAAGATCCGAAAAAGGGGTCATCGCCCGGCGGGCGAAGGAACCCGTAGCGGCAAGCGCACAGCCGGACGGAAGCTGCAGAGACTGCGTGAGCTCTATCGCCGAGGCATAGGCATCCTCACGCAGTTGAGCGGCCGTAGACACTTCTACAGGGCTGCCTCGCCGCGCTCGCCGGTGCGCACGCGGATGACATCCTCAACAGGAGTAATCCAGATCTTGCCGTCACCGATCTTTCCGGTATAGGCGGCGTCAACGATGGCAGAAAGGATATCCTCCACCTGCTCGTCGGACGTGACTACCTCCAGCTTGACCTTGGGCACGAAGTCGGTGGCATACTCGGCGCCACGGTAGACCTCGCTGTGGCCGCGCTGCTGGCCGAAACCCTGGGTCTCGGTCACGGTCAGGCCGTGCACGTCGTGCTGCTCCAAGGCCTCACGGATGTCCGGCAGCGTGAACGGTTTGACGATGGCAGTGATGAGCTTCATCTGTTACTCCTTAGCTCCGGCGGTGTCGACCCGCGGCTGGACGGTTGGTGCAGGATTCATCCTAGCGTCGTGGGTGTGGCGGCGGTGCGAAGCCCCATGCGCCATAGACGAACTTCCAAAGTTCGCGCTAAACCTCCTCCTCAGAGGCCTCAACGGTCTGTGCACTCTTGCGCATACGCTTGGCGTACTTCACGTCAGTGACGGTCACACCGTAGATGGAGCGTCCCATGTAGAAGGAGCCCACCGAGGCGATGATCCACACGCCGAAACACGCGATCATGACTTTGATCAGCGACCACAGGGAAAACCCGTTCTCGGCAAAATCCACGACTACCTTCGCCACAAGCAGCAGCGGGACGGCCAAGCCGACCGTCGGCCCCAACAGGTTAACGCGGGTCAATGCATCAGGCGCACGCCACAAGGCGATAGCGGTCGCAATGACCAAGACCGTGGCCACGACCAACAGAATCGAGGCGATAATCTCCGGGATAGTCATGGTCTTACCTCCTGCCCTTCGAGATGATGCGGGCCATCGACAACGTCGGCAGCACGCCGGCCGCAATAGCCGCAAGCATGGCGATGTCATAGACGATGGACGCGTGATTAGTCATGGACCACGAAATATACATGCACAACATGCCGTAGAAGACCATGTCACTCATCACGGTGCGGGTGAGCTCATCACGGGAGCGCAAGGCCAAAACCAACGCCGCGCACACCGATGCGCCGATGAGGAAAATACAGACAAAGACTACCCATTGAAAGGCGCTCATCGAGGAAAAATCAATCATTTCTTATCATCCTTTCGGGCATCCTTGTTCTGCGCAACCTGGCGCAGGGGCCACACGGAATACTTCTCCACATCGTGCGCGGCAAGCGGGGTATCGTCCGCCTTCGCGATATCGGGTGCGCGCATATGGCGGCCCAGTGTATCCAGCGGATACTCGTAGAACGTAGAGGCGAGCTCCTTGGTGGGACCCTGCCCAGGAACGCCATAGTCAATGCCTTTCACCCGTGGCGCGAGGCGCTCCTCCATATCCGCCAGATCTTCCATAATGCTGGCTGGGTCATCCCCCATGACCGCTTGAACCAGCACGATACGCGGCAGGCCTTCTGCAATCGGCTCGCGCAAGCCCAAGGACAAGGTACCTGGGGTTGCGGTAATGGACGAGGTGAACCAGAAGATCTCCCACGCGCCGGTCACGCGCAAGGGGTACCGCACCACTACCGGGCGGTAGCTATTCTGCGGCTTGAAGGATTCTGCGGCGAGCGAGAAACCCGCGACAAAGATTTCCTTGATCAGCCATAGCGCGTAGACAACGGCATGCACTGCAGTCTTCATTTAACGGCCCTCCTGAAGGGAATCGATGTCGGGTAAGGCTACGGGGTCGTCGCCAAGCACTGCGTCTGCATAAGCCTCCGTATCCAACAAGTCCGCTGAGGCTTCCATCGTGACGCTGATGACCGGACCGGAGAGAATGAACATGGTCAGCGAACCCAGGATCAACGCTGCCGAGGGCGCCATCAGCTTCTTACGGATCACCAGCTCATCGGGCACCTTCTCCTTGGGCAAATCCTTGCCCCAGAAGACGCGGCGCCACACGCGCAGCATGGCTAGGAACGCGGCGAAGGAGGCGATGATAATCACCGCGATGACGGTCCATGCCCATGCCCCGCCGGTGCGCGCGACTTCCGCGACGATGAGGACTTTGCCCCACATGCCGGAGAAGGGTGGGAAGCCCACGACGGAGAAGGCACCTGCGGCGAAGATCCACGCGATGATGGGATCACGGCGCGCCAAGCCAGAAAGCTTGTTGAGCCTGCCCGTACCGTACGTCTCCTCGATAGCACCAGAAGCCAAGATGAGGGAGCCCACCGTGAGCATGTGGTGAATCGTGTACAGGATTCCGGCGGCCAGCGCGCGCTGGGCATCGTGGGTGGTGAAGGCCATCATCACCAGGATGAAAGGCATACCGTTGAGCATCTGGTAGCCCAGCACGCGGCGGATGGAGTTCTCAGCCAAACCACCGAAGGAGCCCACCACCATGGAGATGATCATGATGACGATGATGAGCGTTCCCCAGCGCTGGTCCATATCGAACAGCTGCACCCACAGGCGGTAGAGCATGTACACCGCCACCTTGGTGTGCAGGCCGGAGAACAAGCCCATGACGGCAGCCGACGTGCCCGGGTAGGTACGCGGCAGCCAGGATTGCACGGGGAACACGCCAGCCTTCGCGGCGATGGCGATAACGATGATGCCGGAAGCCACCGTCACCGGACCGCTACCGGCGGCAGCACCTGTCAGCGCCGCCAAGTTAACTACGCCAGCCACCGAGTAGATATAGCCCACGCCAACCACCAAAAGCGTGGAGGCGAACAAGTTCACCAACACGAAGGCGCGGCCGGCGGCCAAGCGTGACCACGTACCGGACATGGTGATGAGACCATAGGAGGGCAGCAGCATGACCTCGATAAACACGAAGAAGTTAAAGAGATCAGCGGTGAGCAGGGCGCCGCACACGCCGGTGATCAAGATAAGCGTCAGCGATGGGTAGTAGCGCGACTTGGTCTCACCACCCACGATGGCGAACCAGTTGGCGCCGAAGGCCACGATCATCGTCGTGATGAGCATCAGTGCTGAGAAGGTATCGGCCGCGAAGGCAATACCTGCGTTGCCCACGTAGTTACCCACGCTGTGCGCCACCACACCGTTGTTCATGGTGTAGAGCAACAGTGCAAAGGAAGCGAAGATACCCACGCCCGGAACGATGAGCATGATGGCATCGCGCACGCGGTGCCATGGCGCAAGAAGCGCCAGCGCCGCCGATACGAGGGGAACCGCCGGGAAGAGCGGGAGGAGGGCGCTTACGGTGTCATACATCTAGTTGTCCTCCTCTTGTTCGAGTTCTTTCAAACGATCCATCTTGTTGGCCGAGCGCTCCAGAATCTCCCGGTTCTGGGTGTCTCGTCCCAGCGTGGAGAAAGCGTGGTCAATGGTGTTGTCATCCACCGGCTCAACGACATCCGTGTCGTCGTTCGCGCCCATCGCCGCCATGGTCAGCAGAATGGTCGAGGTAGCCATGGAAATCACCACGGCGGTCAGCACAAAGGCCTGCGGCAGCGGGTCCGCCATCTGGTCCATGCCCACCTGCGATGGAAAGGACTCTCCGCGATAGGAGTACACGCCGGTGGCCAAGAGCATGAGGTTGGCACCGTGGCCGAAGGCCATCATGCCCAGCACGATGTGCACGAGGCCGCGCTGCTGGATGAGGTAGACGGCGCTACCGATGAGCAAAGCAATGGTCAGTGCGAGGATCATGAGTTCTTCCCCTCTTTAGCCGGAGTGTAGTGAGGCGAGGACGCGCGGCGGCGTGCCTCGGAGTCATTGAGCAGCGCCAGTGGGTCCGAAGACGGGTTGATGGATTCGGGGTACGGGTCGTCGACATCCTCCAGCACCACGCGCGGGGTATTCGGCAACGCGGAATCATCATCGTGAACCCACGGCAAGAAGTCCCGCTCAGTGCCTGGACGCAGGTAGCCACCCAAAGCATTGATGGCCATGGTGAGCATGCCCAGCACCGCGAGGTAGATGCCCAGGTCGAAGATGAGCGACGTCGTCCAGTGCTGCCCCAGGGCGTGGCCATGGATGGCAGTGAGGAAACCACCGGAGCTATGCGACGTCGGGATGTAGCCGATGAAGCCAGCCACCAGCGCCACAATGATGCCCACGCCGGTGAGGTGAATCGGGGTCATGCGACCAAAGACAATCTCATCGGTACCGCGCGAGAGGTAGGTCAAGCCGATGGCCGCACCCATGATGAGTGCCGCCGGGAAGCCGCCGCCGGAAGTCTGGTGGCCGCGGTAGAAAACGATGAAGGACATGACCACCAAGATCGGGATGGCCACAGCAATACCCTTGCGCAGCGGCACCGAGTTGAGCTGCGACTGGCCGAACGGAGCCGGGCGTGTGCCGGAGGTGAACGGGAAGCGCGGCAGCGTCGAGGTGACCGCAGCGATAACCACAGCGGCCATGCCCAGCACTGACAGCTCGCCCAGGGTATCGAGTGCACGGAACTCCACGATGATGGTGGCCACTACGTTGTCGCCACCAGTAATATCCGGAGCGTTGTTGAGGTACCACATGGCCAGGTCCGAGCGTTCGTGGCGCCCCATCAGTGCCCACACGCCCAGGAATGCGGTGAGCCCGGCGAGCACGGCTACGACGATGGAGCCCACCTTGCGGTTGGTGTCCTGCACGGGGTGGAACTTCTCCGGCAGGTAGCGCAGGACCATCATCATGACGATGACGGACAGCGCCTCCACCGTGAACTGGGTCAGGGCCACGTCGGGTGCGCCGAGAAGGAACATCTGTAAAGTCACGCCGGTTCCCGCGGTACCAATCATTACTGCACCTGTGAGGCGGTTGCGTGTACGCACCAAACCAAACATGGACAGCGCCACGATTCCCAGCGGCAGCAGGTCCCACGGATTATCAAGGCCGTCCACACGCGGGTTGAGAGCCACACCATCGACACCCGTGGACACCAGAGCGGAGCCCGCAAGGATGATGACTAGGAGGATGATCGGCAGGATCAGCTTCGACGGGTTGTGGGTATCGGACATGCGGCCAACGAAACGGCCGAAGGCTGCGCACACGTCCTGAATCCACTTCAGGATTTGGTTACCGGTGCGCGGTAGGAGCTGGCGCTCCTCCATCGCGGTCCACAGCGGCCCGCGGAAGAACAACGCGATGATGCCAGCGATAAGCACCACCACAGAAATAAGCAGCGGGACGTTCAGGCCGTGCCACAGCGCGAGGTGGGAATGGCCCTCCATGCCGATGGCCGCCACGATGTTATCGAGTGGCTTATTGAGCACTCCCATGACGAAGATAATTGGCACCGACATCACACCGGGCAGCGCCGCGGGCAGCCACAGCCTCACCGGCGCCTCATGAACATGCGACATGTTGCGCGGGCCATCGAAGAAGGCACCGAAGACGATCTTGGCGGAGTAGGTAAACGTGAAGAACGCGCCCACGCCCGCAACGATGAGCAACAAAACCTGGCCGGCCGATCCGATAGGCGCATCCTCGAAGGCCGTGAGCATGCCTTCCTTCGACACGAAGCCGAATAGCGGCGGGACCGCAGCCATGGAGGCAGCACCGATGAGCATGGAGCCGAAGGTCCACGGCATCTTGTTCCACAGCACGCCGAGGCGGCGGATGTCACGTGAACCAGCCTCATGGTCAATCACACCGATGAGCATGAAGATGGAGGACTTAAACAGCGCGTGTGCCAGCGTGTGCACGAGGGCCGCCGCGATGGCGAAGGGCGTGCCAACACCAATCGTGGCCACGATCCAACCCAGGTGGGACACCGTGGAGTAGGCAGTCAGCTTCTTCAGGTCCGTCTTCTGCACGGCGAAGACCGCCGACATCACGGCGGTCCCCATACCGGCGACGATAAGCAGCCAATTCCACGCGGCGACGTCGTGGAAGATGGTGGAGAAACGAATCAACAAGTAGACGCCGGCCTTCACGACGGCCGCTGCGTGCAGGAAGGCCGAGACCGGCGTGGCTGCTGCCATAGCCTCCGGCAGCCAGAAGTGGAAGGGGAACTGCGCGGACTTGGTGAATGCCGAGGCCGCGATGAGAATGGCAACCCCGGTGGTCAAACCTGGACGCTGGGCCCACACATCGGAGGCGAGGATACCCTCAAGGTTCGTCGTCCCCGCTGCGGTTGCGGCAATCGCCACGCCCGAGAGCAAGGTGAGGCCGCCGATGAAGGTGAGGATCAGCGTGCGCTGCGAACCGGCCTCGCCGGACTTACCGCTGCGTGCGATGAGCATGAAGGACGCCAGCGATACCAGCTCCCAAGCCAGGAAGAGCACCACGACGTCGTTAGCCAGCACGAGCAGGAGAATCGACAGTGTAAACGCTGTCATCAGCACATAAAAACTGACGTTGCCTTTGCCTTTGGGCAGGTAGGCCGCAGAGTAGGTGAACACCACTGCGCCGATGACGAGAGCCAACATGGCAAAGAAGATGCCCAGCGCATCGCCCCGGAAGGCGAGATTGACGTCGACGCCTGGCGTGATGACATCACGCACCCACGTCACGGAATAGGACAGTTCTTCGCCACGGGCCAGTGCCGGAAATTCTTTAGCCAACAGTGCCGCGGCGATAATAAAAATGCCGGCTAGCGGGTAGCCGGCTGCGCGATCAGCAACCTTGACGGCTACTGGTGCTAGCACCACTGCGACAGCTGCGAGGAGGACGACATACAAGAGTGTCACGAAAGAGTAGCCTCACGAACCGTTGTTAGGGCTGTTTAATCAGCCTCACATAGACAGGACTGTCCTAGACTACCATTGTGACCTCCCCCAAAGCACATTTTTAATGGGACGAAGATGACGAAAGCGCCCCGCAAAGGAGGCGCTGCGTCTCGAAAGAACTTAGGTCTAGCCCAGGGATCTATAAGGTCCTACTTCTCCCCCAGCAAGGCATCAACGAAGCCTTCAACCTCAAACGGTGCGAGGTCATCTGCGCCCTCGCCGAGGCCCACGAGCTTGACCGGCACGCCGAGTTCCTCCTGAACCTGGAAGACAATGCCACCCTTCGCGGTGCCATCCAGCTTGGTCAACACAACACCGGTGATGTCGACAACGTCGCGGAAGATGCGCGCCTGTGTCAGGCCGTTCTGCCCCACCGTCGCGTCCAACACGAGCAGGACCTCGTCGACCTCGGTCTTCTTCTCCACCACACGCTTGACCTTGCCCAGCTGATCCATGAGGTCAACTGAGGTATGCAGACGGCCAGCGGTATCGATGAGAACCACGTCCACGCCCTGGTCCACGCCAGCGGCAACGGCGTCGAAGGCCACGGAGGCTGGGTCCGCGCCTTCCTTGCCGCGCACGGTGGTAGCGCCCACGCGGCGGCCCCAGGTCTCCAGCTGGTCCGCGGCCGCTGCACGGAAGGTATCCGCCGCGCCGAGCAAGACGTTGTGGCCCATCGACACGAGCACGCGGGCCAGCTTGCCGGTCGTGGTGGTCTTGCCGGTGCCATTGACGCCGACGACCATGATGACGGCTGGCTTGCCATCGTTCGGCATGGCCTTGATGGAGCGGTCCATCTCCGGGTGGCCTACCTCGATGAGGGCTTCACGCAGCATGGCGCGGGCTTCGGCCTCGGAACTGACTCCGCGCTCCGCAATCTTCTCACGCAGAGAATCAGTGACCTGCATCGTGGACTTCGTACCCAAATCCGCCATGATGAGGGTGTCTTCGATTTCCTCCCAGGCATCATCATCCAGGTCACCTGCGGAGAGAATACCCATGAGGCCCTGGCCGATGGCGTTTTGCGAGCGCGACAGGCGCCCGCGCAGCTTGCCCAAGCGGCCGGCAGCCGGCGCAATATCCTCCTGCGGCTGGGCTGCCGGAGCCTCAACCACCTCAGCGTCGTCGGATACCTCTAGCTCCTCCGGCTCAGCTTCAAGTGCCGCGCTTGCCGACGCCGCCTGGGCCCCCGCCGCCGCGGCGGCCTCCTCTGCCTCTGCATCGGCATCGGCTTCTACTTCTTCTGCCTCTGCCGCTGTTTCTTCGTCGGCCTCAGACTGGACGGAAGGCTCCTCCTCAGCCGGAACCTCAGGTGCCTCCGGAGTCTCCTCCTCTACCTTTGGGGCTTCGGCTACCGGCTCCGGTTCAACAGTCTCCGGTTCGCTGGCCGGGACAGTTTCCTCCGTGTCCGCTTCATCCTTATCAACAGCAGCGGCGCCGGAAGCGGCAGCACCAGCGGCTGCAGCGCCCGCGGCACCTGCCGCGACAACGCCAGCGGAAGAATCTTTCTCTTCTTCTACCTTTGCCGACTCCTTCTGTGCAGCCGGTTCCGGCGCGCTCACCGGCTTCGCGTCTGCGACGGGTTCCGGCTTCGGCTCTGCCTGAGACTTCGGCTCTGCCTCAGGCGTCGGTTCCGCCGCAGGCTTCGCTGCCTTCGGTGTCTCCTCCTCACCCTTGAGCTGAGCGTTCGCTAGCTCGGTGGCATCACGCTGCTCAGACTTCCTCTCCGCTTGCGGCTGAGCTTTGGGCTCGGCCGGCATGGGCTCCTCGCCCTTAGCTGCCGGCACAGGCTCCTTGGTAGCGCCGCCGCCAGCCGGGGCAAAATTAAAACCAGACTTGGCCTGGTAGTTGCCGGACTTCTGTTGCTGGGTCAGCTCCTTAGGCTCCTCCGCAGGCTTTTCGAAGGAAACCTTCTTTGACTCGCCGCGCTTCTTGCCCAAGACAACGAACAAGACCACGAGCAGAATCAGGACGATGACTGCTATCGCAATCCACATAAAAGTAGTATTCATGCCCTCCATAGTGCCAGGGTTGTCCACATCCGGCACGATAAGGAGGGTGAAAAGTGCTGGGCGCAAGCCCCACCCTAGCGCGGGGCATCCACGCCGAGACGTGTGGCGTCCTCGGCGGCTTGAGCCGTGCCCGGCGCCTCACCGGCGCGAGACATGCGCTGCGAAATCACGCGTGTGACGCCATCGCCGCGCATCGTCACGCCGTAGAGGACGTTGGCCACGTCCATCGTCGGCTTCTGGTGGGTAATGACAATGAGCTGAGAATCCTTGCGCAATTCCTCGAAGAGCGCGATGAGGCGGCGAAGGTTGACGTCGTCAAGCGCGGCCTCCACCTCATCCATGACATAGAACGGTGAGGGGCGCGCGCGGAAAATAGCCACGAGCATCGCCAGCGCGGTCAGGGACTTCTCACCACCCGAAAGCAGTGACAAACGCTTGACCTTCTTGCCCGGCGGGCGAGCCTCCACCTCGATGCCGGTGGCCAGCAGGTCATCCGGCTCCGTGAGGATGAGCCGGCCTTCGCCGCCGGGGAAAAGTGTTTGGAAAACCTTGGGGAACTCCGCTTCCACGTCGTGCCAGGCATCCGTGAATAGCTGCAAGATCTGCGCGTCGACGTCTTCAATAACGCCTGCCAAGTCCTTGCGCGCCTGGATCACATCATCCAGCTGCGTGGAGAGGAAGCTATAGCGCTCCTCCAGTGCCTTGTACTCCTCCAAAGCCAGCGGGTTGACCTTGCCCAAGGAGTTGAGGTCCTTTTCGGCCTGCTTCAACCGCTTGGTTTCGGCGGAGCGATCGAAGTCCTCACCCGGCGTGTATTCCTTCAGCAGGTCGGGGATCGCAATGCCGAGCTGCTCCACGATTTTGCCCTCGGCCTCATCCACGCGCACCTGCGCCTGGCTGCGAGCGATCTCGGAGTTATGCGCGGAGTCGGTCAGGCGATCGAGCTGCTGGCGGGTCGAGGAGACCGCTTGCTTCGCTGATTGTGCACGGCCTTGCAGCACGCCGCGCTGGGTGACCAGCTCATCGCGTTCCTCGGCGGCCCGCTCGAGTGCCTGCGCGGTCCGGGCAGCCAAATCTTGGGCATGCTTGTCGACAGCCCCCGCCAACCGCACCTGTGCTTGCCGGCGGGCCATCGCCTGGTCGTGGCGGGCTTTGGCCTGGCGTTCGTGCTGGGCTTGGCGCCGCAGGGCCTCTCCCCTGCCCGCTGCTTGGCCGACCTTTTCCTCCGCACTGCGGGCCGCCATCTGGGCCTCTACCTCCATGGCCTTGACCTGTTCCAGGGCCGTCGAGGCAGCATCGCGTTCCACCGAGGAGGGTTCATCAGCCTGCTCTTCAGCGTCCACGCGCGACAAGCGGTCACGCGCCTCCGCCAGTTCTTCGCGCAGGCGGGCTAACTGCACCTCGATATCCGTGGCGCGGGCGGCGGCTTTTTCATGCTCAGCCTTGTTTGCCTCGTACTGCTTGAGCAAGCGCTGGTGATCGCGCTTCCACGCTTCGAGTTCGTGATCGTGCTCCCGCAGTGCGGCCTTGGCACTCGCCGCACCTACGCGTGCATCGTCCGCCGCCAGCTTCGCGCCTTCGAGCGTGCCGGATAGCTCCTCCAGCTCATGAGTGGCTGATTCCAGTTGTTGCTCGGCCTCCGCAATCTGGCCGCTTACCTCAACGGTGGAGACGGCGCCTGTTCCTGCCTCCACCCAGCCTTCGCCGACGAGTAGGCCCTCAGAGGTCACAGCACGCAAGCGCGGATCCTCCGCAATAAGTTCACGGGCCGCGCCATAGTCATCAACCAGGACCACGTCGGAGAGCAACCGCGTCACCGCCGCCGATACTTCCGGGACCAAGACCATGTGATCCAGCAGCCAGCTCGCCCCGGAGGGCAAGTCCGCGTCAAGGCGCCAGGCTGAACCGGTGGGTTCCGCAGCGACGTCGATCAGCGGCGTGCGGCTCGCCTGCGCCAAGTCGCGCACGATGTCCCCGCTCACCGCGCCGGCTTGGGCCTCCGCAAAGGAACCGAGTGCTGCCGCAACGGCTGTCTCATAGCGAGTAGAAATGAACTCTGCGAGAGGTTTGAATCCCTCCCCCAGCTCGAGTGCTTCCGGAACGGTCTGGCCCAGGGTATCGATCCGAGCGCGCAAACTATAGACGGTACGCTCGTGCTCCCGCTGGGCATCACGCAGCTGCTCCAAGCGTTTATCGGCCGCGGCAGATTCGCTGGCCGCGCGCACATGCGCTTCCTCCAGCGGCTCACGCTCGGCAGCCAAGTGCTCCAGCTTGTCCGCCACCTCATCGGCTTCCGCCTGCGCTCCCCTAGTGCGCGACTTCGTATTCGCTAAAGTCTCTTCCTGACGCGCTAACTCAGACTCCGCGGAGCTGACCTGACCCGCCAAGTTCTCCTCGGCGGCGATGAGGCGAACCACGCCTTCACGGCGATCCGCAATGGCGCGCAGTTGCGCCATGTGTTCTTTATCAGCAGCCTCGAAGGCTTCCCGGCGCTCGGCCACTTCCTCCCGGATAGATTCCAAGCGCTCTGCAGCCTCTTCGGCCGCGGCCAGCAACTCTTCGTGCTCCTCATCGGCTCGCTGGGCACGTGCCTCGAGCTCCTCCGGATCCTGGCCCGCGTAGGCCACCTGTGAGCCAACGTTGCTGGCGCGCTCGGCCGCGATGCGCTGCGTGGCAGAGATTCGCTCGCTGAGGGTCGATAACTCGAACCACAGCTTCTGCGCGGCCTCCGCGCGCGGCGTGACATCCCCCAACTCGGCCTCTACCTCAAGCTGGATCTCGGTCGCCTCTTCCAGCTGGGCTGTCACTTCCTCGACCTGCTCGGCGAGCACCGCCGCGCGTTTCTCAGCGTCATCGAATGTCGCGCGCAACCGCACCACACGGTCACCAGCAAGGCGCAGGCGAGCATCGCGCAAATCCGCTTGCACGGTGGCTGCGCGCTGGGCGGCCTCCGCCTGGCGGGCCAAGGGTTTGAGTTGCTTGCCCAGCTCATCGGTCAAGTCCTGCAAGCGGTCCAGGTTGGCCTGCATACCTGTGAGCTTGCGCTGTGCCTTTTCTTTGCGGCGGCGGTGCTTAAGCACGCCTGCGGCTTCTTCAATGTAGGCGCGACGATCCTCCGGGCGGGACTCCAAAATCTCCGCTAGCTTTCCCTGGCCCACGATAATGTGCATCTCCCGGCCAATGCCGGAATCAGACAGCAGCTCTTGGATATCCATGAGGCGCGCCTTCGCCCCATTGATCTCATATTCGCTCGCGCCATCCCGGAACATACGGCGGGTGACGGAGACCTCCGAATACTCGATGGGCAAAGCGCCATCGGAATTGTCAATCGTCAGCGTGACCTCAGCGCGGCCAAGGGCCTTGCGGTCCCCGGCACCGGCAAAAATGACGTCCTGCATCTTGCCGCCGCGCAGCGTCTTGGCGCTGCCTTCACCCATGACCCACGCGAGCGCATCGACGACGTTTGATTTACCCGAGCCATTCGGGCCCACCACGGCGCAGATACCGGGCTCGAATTTCAGGTTCGTCGCGGACGCGAAGGACTTGAATCCTTTGAGCGTGA
This sequence comes from Corynebacterium sp. HMSC05D03, assembly GCF_001807205.1. Taxonomy (NCBI): domain Bacteria; kingdom Bacillati; phylum Actinomycetota; class Actinomycetes; order Mycobacteriales; family Corynebacteriaceae; genus Corynebacterium; species Corynebacterium sp. HMSC05D03. The sequence goes on along the minus strand of NZ_KV788173.1, from coordinate 119,439 downwards.
GCGATTTGAGGTGCATTCGAATAAGTTTAGCGCTCGATGAAGCCCGACTCACCGCGCGGGGCGGCCCACTGCTCCACCACGGCGTTCACCACGCCTGGACGGTGGGTGGTCGACGGTTCTTCACGCAGCAAGGCCAGCAACTTCTCGCAGTCAGCACGCGGGCCTTCAGCAACCACCTGGACGCGTCCGTCCTGGAGGTTCGTCGCGTGCCCAGCCAGCCCTAGTTCGAGGGCGCGGGAACGCGTCCACCAGCGAAAGCCCACGCCTTGGACGTGTCCAAGAACGAAAGCTGTGAGGCGTTCATGGCCTGCAGAGGCTGCTGCCGTGTCTGCCATCTAGTACTCCCTCAAGTTTGTGCGGTCGCTCAAGTCAAATTCGTGATCGAGACGGCGACGGTCCTCCGCGCTGCGGCGCGTGACCGGATCCGTACCATCCCAGCATTCGACGTTCTGCAGTTCCGGCAGCATATCACGGTGGAAGACGGGATCCAGGCCCTTGCGGCGCTGCTCGTTGTAGTTCTTCAGCAGCTTGATAGCCACGCCAGACAGCGGCACGATGGCGCACACGTTGAGCAGAACCATGATGGCAGCGCCGGTATCGGCCAGGTCGAACACGGTACCTAGCGGGGCCACCGCACCGTAGAAAACAAAGGCCAGAACGATGAGACGGAAAGTCCACAGCACCCACTTCTTCCCGGAGAGGTACTCCACGTTGGACTCGGCAAGGTAGTAGTTGCCCAGAATCGAGGAGAAAGCCAGGAAGAACAGGATGAAGGTGACGAAGTGGATGCCCCACTCACCCACCACGCCGGAGAGCGCATTCTGGGTCAGCGTCACGCCCTCAATCGCATCAGAGCCGAAACGCTCGAAATCGGTGCCCAAGAGAATGATGAAGGCGGTAATTGTACACACCACCAGGGTGTCGAAGTACACGCCGAGGGTCTGCACCAGGCCCTGCTTAACGGGGTGGGACACCGTCGCCGTCGCTGCAGCGTTCGGCGCCGAACCTTCGCCCGCTTCGTTGGAGAACAAACCACGCTGGATACCTTTCAGCATCGCCATGCCCACGGTGGCACCGGCAGCTTCCCGGAAGCCAAAGGCAGAGCCCACGATCGAGACGACCATGTCTGGCACCTTGTCAAAGTTCACAATAACGACGATGAGACCCAAGATGAGATAGGCGCCCGCCATAAACGGCACGATAAACTGGGTCATCGAGGCGATGCGCTGCACGCCACCGATGATGATGAGCCCGGACACGGCGACGACTGCGATGCCCACGCCTGCCTTGAAGGCCGCGGAATCCTGGCCAAAAGAGGCCGCCAAAGAATCGGAAATGGCGTTGGTCTGGAACGCATTGTAGAACCAGCCAAAGGTAATGGCGATGGCCACGGAGAAGATGGTTGCTAAAGGCTTCCACCCCAGGCCACGGGACATGTAATAGGCCGGGCCACCGCGGTAGGCGTCCCCCTCACGCACCTTCCACAGCTGCGCCAGGGTCGACTCCACGAATGCTGTCGCACCACCCAGGATGGCGATGAGCCACATCCAAAACACCGCGCCGGGGCCACCCACGGAGATAGCCACGGCCACGCCTGCAACGTTGCCGGTGCCCACACGAGAGGCCGCTGAAATGGTAAATGCCTTGAAGGCAGAGATTCCGCCATAGTCGGCATCCTCATCGACGCCGACGCCCTTGGGCTTCTCGACGACCGCCTTGAACATGTCCGGCACCATGCGGACCTGCACCACGGCGGTGCGGATGCCGAAGAAGAGGCCCGCGGCGATAAGCAGCCATGGCAGGACATAGGACCACAGGCTGTCGTTAATGACACCAATCACGGTGCTGAAGATTTCTTGCATGGGTTACACATTAATAACTCACACCAGAATCGTCCTAGTTGGCCGCCGACTTCCTCCCCACGCCGCGGCTCTGGCAGTGCGGGCAATAGTGAGTACCACGCCCACCTAGCACGGTTTTCAGGATTTCTTCGCCACAGCGATCACAGGGCTGACCGCCCCTCCCATATACGTGCAAGGAACGATCAAAATATCCGGATTCGCCATTAACGTTGACGTACAATGCATCAAAGCTGGTTCCGCCAACGGCGAGGGCGGAGCGCATGACGTCGGCGGCCGCAGAAATCACAGCGACAGCATCACGCTGCCGCAGAGCGCTAGCCTTCTTCAGCGGAGAAATCTGGGCCGCCCACAGCGCCTCATCGGCATAGATATTGCCCACCCCGCTAAGCACCGTTTGGTCGAGCAGAGCCACCTTGACCGCCGTGCGTTTCGCGCGCAAGCGCCGCCCTGCCGCGGTCAGGTCGAAGTCTGCTTCGAGAGGATCGGGAGCGATATGCGCCATGCTCAGCCACGACCCAAAACGCCAATAACCGAAGGTGCGTTGGTCCACGAAGCTGAGACGGGTGGCGTCATCAAGCACGGCGGCGATGCGCACGTGCGGCGAATCCACCTCGCCGATCCGCACTTGCCCCGACATGCCGAGGTGGATGAAGAGCACATCGCGAGCTGGGTCGGTGTGATCCTCGTCGGCGAACTCCAGCCACATGAACTTGCCGCGGCGCGCCACCGCGGCAATCTTCCTGCCCACCAGCAGCGCGGACAGCGGGGCTTCCTGGCCCCGGTTGGCGCGCGGGTGGAGAACGTCTACTGCAGCAAAGGAGCGGCCCACAAGATAGGGCTCGAGTCCGCTGCGAACAGACTCGACTTCGGGAAGTTCTGGCATCGAATTCTCGTGGCTTAGCTCTCTTTGCCGGCGGTGCCCTGCACCAGCAAGGGTGTCTCGCGCAATGCTTGGCACGCTTCTTCCGCTGCCTGCTGCTCGGCGAGCTTCTTGTTATGCCCTGTTCCCCTACCCACGGTCAAACCGGCCACGGTAGCCACGGCGTTGAAGGTTTGATCGTGCTCAGGACCCGTCGAGGTGGCTGAGTAGACCGGCATCGCGGCCTTCAGCTCCGCGCACAGCTCCTGCAAGGTGGTCTTCCAGTCCATATGACGGCCGGACACCACGGCGTTGTCAATCTTGGCGGCGAACAGCTTCAGCACCACCCCGCGGGCAACCTCAAAACCATGCTGGCGGTAGATAGCCCCCAGGATGGCCTCGGTGGTATCGGCCAAGATGGAGTCCTTGTCACGGCCGCCGGTGGATTGCTCGCCCTTGCCCAACAGGACGTGCTCGCCCACGCCGATTTCGCGGGCGACATCGGACAGGCCATAGCGCGACACGATGGAGGCACGCATCTTAGAAATATCCGACTCGGGGCGCGAGGGGTACTTGTCGTAGAGCTTGGCCGCGATGGACAAGCCCAAGACGGCATCCCCCAGGAACTCGAGGCGCTCGTTGTTGGGCAGGTGCCCGTTCTCGTTGGCGAAGGAGCGGTGGGTCAGTGCCAAGCACAGCAGCTCATCGCTGATCTCCACGCCGAGTGCTTTTAGCAGCGGGGCGTGATCTACCTCCGCGAAGGCCGCGGCTAGTGCCTGTTCACCAGTGAGTTTCTTCTTCTTGCTCATAGGAACTTCTCCAGACCAGACCAACGCGGATCCACGCGCTCTTCTTCCCCAGAGACCCCCGTGGTTACTCCATCGGGAGCATCCACCTCGCAACCATCCTCGCACGTTGGCGCAAAGGGAAGGGATAAACCTGCCTCATCGATCACGGTCTGGAGGAGGTCGAGGATTCCATCCTTGATCTCGGGAACCTCATCACCGGAACCGCGATCCTCCTCCTCGGTCTCATCCCCGCTGACGAAGGACTCATCTGCGGAAAACACCTGGGATACGTGGAGATCCAGTTCCGGGTGCAGCTCTGCCAGGCAGCGGGCGCATTCGCCGCTGAGGGTGCCGGTGATATCAGCGTCCACCAACACACCAGAGCCCAACGGGGTCAAGGTGGCATCCACCTTAACCTCAGTACCTTCCGGGATGCCGATCATTTCCACGCCGATGCGCTCTGGCGCGGGTCCGGTCTGCACGCGGTGCTCAGGCAGCGCGTCGGTTCCTTGACTGCGGAGCAATTCCGTCACGTCGAACTTCAATGGTGATTTCATAGCGCCCACCAGCTTACCCTGTGGCGGCCCGCGCGCCCTAGACTGGCAAAGACCTGAATGCTGGGGCATAGGCGCTTAAGCACTTGGCCTCAAAGCTCGATTCTGCCCTCGGCGCTGTTCTCGCTTTTGCTGCACTCATTCCCTGGCGCGCGGAACGGCCGCGCATTAGTCCCCTCTAGTAGTCGCGGGGCGCACGCGGCGCCCGGCGTGCCGGTTCCCGGGTCTCGCGCACAGCGCCGCGTCCCTCAGTACGCGATTCACCGCGGGAGCGCACACCCGCCCCTCGACGCAGAGCGGAGCGATCGTTATTCACGGTGCGCAGGAGGTCAGACAAGGTGGTCTCGAATTCCCCGAGCTTGGCGTCAACGAATTCATCGCACTCGGTGCGCAGACGGTTGGACTCAGAGTGCGCGGTCTCCACGATACGGTGCGCCTCATCATCGGCGCGGCGCACGACCTCGGATTCGGAGACCAAGCGGTCTTGTTCAGCTTGGCCTGCAGCGACGGCACGCTGGTATTCCTCATCTGCTTGGGCGCGGGTGCGCTCGGCGTCGGAGCGTGCGTTGTCCACCAGGTTGCTGGCCTCGTCCTCTGCCTGGGCGACAAGGGTGGTGGCGCGATGTTGGGCGTCGGCCAGCATGGCGTCCGAATCCTCACGCGCACGGGTCACGGTGTCATCAGCCTCGGCATTGGCTTCAGAAATAATCTGCTCCGCGCGTTCTTCCGCACCCTGCAGGATCTCATCCTGCTTGTCCAAGACGTCCTGGGCATCATCCATTTCGACCGGGAGAGCGTTGCGGAGATCGTCGAGAAGCGCCAGCATCTCGTGGCGCGGGACCATGCAATTAGAGGTCATGGGAACGGCATAGGCCTGTTCCAGGTTGCGAACAAGTTCATCGAGGGACTCAAATACGCGGTACATGGCACCAGCCTAACCAAGCACATACGCACCGCGACGTATCCCACGCGGGAAGAAACTGCGAAAACCTCCCCACTCAGTGGGGAGGTTAAACCAAGGCATAGAGAGGAATAGAGAACGGCTGGGGCTAGATCACGCCCTGCGCCAGCATGGCATCAGCCACCTTCTTGAAGCCAGCGATGTTAGCGCCCGCGACATAGTCACCCTCCAAGCCATATTCCTTAGAGGTCTTATCGATATTGCGGAAGATATTGGACATGATCTCGTGGAGGCGCTGGTCGGTGTACTCGAAGGTCCAGGAGTCACGGGAGGCATTCTGCTGCATCTCCAGCGCAGAGGTCGCCACACCGCCTGCATTTGCGGCCTTACCCGGCGCGAAGGCGATGCCATTTTCCACAAAGTAGTGGGCGGCCTCCGGGGTACAGGGCATGTTCGCGCCTTCGGCAACATAGCGGACCTGATTCTTGACCAGGAGCTTGGCGTCCTCGCCGTCGAGCTCATTTTGGGTAGCGCACGGCAAAGCAACGTCGGCGCTGACCTCCCATACGTTGCCACCCTCGTGATACTCCACGCCCGCACCCGCTTCGCCGGCGTAGGTGGAAATGCGCTCGCGGCGGACTTCCTTAATCTCCTTGAGTAGCTCTAGGTCCACACCGTTCGGGGCGGTGATGTAGCCGGAGGAGTCAGACATCGCGACGACGGTACCGCCGAGCTGTTGCACCTTTTCGGCGGCGTAGATGGCAACATTTCCGGAACCGGAGACAATCACCTTGGCGCCGTCGAAAGACTCACCATGGGCCTTCATCATTTCCGAGGTCAGATACACCAGGCCGTAACCGGTAGCCTCGGTACGCACAAGGGAGCCACCCCAGCTCAGACCCTTGCCGGTAAGAACGCCAGACTCGTGCTTGCCCTCCAGTCGGCGATACTGGCCGAACAGGAAACCGATTTCGCGTCCGCCCACGCCAATATCACCGGCCGGGACGTCGCGGTATTCACCAATGTGGTTGTGCAGCTCCGTCATGAAGGATTGGCAGAAACGCATGACCTCGGCTTCTGACTTACCCTTCGGGTCGAAGTCAGAACCGCCCTTGCCGCCGCCGATAGGCAGGCCGGTCAGGGAGTTCTTGAAAATCTGCTCGAAGCCGAGGAACTTGATGATGCCCAGATTGACGCTCGGATGGAAACGCAGGCCGCCCTTGTAGGGGCCGAGCGCGGAGTTAAATTGCACGCGGAAACCGCGGTTGACCTGAATCTGGCCGCTGTCATCCACCCACGGCACGCGGAAGATGAGCTGACGCTCGGGCTCGCACAGTCGCTCGACCAGGCCGTAATCAGCGTAGTGAGGGTCTTTATTGAGGACGATCTTCAGTGAGTCGAGTACCTCAGCGAGTGCCTGATGGAATTCCGGTTCGCCAGCATTACGCTTGAGAAGCTTGCTGTAGTAATCGGAGATTTGCTGGTCGATGGACATGGCAATCCTTTCATTGGGCACCGTTCCTCACGGTCGGTGCGTCATCCATTGAACAAGCAATAGTTTTCTATCAATCGACCTAAATTGCAAGATGGCCGTACTGTGGCGTGCCTTAAGGGCTGGTCAGAGCGCGAAAATTTTTTCTCGTATCTCTGCCATATACTCATGGGCATGCGCATTCTTGTTGCCCCCGATTCCTTTAAAGGCACCGCTACTGCAGCCGAAGCTGCCGCCGCCATTGCATTGGGCGCGCGGCGCGCTCTCAGCTCCTCGCCCCACGCAGACACAGCGAAGGTAACGACCCTGCCCATGGCCGATGGCGGCGAAGGCACCGCGGAGGTGCTCGCCAGCGCCGCTGTTCATCGCCACGGCACGGCGGGGCAAACGATTACGCTGCCTACCACCGATGCCATTGGCCGCCTGACCGAGGCCAGCTACCAGCTCGTTGGTGACACAGCCTTCATCGACGTCGCCGCCGCCACCGGCCTTCCTGCCGTTTCCGACGCCCTCGATCCACTCCATGCGGATTCCTATGGAACGGGCGTGCTGGTGGCCGACGCCGAATCGCGCGGCGCCAAGCACATCGTTCTTGGCCTCGGCGGCAGCGCCAGCATCGACGGCGGTCTCGGCATCCTCGCCGCGCTCGGCGCCGCCGCCCACGATGCCCGCGGATACGCCCTGCCCAAGGGCGGCGCACCTTTGGTCAACCTCGACCACATCGACACCGCGCAGCTCAACATGAAGGCGGCCATGCTGGACTACACCTTGGTCACCGATACTCGCGCCGTGCCCGTCCAAGCCGCAACGATGTACGGCCCACAAAAAGGCGCTGAGGGCGAACAAGTAGCACTACTGGCGGGCGCGATGCTACGGCTCTGCGAAGTCACGGAGACCGACCCACAGGCCGAATTCTTTGGCGCCGCAGGCGGCATTCCCATCGCCCTGAGCTGGCTTTCGCGCACGCTCTGGGGCACCTCGGAGCACTGCCGTATCGTGCCGGGCGGCCAGTATGTAGCCCAAGCACTCAATCTACCCACGCGTATCGCCGAGGCGGATCTCGTCCTTACCGGCGAGGGGCGCTTCGACGAACAATCGCTTACCGGAAAGGTGGTGGGCACGCTGGCGGACATGACTAGCCCGCCAACCCTGGGCATCATCGCCGGCTCCGCAACCGCATCGGCGCCACAGGGCACACTGCTGGAAGAACTCGACGGGGAGGAAGAGGGGGACGTCGCCCAGCGCTTAAGCAACGCGGCCGAACGCCTCGTCCGCAGCGTTCTGCAGAGCTAAAACTCTCTGAGGCTAAAGCTCTCTGAGACTATAGCTTTCAGCAGAACTACGGGGTCACCTGCACCGCCCACGGGAAAATTGCCGGTCGCTCGTGGGCGAGCTCGTCCTCCAGCAACACGTGGTCCTTCGGTAGAACCGAATGGGGTGTCAACAAGCGTGCGAGGACCATGGTCAGCTGATTGACGGAGCCCTTCACGCCATCGACATCGATGGCATAGCGGTAGACATTGGCGTCCTCTAAATCACGCTCTTCATGCTCATCGCGGTAGGTCTGGCGCAGCTGTTCTTCCAGCCCCTCCGGGAGTGCAGGATCGGGCACACGGGTAACCTCAGCAGAAGCTAAGGAGCCGTTATCCACCAGCTTGTGGGTAGCAGTGCTAAAGATTTCGGCCACGCGCTCGGCTTGAGCATCCGGCACCAGAACATCAAAGTGAATCAATGGCATGTAGGTAACCCTACCCAAACTTGAAGGACAGTAACTATGGCAGATCCCACACTTTCTCGGCTGAGCTCGCTCCTCCTCGAAGATTCAGTCGATCTCAGCTGGCAACGCGCCTTCTATGAAGACATGCATGCCCACCCAGAGCTGTCCCACCAAGAGGAACGCACCGCCGGGCGGATTCTGGAACAACTAGATAAGTACGAGTGCGAGCTCGTCACCGGAATCGGCGGCCATGGCATCGTCGCTATCTTCCGCAACGGGGACGGCCCAACCGCGCTGATGCGGGCTGATTTTGATGCCCTCCCGGTGGCCGAGGAAACCGGCGTCCCCTTCGCCGCCACCAATGGCGCAATGCATGCCTGCGGGCACGATGTACACACCACGGCATTGCTCGGCGCGTGCGCGATTCTCGACGCCCACCGCGACGCCTGGCACGGCACCTTCCTAGCGCTGTTCCAACCGGCGGAGGAATCATCCATGGGCGCCAAATACATGATTGCGGACGGGCTCACCGACCGCGTTCCTGCACCGGATGTGTGCTTTGGTCAACACGTCATGCCGGGCCCCGCCGGCCAGGTGCAGTCCACCGCCGGCCCCATCCTGGCCGGCTGTGACTCCCTCCGCATCCGCATCACGGGGCGCTCCGCGCACGCCTCCATGCCGCACGAGGCCATCGATCCTTCCTACGTGGCCGCCATGGTGGTCACCCGTCTGCAGGCCATCGTCGGCCGCGAAGTCCCTCCCCATGATTTCTTTGTCATCTCGGTGGGCGAGCTGCATTCGGGCGATAAAAACAACATCATTCCGGGCAGCGCCGAACTCGTACTTAACACCCGCTATTACAAGCCAGAGTTGGCGCAGCGCGTCTATGCCTCCCTCGAGCGTATGGTGCGAGCCGAGTGCGAAGCCTCGGGATGCCCAGCAGAGCCCACCTTCGAGTACTTTGCCCATGGCGAAGTCACCGATAATGACGCTTCCACTCACGAGACCGTTCGCTCGGCCTTCGACGCAGTCTTTGCTGATCTCTCCGTGAGCGCCACCCCATCCACCGTCTCCGAGGATTTCTGCTATCTCCCACAAGCCTGGGGCGTGCCTTATAACTTCTGGTTCATCGGCTCCACGCCGGAACACCTCCTGGACAACCCGCCGGTCAACCACCAATCCACTTTCCTGCCGGATTATGAACCCACCATGCGCTCGGCCACCCACGCCGGGGCTGCAGCCGTCCTGTCTTTTCTGGGGCGCTAACCTTCCCGGCACAACGCTTTCGCTGTGTGTGATGATTAATGCACGCTGGCTGGCAGTGCTCTCTCCTGCAGCTGAATGCGGAACTGGTTAAGCTTGGGTGTTGGTATTTTTCCGCATTTTTATGCCTAAGGTGAAGGGATTCTCATGAGTCAACCCCAGCACTCCGATTTTCAGACCGCAGTTCCCGGACACGTCCGCGCCGCTGCTGGTGTCTCCCCCTCTGCCGCGACTAACCGCAAGTTCTGGTCCGGCTTGTCTTCTTCAGTAATGGAGCAGATTGCTGACAACTGGGAGGCCACCCGCACCGCCTACTCCGCCGCCCGCCAGCAGCACTATTTCTCTGCTGAGTTCCTCCAGGGGCGCGCCCTGCTCAACAACCTCACCAACGTCGGACTCGTCGACGAAGCCCGCGCCGCTTCCAAGGCCGCCGGTCACGAACTCTCCGATGTTCTCGAAGCCGAGCACGATGCTGCACTAGGCAACGGCGGCCTGGGCCGCCTCGCCGCCTGCTTCCTCGATTCTGCTGTCACCCAGAACTACCCGGTCACGGGCTACGGCCTGCTCTACCGCTACGGTCTCTTCCGTCAGTCCTTCGACAACGGTTTCCAGCGCGAGGAACCAGATGCCTGGATGGAAAATGGCTACGACTTCATCATTCGCCGTGCCTCCGAACAGCGCTTGGTCCACTTCGATGACATGGACGTACGCGCTATCCCCTATGACATGCCGATTACCGGATACGGCACCAACAACGTAGGTACGCTGCGCCTGTGGAAGTCCGAGCCTATCGATGAATTCGATTACGATGCCTTCAACTCGCAGCGCTTCACCGAAGCCATCGTGGAGCGCGAGCGCGTCATGGACATCTGCCGCGTGCTCTACCCCAACGACACGACCTACGAGGGCAAAGTACTGCGCGTTCGCCAGCAGTACTTCTTCGTCTCGGCCTCGCTGCAGCAGATGATCGATAACTACATCGAGCACCACGGCGAGGACCTCACCGGCTTCGCCGAGTACAACTGCATCCAGCTCAACGACACCCACCCGGTGCTGGCCATCCCCGAATTGCTCCGCCTGCTTCTCGACGAACACGGGATGGGCTGGGACGAGGCCTGGAAGGTCGTCACCGAGACTTTTGCCTACACCAACCACACCGTGCTGGCTGAGGCTTTGGAGAGCTGGGAAGTATCCATCTTCCAGAAGCTGTTCTGGCGCATTTGGGAGCTGGTGGAAGAGATCGACCGCCGCTTCCGTGAAGACATGGCCCAGCGCGGCCTGGATCAAGGGCGCATCGACTACATGGCTCCGGTGTCCGACGGGCATGTCCACATGGCGTGGATCGCTTGCTATGCCGCGTACTCCATCAATGGCGTCGCCGCCCTGCACACCGAAATCATCAAGGCGGACACGCTCTCCGAGTGGCACGAGCTGTGGCCGGAGAAGTTCAACAACAAGACCAACGGCGTGACCCCTCGTCGTTGGCTGCGCATGTGCAACCCGCGCCTGTCCGACCTGCTCACTGAGCAGGCTGGTTCTGATGCCTGGGTTACCGATCTGACCGAGCTGGCGAAGCTGGCTCCTGTGGCTGAGGATGAGAAGGTGCTGCGCCAACTCATCAACATCAAGCGCGCCAACAAGCAGGATTTCGCCGCATGGATTGACGCACACCAGGGCGCTACCGTGGACCCGGATTCCGTTTTCGATGTCCAGATCAAGCGCCTGCACGAGTACAAGCGCCAGCTGATGAATGCGCTTTACATCTTGGACCTGTACTTCCGCATCAAGGTCGACGGCGAAACCGTTCCGAAGCGCACCTTCATCTTTGGCGCGAAGGCAGCGCCGGGCTATGTCCGCGCGAAAGCCATCATCAAGCTCATCAACACCATCGGTGACCTGGTCAACAACGACCCGGCTACCAAGGACGTGCTCAACGTAGTCTTTGTTGAGAATTACAACGTCTCCCCCGCCGAGCACATCATCCCAGCCGCTGATGTCTCCGAGCAGATTTCCGTCGCCGGCAAGGAAGCCTCCGGTACCTCCAACATGAAGTTCATGATGAACGGTGCCCTGACCTTGGGCACGATGGACGGCGCCAACGTAGAGATCGTCGAGGCAGTGGGCGAAGACAACGCCTACATCTTCGGCGCCCGCAACGAAGAAATCCCGCAGCTGCGCGCCGAGTACAACCCGGGCGAGCTCTATAACACGGTTCCGGGCCTGGCGCGTGTCCTCGATGCCTTCACCGATGGCACGCTGGGTTCGGAGAATGCAGGCATGTTTAGTGATCTGCGCTCCTCGCTGCTCGATGGCTTCGGCGAACACGCTCAGGATACCTACTACGTCCTCGGGGACTTCGCCGACTACCGCGAGACCCGTGACCGCATGGCTGCTGACTATGAAGCGGACGAGCTGGCATGGGCCAAGAAGGCCTGGCTCAACATCTGCTACTCCGGGCGCTTCTCCTCTGACCGCACTATCGCTGACTATGCCAACGAAGTGTGGAAGCTGACCCCGACCCCCATTTCCCACGTCTAGACAGACAGGGGTTAAAAGACGCACTAGTGCCTATTAACCCCTAGACGGGGCTTTCCGGAAAGACAAAGCGCCGCCCCACCACCGTTCCCCCTTCCCACTTAGTGGGTAAGGAAGCAAGCGGGGTGAGGCGGCGTTGTTTGTCTGCGACGGTTTTACTTATCGCGCAGAGTCTGGCCCAGCTCGTGGACCTGAATCATATTGGTGTTACCAGAGATTCCAGGAGGGGTACCGGCGATGACGACGATCATGTCGCCTTCCTTGTACTTATCCATTCCCAGCAGAGCCTCATCAATGGCGGCCATCATGTCATCGGTGGACTCGACCGAGTCACTCAAGAAGGTCTCTGCACCCCAGGTCAACGCCAGCTGCGAGCGCACCGCCGGGTACGGGGTGAAGGCAAGGAGCGGCAGCGCGGAGTGCAAACGAGCCACGCGCTTCGCGGTATCACCGGAGGTGGTGAAGGCGACGATGGCCTTCGCATTCAGGCGCTCAGCAATATCGCGTGCGGAGTAGGACACAACACCGCGCTTGGTGCGCGGAACGTGCGACAGCGGAGGAACCTGGCCGCCTTGCTCAGCATTCGTCACGATGCGGGACATCGTGCGCACAACATTGTGCGGGTCGATGCCGACGGAGGTCTCACCGGAGAGCATGACGGCATCAGCACCATCGAGCACTGCGTTAGCCACGTCGGAGGCCTCCGCGCGAGTCGGGCGCAGGTTGGAGATCATGGAATCGAGCATCTGCGTTGCCACGATCACCGGCTTGGCATTCTCACGCGCGATCTGGATAGCGCGCTTCTGGAACAGCGGAACCTGCTCCAGCGGGACCTCGACGCCAAGGTCACCGCGCGCAATCATGATGGCATCGAAAGCCAAGACGATGGATTCAAGGGCATCGACCGCCTCCGGCTTCTCGAGCTTCGCAATAACCGGAACGCGGCGGCCTTCCTCATCCATGATTTCGTGGACCTTGTCCACATCGGCTGGGGAACGAACAAAGGACAGAGCGATCATGTCCACGCCGAGCTTCAATGCGAAGCGAAGGTCAGCAATGTCCTTCTCCGACAGCGCCGGCACAGAAATGTCCATGCCTGGGAGGGACACGCCCTTGTTATTGGAGACCGGTCCGCCCTCGGTGACCTCACAAACAACGTCATTGCCGTCGACTTCCTTGCAGACGACGGCGACCTTACCGTCGTCGATCAGCAGGCGGTCACCCGGCTTCGCGTCCTGCGCCAGGTTCTTGTAGGTGGTGGACACGCGGTCGTGCGTACCTTCTACGTCATCAACGGTGATGCGGACGATTTCGCCGTCCTTCCACATCTCTTCACCGTTGACGAAGCGACCCAGACGAATCTTCGGTCCCTGGAGGTCCGCCAGGACGCCGACTGCCTGGCCGGTCTCATCGGTAGCCTCACGGACCCAGCGGTAGTTCGCCTCGTGGTCCGCATGCTCGCCGTGGGACATGTTTAGACGCGCCACGTTCATGCCTGCTTCAACGAGGCCAAGGATTCCTTCCTTGCTTGCTACAGCAGGACCCAACGTACAAACAATTTTGGTTCTTCTATCCAACATGGAGTGCCTTATTCACATCGGGAGTTTCTAACGGTTCCCAAACTACCCCGCTTTGCTGGTCTCGGCCACCACGAATGAAGCTCACACCATGTTTTGACCCTCGAATCAGGCTTCCCCGGTGGCTGTTGCAGCCCCTTCCGATTCGGCAACAACCGGGAATAACCGGGCACATCTGGGCATTTTGTGTCCATGCTCCCGAAACTCGAGACTCTCGGTCAAGGCGTCTTAAAACATTGTGTGATCCCGGCTACTTCCCGAAGCCTCAGCGCGTGAATCTGTCGCTAGGCGCTGCGACTGTCACCTTTGTGAGTCAGCGACTCCTGCACTGTCACCGACGTCGGCGGCACGGGCCGGGTCCACCTCTTCTGGTGTTTCCTGGCCGCGCGGCAGCCGGAAGTACACGATGAGCGCTACAACAAAGCAGACCACTGACACGATGACGTTGACACGCAGACCAAAGATGAGCGTGGCATCGTCAGCACGCATGTTTTCTACAACGAAGCGCCCCGCTGTGTATCCGGCGACGTACAGCGCAAACACACGACCATGGCCGAGCTTGAATGCCTTGTGGGCCCACAGCAGGAACACGCACACCGCCACGTTCCACAGCAGCTCATAGAGAAATGTCGGATGCACCGAGGCGATTACTTCCCCGGTCGAGCGCCCACTGATCGGCGCGTATTCACCGCTTTCATTCACACGATAATAAATGTCGAGAGCCCACGGGACGGTGGTCTCACGACCATAGAGTTCCTGGTTGAACCAATTGCCTAGGCGGCCAATAGCCTGCGCCAATATGAGTCCAGGCGCGACGGCATCCGCAAACGGCCCCACAGGGATGCCCTTGACTTTGAACATGAGCCACACCGCGACCGCGCCCAAGGCCACCGCTCCCCAAATACCTAGTCCACCGTTGGTGATTTTCAGCGCGTCGAGAGGATCACACGTGGAGCAGAAGTACTTATCATTATCCGTAATCACGTGATAGAGGCGGCCGCCAATGATGCCGGCTGGGATCACTACCAAGGCAGCATCCCAGACCACATCCGGGTTTCCACCCCGGGCGGTATAGCGGCGCAGAGTCATCCACAGCGCAACGAGGATGCCGGCGATAATGCACATGGCATACGCACGAATAGGGACTGGTCCGAGATGCCACACGCCTTGTGGCGGAGAGGGAATGTTGGCGAGGTAGTAAATCTGCACGGGAAATAGTGTGCCTGAAAAAGACGGCCACTACAACGCGCTTAGCTTCTGCGCGAAGGGCACGCCGGATGCTGGCCGGCGGCCACTAAGGAGCGGGCCAAAGCCATCGGGTCCTGGGCCGCCATAATGGACTCACCGACGAGGATGGCATCGGCTCCCTGCGAGGCATAGGACAACACGTTACGCGGACTATTAACGCCGCCCACCGCAATACGTGTGATGCTCTCAGGAAGACCCGGTGAAATAGTAGAAAAGGCCTCCCGATTAAGTGCATCGGAGGCCAAAGACCACGCATTGATGGCCACGACAGTACCCCCTGCTTTGATAACGCGATCCACCTCAGCGCACGTGCGCACTTCCAGGATGGCTGTCATTCCAAGGGACTCCACGCGGTCGAGGAGCGACTCGAGGCGAGCCTGATCAAGCAACTCCACCTGCAAAGGAATCGCATCCGCCCCATAACAGCGCGCTTCATGAATCTGATAAGGATCAACAATGGTGTCGCGGCACAGCATAGGAATGTCGATTGCAGCGCGGGCAACACGCATGTCCTCCAGGGAGCCATGAAAGCGGCGCCTGTCTGTCTGGCAGGCCATGACGTGCACGCCTGCTTCCTCCAGCTTTCGTGCCAGGGCCGCGACGGAGTGCGGTCCGTCTAGGTGGACGATCTCTCCACCATAAGGCACGGCGCGCTTGATTTCGGTGATGATAGAACACCCCGAACGCAATAGGGCCTGTGCGGTATCGCGCGGTGCGTCCATGTCTCGAGACCGCGCTTTAACTTCCTTGAAGGGGACGCGCGCCTCCCGTGCGGCTACATCAGCTAGTACGCCGGCCACAAGGTGATCGACGGCAATCGGGGTAGGCATGGAGCACCTCCCTTCCCCGAAGGAAACTCAAAGAAAGAAACAGGGGCGTTTGAGATCACACTTAGGCTAGCGCGCCCTTGCCTCTAACAAGAAATCCGGGGCACCCGATTCCGTGCTAGGACCACTACATGAAGCGGGACATGCAGCCACGGCTCACGCCGCTGCCATACCTAGGTCGACCGGGGATCGGTGGGGTCAATATCGGCATCGAGGGCATCCCACATCACACGGCCGGAGTCCTGGGAGGTTTCGAGATCTTCCTGCAGGCGTTCCTGGCGTACCGCCGGGGTTTCATATTTGGCGGAGCGGGGCTTATCGGCCCCCGGATTGCTCGCCACCATGACCGCGCCGAAGAGGGCAAGCGCCGCACCGGCGATAGCAAGCACAGGGCCAACGGTCGACGCATCAGCGGTGAGGACAGTGGCCCAATCCGAAATGGTTGCGGAATCCACGGAGGTATCGTTCGTTCCTCCCTGCAGCAGCTCTTGAGCACGCTCCGCCTCGGGGCCGGCAGTCAACAGCGCAACCGGGCGCCATCCGGCAGCCGCCGCGGCGAGTGCGGTGAGGACAGAGACAATTCGACGGCCCGTGCGCCGCAGCGCAAAGGCTGCCACACCGCCAGCGAGAACCACGACGCTGAGTGCAATGAGCTCGAGGGACCACAAGGAACCAGATAATTCCACAACACTCGAACCGGCCTTATCGTCTTCGACCGCCGCCGTCACCCACGTCATGCGGGAAGACAGCCACAACAGGATGGCGCCGACGAACATCAGCACGGGTCCGATGCGTTTAGCTCCACTGTGCTTTGCTTCAGTGCACTTTGCTTCAGTGCGCTTTGCTTCAGTGCGCTTAGCCATTGTTCTCCTCTCCGAAGAGATCGCGTGCATCGAAGCACGTCCGGTCCCCGGTATGGCACGCGCCGCCGTGCTGACGAACGGTCAGTAAGACGGTGTCTCCATCGCAATCTAAGCGCGCACCCACCACCTCTTGGGTATTGCCGGACGTCAGACCCTTAATCCAATACTCACGGCGCGAGCGTGAATAGTAGGTCCCACGACGCGTCGCCAACGTATAGGCCAAGGCATGATCATCCATCCATGCCAGCATGAGCACTTCTCCGCGCTCCGATTGCACAATGGCCGGAACCAAACCCGCTTCGTTGCGCTTAAGCTGCTGAGCAATCTCTTCACTCAGCTCGTAGTCCCCTACGGCCTCCGAATCGGTGCTTCTGTGCCCGCTGCTTTCATTGTGTACCTTCACTGGCGGACCTCCTTCCCTGCTGCCGCAAGTGCCTCTTTAACCTCAGAGATCTCTACCTCGCGGAAGTGGAAGATGCTGGCCGCGAGCACGGCATCTGCCCCGGCATCAACAGCCGGTGGAAAATGCTCGGCCCTACCCGCTCCGCCGGAGGCGATGATCGGCACGGACACCGCCGCACGCACCGCCTCGATCAATTCGATGTCGAAGCCCGCCTTGGTGCCGTCTCCATCCATGGAGTTCAGCAGAATCTCACCAACCCCTAGTTCCTCACCGCGCTTGGCCCACTCCACGGCGTCGAGGCCTGCCGAGCGCGTTCCACCATGTGTGGTGACCTCAAAGCCGCTGGGAAAATCTTTCGCGCGGCGAGCATCCACCGAAAGCACAATGCACTGGGAACCAAAGACATCCGCCAGTTCGCGCAGCAACTCCGGGCGCGCGATGGCAGAGGAGTTTACAGAGACCTTATCCGCGCCGGCACGAAGAAGCTCGCGGACATCGTCCACCGACCTGACTCCACCGCCAACGGTCAACGGGATAAAGACTTGATCGGCCGTACGGCGCACCACATCAAGCATGGTGCCGCGGCCATCCTTTGATGCGGAGACGTCGAGGAAGGTCAGCTCATCAGCGCCCATGTGGCCATAGCGGGCAGCCAACTCCACCGGGTCACCGGCATCACGCAGGTTTTCGAAGTTCACGCCTTTGACCACACGGCCATTATCAACGTCAAGACACGGGATCACGCGCACGGCAAGTGCCATGGTGACCATCCTCCTAAAACTAAAGGTCAGATGAGAGGCAGTCCGTATGGAAACTGCCGAATACTAAAAACTACGTCCGGCTTCAGCGCCCAATTCCCACGCTGGGGTTTAGTGCCGGAGCCTAGCGCTCCCCACGAGGATTTCGGGCGATGGCATCCAGAATTGTGGCATGAACCTGCGGGGTTCCTCCCACAAAGCCCTTCGAGTTGGCGGTCCACTCATTTCCTTCTGGATCACTCACGCGGCCACCGGCGGCCTTGATCATGAGCGCACCCGCCGCGTTATCCCATGGGTGCGGCGAGAAATTCACCGCCCCATCAAACACGCCTTGGGCCACGAAGGCATTGTCCAGCCCCACCGACCCAGTCATGCGGGGACGCAACCCGGTCTCTCGGAGGTCCTTGAACAAATCGGTTGGCAGGTGTGAGGAACAGCCCACATGACCGCGGGCCTCGTCGAAGCCCTGAGCCTCCTCGCCGCCCCCGAGACCGGTCGAGGGGCCGCCGCTGGTGCGCAGTGGCATGCCTTGTGCCGCGACGACGCGACGGTTTAGCAAAGGAAAATCTGCGACTGCGACGACGGGCTTCGCTTCGTGCAAAAGCGTGACAAGAATTCCGCAGCACGGATTTCCCGCGGAATAGTTCGCGGTTCCGTCCACTGGGTCCACGACCCAGATCGTCTCTTGGAGGTCTCCCCCGTATTCCTCGCCGAGCACCGGGATTCCGGTGAGCTGACTCAGCGTTTGACGCAACTGCTGCTCAATGACCAGATCTACCTCGGTGGCAAAGTCTCCCTCGCCCTTGAAACGCGCGGGCGCTGCGCCGAGGCCACTGCGGAAGAGATCATCAACGTGATCCACCGCTGCCTCCGCAAAGGCAACAAGCTCGCGTGGGTCCGACTCCGAAGTTCCTGTCATCGGGGCCATCGGCCTACCTCTCCTCGATCGGGTCGATGTATTCCTCTCCCGGCAGCGGGGTAACCTCTGCAACGGCAGCGAGAGCTTCCTCCAGCGTGAAGCGCTCCTCATAGAGAGCCTTACCGATGATGGCGGAATCAATTCCCTCATTTTCGTAGAGGGCCAATTCACGCAGATCATCCAGGGTGGAAATTCCTCCGGAAGCAGTGACCTTGGCTTCTGTGGCGGCCGCGACCTCACGCAACAACTCAATGTTGGGGCCCTGCAGCGTACCGTCCTTGGACACGTCCGTTACTACGAAGCGAGTACAACCAGCCGCATCGAGGCGTTCGAGGACCTCCCAGAGGTCGCCGCCATCAGATACCCAGCCGTTACCTCGCGTACGCCACTCGCCATCCACCAGGCGGACCGCCAAGTCCACTGCGATGCGGTCACCGTGTTCTGCCAGAGCCTTGGCAATCCAGTCAGGGTTCTCCAAAGCCGCGGTACCAATATTGACGCGGCGCGCACCGGTGGCGAGAGCCCGGGCCAGAGATTCATCATCTCGAATCCCGCCGGTCAGCTCCACGTTCAGGTCCACGCTTGTGGTGATTTCGGCGAGCAGTTCATGGTTGGATCCGCGGCCGAAAGCCGCGTCCAAATCGACTGCATGCAGCCACTGCGCACCCTGAGCCTGCCACTTCAGGGCAGCCTCACGCGGCGAGCCATAGGATTTCTCGGTTCCGGCCTCTCCTTGATCAAGGCGAACTGCCTGACCATCAACGACATCAACCGCGGGCAACAGTGTAAAACTCATGGTGGGTAGTCTACCTTTCACGCGGACTCTTTAAAGCGTTCCTATCCAGTTCTTCAGCAGCTGCGAACCAACGTCACCAGATTTCTCCGGGTGAAATTGGGTGGCCCACAATGCGCCATTGTCTACCGCAGCGACAAAACGGTCACCGCCATACTCCGACCACGCCACCTTCGGCGGCTCTGTAATCTCGGTCTCCAGCTCCCAGCTCCGTGCGGCATAGGAATGCACGAAGTAAAAGCGATCCTCCGGGCTCACGCCTTCAAACATGCGGCTTCCGCTAGGAATCTCCACGGTGTTCCATCCCATGTGCGGGAGGACGGGAGCCTGCAAACGGGTAACCTCCCCGGGCCACTCGCCGCAACCTTCGGTGTGCACGCCGTGTTCAGTGCCTGACTCAAAAAGAATCTGCATGCCTACGCAAATCCCCAAAACGGGGCGACCACCAGCCAATCGCTGACCAATGATTCGCGGCCCCTGTGCGGCGCGCAGGCCCTCCATGCAGGCAGCGAACGCCCCCACTCCGGGGACCAAAAGGCCATCGGCCTCTACCGCCTGTTTCGGGTCCGCGGTCACCGCGACGGTGGCACCGACCCTCTCCAGCGCGCGCACTGCCGACCGGACATTGCCAGCGCCATAATCCAGGACTACTACGTCGTGTGAGCTCATCGTGCTTCCTTTCCGGGTCTCCTCGGCCTTCTAATCATGCGCAGGCGGGTTTGGATGTCATTCAGCTCGCTCACGCGGGTCTTGCCCAAGGCGAGGTCAGCCGCAGACATGAGCAGGCCCACCGCGATGATGGCGGCGCCAGCGGCGAACGCGCCATAATAACCAGACATAGCCACGACGGCGCCGAGCACCGTCGAGCCAAGGCCCGTGCCGCCGTCATAGAAAATATTCCACACCGCAGAGCCCTCCGAGAGGCGCTCGCGCGGGAGACGGTCGAACATCGACAACAGCGCCTCATTTTGCACGATGCCGAACCCCGCACCGTAGATGACCGTGCCAAACACAAGCAGCCATACTGACCATTCTTGCCACAGCACGGCGGCGATAAGCCCCACGCCTAAGACTGAAAAAGCCTGAGCGGGAATCATCAGCGTGCCTGGCTGGCCTACTCGGTCCGCCACCACACCGGCCACATAGCGCGCGATCATGGCCGAACCACCAATCACCGATAGCATGAGGCCGCCCAAGACAGCGCCGCGCTCAGGATCCAACTCACGCACCGCCGGAGAAATGAAGTTAGATGCCACGCCATAGCTCACGGAAAAACTCATCAGCGCCAGTGCTGGGACGAGCACGAGCTTCCACATCGGGGCGCGCGGGGTGGTGTCTGAGGGGTCCGGCGACCCCACTGGAGCGGCTTTGATTTGCGGCACCAGAATGCACGTGAAGAATCCTAGTAAGCCAAGACCAGCAGCCAGAAGATACACCGTGTTGTAGTTAAAGGCTGAAGCCACCGCGAGGCCCACGGGCAAGAAGGCCATTTGGGCTGCACCGATGAATAGGCCGAAAATTCCCGTGGCCTTACCCAGCAGGCGCCGTGGCGTGATTTCCGCGATGAGTGCGTTCTCCGCCACTGTGAGCGCACCGAAGCCTATACCGCGCAGAGCGGAAAAGCCTAGGGCGATCGGGGCTGCATCGCCCAGCATGTGCCCCAACGCCGGCAGCCCCAGCAACAACGCCGCGGCCGCCATAATTGGGCGGTAGCCAAAGATGCGCAGCAGCATCGGTGTTGCCATTTGGGTAAGCACTGTGGCCAGCATGAACACGCCGGTCGTGGCACCAGCCAATGTCGCGGAACCGCCGGCATCCAGCACGGCCAGCGGCACCACAGGCAGCAAGACCGACCAAGCACCAAAAGCGGAAACCACCGCGATCATGGTTTCCTTAAAGCCAGCAACCTTCCATACGCTCTGAGGGGTCTTTTCTATCACTTCGCCGCCAATCCTGCTGAGAAGATGTCAAGGAACCAGACCAAGGCGGCAGTCACGGAGATCGCCGCGAGCGCACCCGCGACCACAGTCATCAGCACCGACCCGTTCTGGTATGCCGCCCACGCACCACCGACGAGCAACCCGGCGACCAGAAAGAGAACGAGAACCATTACATTCATAAGTCTTAGAGCGCTCCCTTCGTCGAAGGAACTCCGTTCACGCGCGGATCCCGCTCAGTAGCCTGGCGCAGAGCACGGGCCACTGCCTTGTACTCGGCCTCCGTGATGTGATGCGGATCGCGGCCGTAACGCACGTTGACGTGCAAGGTCGTCGCCGAGTGCGTGGCAAAGGTTTCAAAGAAGTGTCGGTTGATAACCGTGGCGTAATGCCCACCGATAATCTGCCACTCCATGTTCTCCGGCTCGCCATTCATCACGAAGTAGGGACGCCCTGAGATATCGACGACGGCCTCCACCAGCGTTTCATCCATGGGGAGGAGCTGGGAGCCGAAACGGCGGATCCCGGACTTATCCCCCACCGCCTCCAGAAAGGCACGGCCCAGCACGATAGCGGTGTCTTCGACCGTGTGGTGAGCATCGATGTCAATATCGCCCTCAGCGTGAACGCGAAGATCGAAGGAGCCGTGGGTGCACACAGCGTTAAGCATGTGGTCAAAGAACGGCAGCCCCGTCGAAATATCCGACTGGCCGGTGCCATCGAGGTTTATTTCTACAGAGATCTTTGTCTCCCCGGTGACGCGCTCTGCGCGGCCAATGCGGTCGCCATGGTTGTGACGTACAGCGTCGCCAGCACTCATTGCCCCACGCTCCTTCTTCAAGTCATGAGCCCACAATGTGGGCTCATTTCATCATCGTTTTTAGTTAGTCATCTCTACTGTATCTGCCAAGTCCGCCGCGGCCGAAAGGAAGGCATCATTCTCTTCAGGCAGACCAATCGTGGCGCGCAAGAGACCCGGTACACCGTTATCACGAATCAGGACATCGCGGTCCAGGAATCCTTGCCACACCGCGTGCTGATCGGCAAAGCGTCCGAAGGAGACGAAGTTGGATTCGCTGGGTACGACGTAGTATCCGAGCTCCTTAAGCCGTGCGACAACCCGGTCCCGCTCCGCCGATAGTTTGGCCACAGTTCCCAAGGTCTCTTCCTTATGCGCAAGGGCAACGGTGGCCGCGATCTGGGAGAGAACCGACAGGTGATAGGGCAAACGAACGAGCATGACGGCTTCCACGAACGCCGGATCTGCCACGAAGTAGCCCAAACGTCCGCCAGCGAAGTCGAAGGCCTTGGACATCGTGCGCGAGACCACGAGCTTGGTCGGATATTTCTCCAGCAGCGTGGTCGCAGAAGGCGAAGGCGAGAATTCCATATAGGCCTCGTCCACGATGACGATGCCAGGCGCGGCCTGCACGATCTTCTCCACCACATCAATCGGGGTGACATCACCGGTGGGATTGTTCGGTGTTGTGATGAAAACGACGTCGGGGCGGTGCTTGGCGACGGCCTCCAACGCCTCCTCCTCATCAATACGGAAATCCGCATCGCGTGGGCAGGAGATGAATTCGGTTTGGGTGCCCGCGCATAGAATGGGGTGCATCGAATAGCTCGGTGTAAATCCCAGCGCACTACGCCCCGGCCCGCCAAAGGCCTGCAGCAGCTGCTGCAGAACCTCATTGGAGCCGTTAGCTGCCCAGACGTTCTCCACGCTGACAGCCACCCCGGTCTGCTCACTGACGTACTCCGCCAGTGCCGTGCGCAGCTCCACGGCATCGCGCTCTGGGTAACGGTTGAGCTGACGCGCGTGCTTCTCGACGGCCGCCACCATGTCCTTCACCAGCGCCCCCGAGGGCGGATAGGGGTTCTCGTTGGTGTTGAGCTGGTTGGTCACCGTCAGCTGCGGGGCTCCATAGGCGCTGGAGCCGCGCAATTCTTCGCGAAGGGGAAGATCCTTCAACTCAGCCATTGCTTAAGCCTCTTCTTTCTGGGTATCGGTGTCATCAGCGAATCGTGCCGCAATTGCTTCACCATGGGCGGGCAAGTCTTCTGCAGTGGCGAAGGCAATGACATTCTGAGCTACCTCGCCGAGTGCCGCGCGGTCGTACTCGATGAGGTTGACCGGCCGTAGGAAGGTGTGCGTCGACAGCCCGGCGCTAAACCGCGCGGTTCCTGAGGTAGGCAAAACGTGGTTGGAACCGGCGGAATAATCTCCGAGCGGTACGGGCGAGTATTCACCAACGAAGATCGCGCCGGCGTGGCGGATACGCTCCGCAACTGCCCGGGCATTCTTTGTGTGTACCTCCAAGTGCTCAGCGGCATAGGCGTCCGCGACAGCGATACCTGTCTCGAGGTCGTTGACCAGGACGATGCCGGACTGTTCTCCGCGCAATGCCTCAGCTGCGCGCTCGGCGTTGGCGGTGGCGGTATAGCGCTGAGCTACCTCCGCATTCACCGCAGCGGCAAAGTCCTCAGAATCGGTGATGAGCACGGAGGCAGCCATGGGATCGTGCTCCGCCTGGGAAATGAGGTCATAGGCCACGTAGACGGGGTTAGCGGTCTCATCGGCCAGGATGGCGATCTCGGTAGGACCAGCTTCTGCATCAATTCCCACCACTCCCTGCACCGCGCGCTTAGCGGCAGCAACAAAGACGTTGCCGGGGCCGGTGATGATATCGACAGGCTCCAGAGCTTCTTCACCCGTGGCGGGTTCATCATCGCCGTAGGCCAGAAGCGCGATGGCTTGCCCGCCGCCGACGGCCCAGACATCATCCACGCCCAGCATGTGGCACGTGGCCAGCACTGTCGGGTGTGGCAGCCCACCGAATTCCTTCTGCGGCGGAGAAGCCACGACCATCGCCGCAGCGCCCGCTTCTTGGGCGGGGACGGCATTCATAATGACGGAAGACGGATACACCGCCTTGCCGCCCGGGACGTAGAGCCCTACTCGCTCGATGGGCTGGAAGACCTCGGTGACCGTCGCGCCTGGTGCCAGTGTCGTCGTGTGCGAAGCCGGCTTCTGATCAGCGTGAACGGCGCGCACGCGCGCGATAGATTCTTCGATGGCTGCTCGCACACTCGGGTCCAGGTCCTCGGCAGCCTTCTTCATCTCCTCCTTAGGTACTCGCACTGCGGCGGGGCGGACTCCGTCGAATTTTTCGCCGAAATCGAGGGCCGCCGCCGCACCACCCTCGCGGACTTTCTCCACCATGGGGATGACGGTGCCCATCACTGAGGACACGTCCGTTCCCCCTCGCGGCAGGACTCGGCGCAGCCGGGAGGTGGTGAGTTCCTCTCCACGCAGGTCGATGGTTCGTAGCATGCTCAGACCCCTTTTATAATATGCAGCGGTTTCTATACCTTCCCATTACTATACCTGGACCGAAAAGCCAGCGAGCTGGCAGGTAGGGGTTATAGAATGTGCCACTAGTAACACATTCCGGGAGCCCGAATCGGTGAAGGGAGGCGGCGAGATGAGCAACGGCGCCGATGGCCTGGACAGCCAGCCTCCTTCCAACCTGCTTGCCCGCGTCGAAAACCTTGCACACCGCGAAAGCCTCGATTGCATTCGGGTCACCGCACACGAGCTCCTCTTCCCTCACCCACCGCTTGGGGAAACCCGCGCTTTCATGGACACCGAGGGCGAACCAATCCTGCGTTTCTACACCACCCATCACGGCGTTCTAGGTTTCGGCGACATTCCTGCTCTCAGTGAATTCGTCAATGACTGGAACCATGACTGCCTCTCGCCGCACCTCATCCTCAACTATTCGGCACCTACCGCGGTAGAGGTGTGGGGGCATTCCTTCCTCGTGGTTCACCAGAAACCTACAACGTCCCAGCTTTCCGCTTCGGTTCTGCCAGCACTCCACAACGCCGCGGCCTGCCTCGAAGAATTGGCCGATCACTTCCCCGTTCTCACGCTTCCCCGCCCAACGGCTCCGGAAGAAGAAACAGAACTCGACGGCCCCGTCGCCGACGTCGACACCGCTCGGCTCGGGGAACTCTTGCCGGCCCTCGGAATTACACGCTTCCAGGCGGATGCTGACGAGGCCGTCTATGCCTGGATCAATGATGTCCTCTTTGCTTTCGCCATCGATTCCGGCCCCAGCCTCATCATCAAAGGCCATTGGGATCCCAACCTGCCGGGCAGCGAGTTCTCCAAAATCTTCCTCATTTGCAATGACTGGAACCGGACCAATCACTCAGCCTCCGCCTTCTGCCACTCAAACATTGATGGGTTGCAGGTACGCATCGATTACGCGGTTATGACGGGCGCCGGGCTTTCCGACGCCCAATTGATCACCGCCCTCGGCCGCGGCATCAAGCACGTTCTCCACGGCATCGATGACATCTCACGCGATGCGGTGAGCTCCTCCCCCGTCGCGTGGCCCTAGCACGCCGTCGACCGGCACCTCATTTTCTTCCGAAACCCTCTCGCTCACAGCATCGCAAGGCGAATCGATGAATAGCGCGGACCAGTAGGCGAACATGGCCATAAACGGCCCTACCAGCCAAGCACTACCCGGCGAGAATTTCGGCACAAACTCTACATACTCTCCGGGATTCTCGGGAATATGAGTGGCGGTGGCTCCACCGAAGACATAAAAGGATGCCCCGCCAGCCAGAGCAGCCAGAGCCACCCACAGCAGCACGCCGACGCCACGGTAGCACTCACCTCGCACGTAGGCAGTAGCCCCCAGGGCCGCGCTGAGAACTCCGGTGATCAGTACGAAGGTGATATAGGAATCAAATTGCACGTCGGCAACGTTGCTCAAGGCGTAGCCGCCATCATCAACCCGGTGCCCCTTGAGAGCTGGACGCCACAGTCCCCACGCGGCGCCGGCTGCAGAGAATCCAAGGAGTGCTAACGCGAGCAACCCCGCGCCGAATCCAATGGCGCGGGGTATGCGAAGGCTAGGAGCACGCAGTCCAGGCACGATACTCTCTAGCCGCAGAAGGTCCAGTTACCGTTCTCACGCTTGAAGCGCATGGTGGAGCTATCCATGCCCTGGCTGGTGTTGACGTTCACAGTCGCGGAAGCATCGTCACCGTTAACCACAACATCGTTGATGGACTCAACACCGGTCTTGGACCAGTCAAAGCCATCCATCTGGGAGGTATCCTGGCCCGCTGCCGCCATCATGTCCTTGAGCTGGTTCATCGGAACATCCGGAACCTGGTTGTAATCAACCTGATCGAGGCCGGAGTTCGGATCGTTGCGGATAGCCGCGCAGGTGTGCTCCGGGAGGTACTTCGCAAAGGAACGCATGGTCTGCTGCTCATACATACCGCGTACTAGGGTGTTAATACCGTCGATATCCTCCTGGCTGGCAGCTTCACCCTGAACCGGTTCGACCTTGGGCATGTTCTGGAAAGGATCAGCGCCTTCTTCGAAGGGGTTGGCCAGAGTCTGGTTAGCAGCCTCGGGGTTCTCCCCCTCCGGCTTGGCAGCTTCGTCCTTATTCTCTTCGCCGTCCTTCTTGTCCTCCCCCTCCTTCTTCTCCTCAGAAGTCTTCTCTTCCGTCTTCTTCTCAGACGTCTTTTCCTTAGACTTCGTAGTCGTGGTGGTCTTTGCCGCAGAGGACGCAGTGTCACCTGCATTCTCATCATCGGAACCACAAGCAGCCAAGGAAAGCGGCGCAACGAGTGCAACAGCAACGAGGGACTTCTTGGCAGGTGTCAGAAAAGACAAGGGAAAACTCCTAAATGTACATAGAGAGCGATAGGTTAAACCACGCGGGACGCAGTGTTTGCTCTTGGGCAACTCACATAACCTTAACAAGCGCTGTTTGAAGAATTCATATTCTACACCTTGAAGCTTCCTGTGAGCCTCACGAGGGTATTCTCTTGCCGCGTAGAGTTGGTCGTGTGCACCTTTCTCGCGACGCTATCGTTTCCACCGCCCTTGAGCTTTTGACCCAATACGGCCTTGCTGATGTCACTATGCGCCGAGTCGCCACCAACCTCAGAGTCGCACCCGGCGCGCTGTACTGGCACGTGGCCAACAAACAATCACTGATCGCCGCCATGACCGCAGAAATACTCGCTCCCGTCACCGGGGAAAGCACGGCGGAGCTGGTCAGCTCGCTGCACAATGAGCTGCAACGCTGGCGCGATGGAGCTGAAGTGGCCATCGCCGGAGCATCCTTCCCTGAGTCCTCAGCGAGCGCTGACGTGGAAAAGCTATTCACCAAGGCACTGCAGAAGGAGGCACCCGATGCCTCGCCGGAGGATAGAGCCGTCGCCGCCCGCACTCTGATCCACTACACGCTGGGCGCTACTTTCATGGAGCAATCCCGCGAACAGCTCAGTGGGGCAACTCCAGGCGGGACGTCGCCAAGCACAGCGTCTACAGCTTCCGAGACCACGCCGGTGGACGCCACCTCGGTGCGCGCAGCGGAGCTGATGGTCGCCGGCTTAAGATCACTGCGAAGCGATCACATGCATCAGAATTGACTAAGCTAAGCCTCATGACTGAGACCCGTGCTGACCTAACGCCATCTCGCCAGGTGTGGCCTGGTTCCCCCTCCCCGCTCGGCTCCACCTATGATGGAGCCGGTACTAATTTTGCTATCTTTTCCGAAATCGCCGAGAAGGTTGAGCTCTGCCTCATCGACCAGGACGGTAACGAAGAACGCATCGAATTAACTGAGATCACCGCACACGTCTGGCACGCCTACCTCCCGAACGTCAGCCCCGGGCAGCGCTATGGATACCGCATCCACGGCCCTTATGAGCCAGAAAATGGTCTGCGCTGCGATCCCTCAAAACTTCTTGTCGATCCTTATGCTCGCGCCTTCGACGGCGACTTTGACGGGGATCCCTCGCTGTACTCCTACGATATCTTCGCAGAGGAACCCGGCAGCGGCCGCAACCAGGATGACTCCTTGGGCCACACCATGCTCTCCGTGGTCATCAACCCGTTCTTCGAGTGGCACGGCGACAACCGCCCGCACACCCCGGATAACGAAACAATTATCTACGAAGCCCACGTCAAGGGCATGACTATGACGCACCCGGATGTGCCGGAGGAGCTGCGCGGTACCTACGCCGGTATGGCACACCCAGCGATCATTAACTACTTCAAGGACTTGGGAGTGACGGCCATCGAGCTGCTGCCGGTTCACCAGTTCTTACAGGATGATCGCCTGCGCCAGCTGGGCCTGCGCAACTACTGGGGTTATAACACCTTCGGGTTCTTCGCCCCGCATGCTGACTATGCCTACGCCAAGAAGCCTGGCGAGGTGGTCGCTGAGTTCAAGGCCATGGTTCGTGCCTTCCATGAGGCCGGAATCGAGATCATCCTCGATGTGGTCTACAACCACACCGCCGAAGGCAACCACATGGGCCCCACCATCGCCTTCCGCGGCATTGATAACCACGCCTACTACCGCTTGGTTGATGACAACCCCGAGCACTACATGGACTACACCGGTACCGGTAACTCCCTGAATGTCCGTCACCCGCACTCCCTCCAGCTGATTATGGATTCGCTGCGTTACTGGGTGACGGAGATGCGCGTGGATGGCTTCCGGTTCGACCTCGCGTCCACTCTGGCGCGCGAACTCGATGATGTGGATAAGCTCGCCACTTTCTTCGATTTGGTCCAGCAGGACCCGGTGGTCTCCAAGGTCAAGCTCATCGCCGAGCCCTGGGACGTGGGCCATAACGGCTACCAAGTTGGCAACTTCCCGCCCATCTGGAGCGAATGGAACGGCAAGTACCGCGATACCGTCCGTGATTTCTGGCGCGGGGAGCCGGCGACAATGGGTGAGTTTGCCTCACGCCTGACTGGTTCCTCCGATCTCTATGCCAACAACGGCCGCCGCCCCACCGCGTCTATCAACTTCATCACCGCGCACGATGGCTTTACGCTTCGTGATTTGGTGTCCTATAACGAAAAGCACAATTCCGAGAACGGTGAAGACAATCGCGACGGTGAGTCCCACAACCGCTCGTGGAACCATGGCGTGGAAGGGCCGACTGACGACGAAGAGATTAAAAAGCTCCGGCGCCGCCAGGTCCGCAATTTCCTCACTACCCTCCTGCTATCCCAGGGCACCCCGATGCTGTGCCATGGTGATGAGCTGGGCCGCACCCAAGACGGCAATAACAACGTGTATTGCCAGGACAACGAGATTTCCTGGATCGATTGGTCGATGTTGGAGCAGGAAAAGAACGTCGCCATGCACGGCTTTACCAAGCGCCTGATCAACATCCGCAAGAACCACCCGGTGTTCCGCCGCCAGCGTTTCTTGGCTGGTGGCCCCTTTGGCTCTGAGGTGAAAGATCGCGATATTGCCTGGCTCGTGCCCTCCGGCAAACTCATGACCCCGCAGGACTGGGATTTTGAGTTCGGCAAGGCCCTCATGGTCTATCTCAACGGTAACGCGATTACGGAAACCACTGCCCGCGGTGAACGCATTACGGATGATTCCTTCATCATGATTTTCAACGCTCACCACGAAGACATCGAGTTCACGCTGCCCAAGAAGGACCTGGGTGCTAGTTGGAGGC
This sequence comes from Corynebacterium sp. HMSC05D03, assembly GCF_001807205.1. Lineage (NCBI taxonomy): Bacteria > Bacillati > Actinomycetota > Actinomycetes > Mycobacteriales > Corynebacteriaceae > Corynebacterium > Corynebacterium sp. HMSC05D03. Next base: position 89,608 of record NZ_KV788173.1, on the reverse strand, counting down.
TCATCGTCGACACCTCTGATTCCGGTGGCTATCCGGACGAGGAGAAGCTCATCGCAGCCGAAGGTTCCATCGTGGTACAGCCGCGCACAACGCTGATCCTGCGCCAGACTGAGCCCCCAGTTTTCGACGACAGCGATGACTCTGCGCAATCCGCTGCCACGGCAGAAGAAAGCCGATAGCTAGACTGCACTCCACCGTCTGCTGTCCACCATTAACCCCGTCCTTGAAAGGAAACCGTGTCCTATACCGCCCACGGTGCTGTCATTGATGTCACCACCGATGCACTCACCGTCCAACGCTCCCAGCTAGCCGCTTCCCTTGGCGCCCCAGCCCGCGAGGCTCTCTCCTTAGCTGATGCCACGGGCGTGGAGTGCACGGAACCAACGGAGACAGGGTTTGGGCAGGTCATAGTGCGCGGCACGAGCGATTCTGCAGGGACCGTTGGGGACACGATCATCCGCTTCGCCCCCGGCCAAGACGCGGCCGCATTTGCCCGCGCGGTTGAGGCAGCGCTGCGCGGCGAAGCACCGGCTGCCAGCAGTGGTGTGCAGGGGCTCAACTTCACCGCCGTCGATGTGGAAACCGCCAACGATAACTGGGGCTCGGTCTGCCAGATCGGTGCGGTCCGCTTCCGCGATGGCGAAGAGACCGAGTCCCGCACGTGGCTGTGCACTCCCCCACCGGGGCTCGAGCACTTCGACGAGGTCAACATCAGCATCCATGGCATCACAGCGGAGGACGTCGCTGATACTTTACCTTTCGCTGATGCCGCCGCCGAGCTCTTCGAGTTCCTCGGCACAGACACGCTAGTAGCCCACAACGCGCAATTCGATTCCACGGCCCTGCGCAGTGGCCTCAAGAAGGCCGACGCGCCGGTGCCAGAACTTCGCTTAGCGTGTTCCCTGGCACTGGCCCGCGACGCCTCCCGTGCAGGCGTCATCGACGTGGCCAACCATAAACTTCCCACCGTTGCCTCCTACCTCGGTGCCGAGGATTTCCGCCATCACGAGGCCACAGCCGACGCCCGCGCGGCGGGCGAGATTGTCAGTGCCCTAGCGCAGCGCTTTGGTCACTCCGGAAGCATTGAAGACTTGTTCACCACCCGTGATTTTGCGCTGGGCACGTTGAGCGAGGACTCCGTCATCCCGGTCCTGCGCGCCAACACCGCTCCCCTCTCCGCTGCCGACTTGGGCGCTGGTACGGATTTCCGCGACAAGACGCGCATGGCGGGTACAGCCTCGGGCTCGAAGAAGAAGGGCTCCGCCGCTAAGGAGCGCCGTGGTGCAGCCCCGTGGCAATCCGTATCCACTCCGGACACCATCCCGGATCCCAATCCTGATGCGGATCCGGAAGGCGCGCTATTTGCTCAGAATGTCACTCTCACCGGTGACTTCGAGCCTTTCGACAAGGGCCTTTTGTGGTCCAAGATTGCTGAACGCGGCGGCCAGGTGGGCAAGAATGTCACGAAGAAGACCACCATCCTGGTTGTGGGCCAGTGGGCTACCAAGACCTCTAAAGAAAAACGCGCTGAGGAGCTGCAAGGCAAAGGCCAGGACATCGCGATCTGGCAGACGGACAAGCTGTTAGAGGAGCTGCAGCTTGATGAGGCTCCGCCGTTCTAACCTGCGTAGCTCTTGAGCACGGAGGCGCTAGAACATCAAGGCTCTAGCGCGTGGTGGGTTTTCTACGAACTAGTGGGAACCTGTGGGCATAAACCCCAGTCCAATAAGGGCAAGGAATCTGCACTTGCCTACCTTTCGGAGTAAATCCACCATGACCATCGCGCTGCCCACCTCCCTCCGCATCGACCACCTGCTCCCCTCGCTCTGCCCGAGCGAGGAGCTCAACGGAATCAAGCTCTGTGATGATGGCTTCGGTGATTCACCTGCTAGCCTCCAGCTATCGCGGACGCTATCGATGTCCTTGGTCCACGGCACAGGCGCCGAAGCCAAGCGCGTGAGCCAGCGCGCTGTGGACGATATGGGGTTGACCGTGCGCCAAGCTTGGGATGCTGCCGCGCTGAATCTGCAACGCCGCGCACTGACGCAGCAGGGGCTGCGCTTCTTTACCCGGCCTGCCGAACTCGGACTGGGTAGAACGGAAAAGGGCCTAGAGGTGCGGGTGCATCGCTGCGCTGTCTCGTCGTGGTTGGCTCACCCGCAGGCCTTCGTTATCCTAGACAATCATCTGCAGCGGCTTAGCCAGGCTCGGAGTATTACCTACCTCGTGCCTGATGCGCACACTCTCTACGCACTGCTCAACATTTCCCCGCAGCGCGCCACGGAACTGGCCTACCGCGCGGCCGAATTGCGCCCGCGCCATCGACCACCGCTGAGCTTGCAACCACTAGTATTAGCTAACGGCTTTCCACTGGAGGTGTAGACACACCTCCATACTTCCTCCGCCGTGGCCGAAAGGAGTCACGTTCTTAAGATGGCTGAATCATCCATGTCCCGCCTGAGCAACCAGTACCATTCCTGGGTACACGCGCATCCTACCGCGGCGCAGGATTTCCGCGATGCCATCGAGGACTTGCTTAACGACGCCGGCATTATCTTCGACCGCGTAGCGACCCGCGTGAAGCTGTGGCCTTCTCTCAAGGCGAAAGCGAAGAAGCGCCGCGACAACGGCGAGCTGATGTACCCGAAGCCGTGGGAAGATATCCACGATGTTTTGGGGGTGCGAATTACCGTCTTCCACTCCACGGTTATCCCGGAAGCACTGGAGGTTTTGGGAGAAACCTTTACCGTGCTGCGCTCGGTGGACAAGGCGGCGGAAACGCGGATTTCTGGTGGTTTTGGTTATGGCTCGCACCATTTGGTGCTGACGGTGTCCGAGGACAGCGCCGCCACGCTGGAGGAACTTGAGCCTTATATCGGCTGGACCTTCGAGATTCAAATCCGCACCGTGCTACAACACGCTTGGGCGGAATTTGAGCACGATATCCGGTACAAGCAGGGCCCGAACCCGCCTTCCCCGCAGGTGGATCGCCTCTTCACACTGGCTGCGGGCCTGATTGAGCTGGCGGACCAGCAATTCGATGAAATCGCCGCACTCAAAGCGCCCAGTTCTGAGGCAGGCGATGACGTGGAAATTACAGCCGAGACCCTCCCTGGTGTCCTCGCCATTATTCTGGGCAGCCGCTTCCCTCGTTCACGCTCGGAGCATTATCGCTTCCTTGCCGAGTTGCTCGACAACAACGGCATCACACGCTTGAGCCAGCTCAAGCAGCTGCTCGACGATGACGCCATCGCCCACGTACACGATGCCATGCGCTACCGCTTCCGCCCGGGCCAGGTCAGGCTTATCGACGACTTGCTGCTCAACAAATTCGGTGCCCAGCACATCGAAGCCACGGCCGAGGCCGGTGACCGCAAAGACCGCAAGCGCCGCTTGAATGCTCGGCTGAAGGCCTTAAAGAACTTCCGAAATAATTAGCGGAATCCACCGCGGAATTTCTCCATCTGCCGGCGCTCCTTCTTCGTCGGGCGGCCAGCACCGCGCGGGCGGACCGGGACGGAGGGCATAAATTCCTTCGGCGGTGGCGGCGGGGCGTGGTCGATGTAGCAAGTGCGCGCAATCGGGGCGCCGACGCGCTTGGACACGGTGGCGAGCACCTCAAGGTCATGCTCGTGGTGGTTGCGCCACACGCGCACGCGGTCGCCAGGAACGACCTGCTGCGCGGGCTTAGTGGCGTTGCCGTTGAGTTTGACGTGCCCGGCGCGCACCGCCGTGGCGGCCTCCGAGCGGGTCTTGAACATGCGCACGGACCAAACCCAAGCATCAATGCGTACGGGCCGCCCGTCGGGCTGATTCACCATGGGCTTTTATAGGTTGTGGTTCTCGTTCACGATCTTCTGGATTTTGACCCAGTTGTAAGCGCCACCCACCACGGCCACGATGAGACCAATCGCCATCCAGGTCCAGAATCCGGTGAGTGCCCAGCCTAGGAGGACACCGCCGGCGACGCCGCCCACGACGCAGATAGCGCCGTTGCGTGCGTGGGTGCGCACGGCTTGCTTGCGTTGCTCAATGGGGTTGTTGGGGCGTCGCTGCATAGTCATGGGGCTTATTCTACATGGCCAAAAACTCGCGGCCTTCTCGCGGCCTTAAAGCTCCACCCAGGCAGTTCCAGCTTCCTTCGGCTCTACCCCACCCTGGGTCAGCGCGGCGAGCGTCGCCGCAAGCTCCTCCTCACCGCCGGGTTCCACAGACACGGTGAAAGTCACCGCTTGGGCGTAGGCGGTATCCACCATGTCCACACCCCGGTTGCGTAGCTCTGCCTCTAAGCGACCGGCGTCCGCGTGGGAAACCTCGACGGTATAGAGCTCGCGTAGGGCACGCGTGACGGGCTCAACCTGCTCCATCGTCTCGCTGACGGCACCGCCATAGGCGTGAACGAGCCCGCCCGCGCCCAGCTTGATACCGCCAAAGTATCGCACGACCACCGCGCAGATATCGAGCAGTCCGGAGCCCTTCAAAACATCGAGCATGGGCTTGCCCGCCGTGCCGGAGGGCTCGCCATCATCGGAGGAGCGCTCCACTGGATTCGAGCTGTCCACGTGGTAGATATAGGCCGAGCAGTGGTGGCGGGCGTCGGGGAAGCGGTCGCGGGCGGCGTCGATAAGCGCGCGTGCTTCCTCTTCCGTCGTGGCGCGGCCGATAAGGGTGATAAACCGCGAACGCTTGATCTCAATCTCGTGCTCGACAATCTCACCGGCGACGGGACGCTGATAGCTCTCCAGCATTATGCGACAAGAAAATCGTACTCGGGGGTACCTGGCTTTAGTTGCTGGCAATTAAGCTTCGACGCCTCCATGCGCTCCAGCAGTCCGTCGATACCTGCGGCACTCCCCAGCTCGATACCTACCAGCGCAGCACCGGTCTCACGGTTATTGCGCTTGAGGTACTCGAACAGCGTGATGTCATCCTCTGGACCAAGAACATCCTGCAGGAAGTGGCGCAACTGGCCGGGCTCCTGCGGGAAATTCACCAGGAAGTAGTGCTTGAGTCCACGGTGCACCAGGGAGCGCTCCATGATTTCGGCATAGCGCAGCACGTCATTGTTGCCGCCGGAAATCACGCACACCACCGTTGAGCCTGGCTGCAGGTTGAGCGTGCGCAGGCCGGTCACGCTCAGTGCGCCGGCGGGTTCGGCGATAATGCCCTCGTTTTGGTACAGCGCCAACTGCTCCGTGCACACGGCGCCTTCGGAGACGGTGTCATTGTGCAGGCGGCCCTGGTTGGCTTCCAAGATCTGGAAGGGCAGCTCACCAATGCGCTTGACGGCGGCACCGTCGACGAAGGGATCAACGGTCTCCAGGGTCACCGGCTCACCAGCAGCGAACGCTGCGCTGAGCGACGCCGCCCCGGCCGGCTCAATGCCCACCACCGCCGTGCGCGGGGCCATGTCAGCGAGGTAGGAGGTGATGCCGGAGATCAGGCCGCCACCGCCCACGGGGACCACCACGGTATCGAGGGATTTACCGATCGAAGACAGCTGGGAGACGATTTCCGCAGCCACAGTTCCCTGGCCGGTGACGGTATCGCGCGAATCGAAAGGCTCGATGAAGAAGGCGCCGCGCTCCGCTGCATCCGCGTGCGCGGCAGCTGCTGCCTCATCGAAATTGGCGCCGGTGACAACGAGTTCCACGAGGTCGCCGCCGTGGACCAAGATGCGGTCGCGTTTTTGTTTCGGGGTCGGTTCCGGCACGTAGATTTTGCCATGGATTCCCATGGTGCGGCAGGCATAAGCCACTCCTTGGGCGTGGTTTCCCGCCGACGCCGTGACGATGCCGTGTGTCCGCTGCTCTTCGCTGAGGTTGGACATGCCGTAGATAGCCCCGCGGATCTTGTAGGAGCGCACGTCTTGCAGGTCCTCGCGCTTTAAGTACACCTCATAGCCGGTTTCCTGGGACAGTCGCGGGCAGTATTGCAGCGGAGTCGGGGCAATCTCCGAGCTAATTCGCGATTGGGCCAGTTGAATATCAGAGGCGTGGATTGGCTCGAAGTCTTGCGGGGTGCTTGTCATGGTGGCTCATTTTAGCGCCCCACCATTCTTTCGTCGCACATTACCTAGCATTCGACCGATTCACTGAACGTTTACCTAGATCTCGCTTGGCCGCAACGCTCTGTTCCCCGAAAGTGTCATGGGCGGCACGTACGGTGATGCGGAATCTTTTTCGTCTCGCTTCAAGGAGTCTTTCTCAATGTCTCGCTCTATCTCCCGCCGCTCTCTCGCGCTCTGCGTGGCGACCGCAACCAGCCTCAGCGTGGCTGCACCGGCCTCCTCGGCCGCGATTGTGAACAACGTCATCGAACACTCGGCGGCAGACGCCAGTCTCAAGCTCACCCCGGTTGGCACCTATGAGTCCGGGGTATACGCGGAGTCGGCTGCGGAGATCGTGGCCTTCCACCCGGACTCCAAGCGCATCCTTACGGTCAATGCGCACGCGGGTCAGATTGATGTTCTCGACGCTTCTGCCCCAGCCAACCCCACCTTGATCGGCTCTATTTCTGCTGGTGAAGGCAAGGAAATCAACTCCGTAGCGGTGCGCCCCGACGGCCTAGCGGTGGCCGCCGTCCAACAGGCGGACAAGACTGAGGACGGCGAAGCACTGTTCTTCAACGCCGCGGCCGCGGACCTGGATACCGCCGAAGTGGGCCGCGTGATGGTGGGTGCATTGCCGGATAACGTCCACCTCACCGCAGATGGCGGCTACGCGCTGCTGGCCAACGAAGGCGAACCATCCAATGAGCTCAACGCCGAGGGCACCGACTACGTGACGGACCCGGAAGGATCCGTCTCCGTTATCAAGCTTCCGGAGGCTGTTGAGGCACCAACGCAGGCGGATGCCCGCATCGCTGGATTCACGGCTTTCGACGACCAGCCTCTGCCAGAGGGCGTGCGAGTCTTCGGCCCCTCCGGCCATGATTCTAAGCCGTCCATCGACTTTGAGCCGGAGTACATCACCTCCCAGGATGGCAAGGCTTTCGTGTCGCTGCAGGAGGCCAACGCCATCGGCGTCATCGATATTGAATCCGCCACGGTGGAGAACATCCTGCCCGCCCACATCGCGGATCACTCGCAGGTCCCGCTGGACCCCTCGAACAAGGATGACGCGGCCGAGCTGCGCACGCTCCCGGTCAAGGGCCTGTCCATGCCAGATTCCATCGGCGCCTTCACCGCTGATGGCCAGACCTACTTTGCCACTGCGAACGAAGGCGATGCCCGCGAGTGGGGTGTGAAGGAAAAGGACGGTGGCTCCGGCGTCTACACCGATGAAGTGGAACTCAAGGATCTGGTTGAGGATGGCAAGGTATGTGAGGGCGCGCTGGGCGACGTCAACGTGGAGGAACTCGCCGACAAAAAGCACGCTGGCAACCTGAAGCTGAGCAACGCCTCCGGCTGGAACGAAGAAAAGGGCTGTTTCGATGAGCTTTATGCCTACGGTTCTCGTTCCTTCAGCATCTACGACTCAGAGGGCAACGTTGTCTTCGATTCCGGCGCCGAGTTCGAAAAGATCACCGCTGAGCTCAACGAGCCGGGTATCTTCCACCACAACGCCGATAACGAAGAAGCAGAGTTCGACGATCGCTCTGATAACAAGGGCCCAGAACCAGAGGCCCTGACCATCGGCACCGTTGGGGAGCGTACTTATGCCTTCATTGGCGCCGAGCGCGTTGGCGGCATTTTCGTCTACGACGTCACCGACCCCGCCACCGCTACCTTCGTCACCTATGTCAACAACCGCGACTTCTCCACTGATGAGTTCGCTGCTGCCGGCGACTTGGGCCCGGAGGGCTTTGCCTTCGTCGACAAGGCAGACTCCCCTAACGGTGAGCACCTGCTCATCGTAGGCAACGAGGTTTCCGGAACCACCACCGTCTACAACGTTGAGGACCTGCTCAATGCCGACGAGGACAACCAAGACGATGCCGACGACCACGATAACGAAGACAAGAGCAGCCAGAGTTCCCACTCCTCCACCGCGACCATCGCCGTCGGGTCTCTCATCGGAGTCATCGCCGCTGTCGCTGCCGCGGTAGGCCTGCTGAACGCCCCGGGTGTCCGCGAAACGGTTCTCAGCTTTGCTCCAGCACCGCTGAGCGAGCAGCTGGAGAAGTTCCTATAAAACCTATCTTCGCTAAGGGGAAGGCTGCTACATTGAAGTGGGTTTGAGACAACCCTCCCCCTTTTTTTCTCGTACTTCCTTTCGCACCCTTCCCAAGGAGAACCCCTGATTATGCGCCTTTCCACCTCACTAATCGCAGTGTGTGCCACGACGATGGCATTGGTCACCCCGCTGGCCTCAGCCGCCGAATCAGCTGAGAGCAGCCAGTCCTCCTCGTCCTCCCTGAGCCAAAGCTCCACGGGCGGAAGCTCCGAGGGTCCAAACGGTGGAAGCTCGATGAACGTCGGGCGCATCGACACCTCTGATCTTTCCGAGGAGTGTGCGAACCAGGTACGCAAGGCGCAAGAGGAGCACGAAAAGGCGGTGGCTGATGGCACCGCGGGTTCTTCCTTCATGGGTCCGCAGGAGCTCGGGCTCGGCATCCTTAACGGTTATGGTTCCTCCGGTATGCCCGCAGAACCAGATTGCGTCCAGGCAGAAAAGGACGCGGCGCTGGAGAAGGAATGGGACGAGATGCCCGACTGGGTGCAGTCTGCGCGCCCCAATGACACGGCCGAGGAGGTCTTTGCCTGGGTCGGCGGCACGATCGCGCTGGTCGCCGTCGCGATTAATGCGTTGACCGTGGTCGCGCAATTCGACCCATCCGTCCTCGACGGCCTGCGTGCGTTCCTGAAGAGCCAGGGCTTCTACTGGGATAACTCCCAGAAGAAGGAAGACGAGAAGGCGGCTGCGAAATAGCCGCTGCCCCAACGAAAAGAAACGCGCGAACCTATACGGTTCGCGCGTTGTTGTTAGGGTTCGCGCGTGGTATTCAGCTGCTGGCTGAGGGGGGAGCTACTCCTTGCTTAGAACAGCTCCTCGGTAGCAATCTGGGCACCTTCCACGAGGGACTCCAGCTTGGCCCACGCAATCTGGCGGTGCAAACGGCCGCCGAGGCCGCAGTCCGTCGATGCAATCACGTTTTCCGGGCCCACCAGTTCAGCAAACTGGATGATGCGGTCGGCCACCAAGCGCGGATGCTCCACAGCATTCGTGGAGTGCGAAACCACACCCGGGTAGATCACAGTGCCCTCCGGCAGCTTGTGGTCCTTCCACACGCGCCACTCGTGCGCGTGACGCGGCGAGGCGCCCTCGAAGGAGAAGCCGCCGACCTTGGCTTGCAAGATCTCCTCAATGATGTCCTCGAAAGGAATATCCGTCACGTGCGGGCCATGCCAGGAGCCCCAGCAGATGTGCAGGCGGGTCTGCTCACGCGGGATATCCTTGATGGACTCGTTGAGAATCTCAATGCGCTCGCGCAAGAAGGCCTGGAAATCCTCGACCGTCGGCTCCGGAACCACCGAGTCCCAGGCTTCGGCCAGGTCTGGGGCGTCGAATTGCACCGTCAAGCCGGCATCGGTGATGGCCTTGTACTCCACCTTGAGCGCCTCACCGCAGGCACGCACAAGATCGGACTCATCCTCGTAGTACTTGTTGGGCAGGCGGGCCGCAGCGCCCGGGGACAGTGCGGCGACGAAGCCTTCGGTGCCTTCGGGGAGGGCATCGGCAAGCAGCTTCACGTCAGCCTCGACCTGCTCCTGACCGATGTAGGTAACCGGACCGGTGAACTCCGGGTTTGCAACCTTCTTGCGGCCGGTAAAGATACCGGAATCCGGGTCGTTATAGGCCTCCGCGAACAGGGCGCGGTCGCGGCGATCCTTCATCGAGGAGAGGCGAATCTTGCCCGGTTCGGAGCGGATCTTGTCACCGATCTCCCAGCGGTCCTTGTCCGTCATGGTCAGACCACCCAGGCGGGTAAAGGAGTAGTTCCACCAGGCGCCATAGTCCACAGCGCCAGAGGTGATGTGGCCGTATTCGCCTTCGTTAATGATGTCGATGCCGAGATCAACCTGGCGCTTGACCACGTCAGCGACCGAGCGCTCCAGAATCTCGTGGAACTTCTCATCGGAGATGGTGCCGGCGGAGCGCTCGAGGTTAGCGTCCAACAGCTCCTGCGTGCGCGGCAACGAGCCGACGTGAGTGGTACGGATCTTATTGACCATGAGGAAACGGTCTCCCTTTCAACTAGACTGTGCTGTCTAGCGTAACCCACGGGCGAAGCACAGCCCGCTTCATTCTGTACTTTTATTCAGCACACGAATGCGGGGTGTTACCTCAGCCGAGAATTCCGGCGCCCATCGTCGCTTTGAGATCACCCATGAGGTTGCTGGAGCGCTCCACGCGCAGATGTTCGCCGAGGACCATCATGGTGGACTCTTCGCCGTCGACAAGCGTGAGGTACACGTCAGACTCACCCTTGTTGTTGACCAAGACCTGCTTCAGCCGCGCAATGTTGTCCATGGTGCACTGATCCGTGCGCATGGTCAGGCGCAGCGGCAGACCGGCGCCGTTACCCGGCCCCAAATCGGGAACGCGGATATCGGAGCAGAACAGGGACATGCGCTCATCGCGGATCTTCACCTGGACCTTGGCCAGGATGATGTTGTCTTCAGCGATCTGCGGGGCTACCAGCGAGTACACCTGGTTGAACACGAGGATATCCACCTGGGCGCCGTTATGGTCTTCGATGCTCACGATGGCCCAGGGCGAGCCATCGCGCTTGGAAAAGCGCCTGTCAACGCCCGAGATAATGCCGCCAATCACGAGCTCCTGGCCATTGCCCACTTCGCCGTTGAGGATCTTGGTAATTGGGGTATCCGTCTGCGCATTCAGTGCTTCCTCGAAACCATCAAGCGGGTGACCAGACACGTACAGGCCGAGCATCTCCCTTTCCAGAGCCAGCTCGTGTTTACGGTCCCAGTTCTCCTCCGGGATATCGATGGCAAAAGCAGAAACAGAGTCACCCTGTTCATCCCCGCCTCCGAAGCCAGCGAAGAGGTCGAATTGCCCCTTGTCGGCTGCCTTTTTGGTCGTCTGCACCGAATCCACGGCGTCTTCATGAATAAGCATGAGGCCCTTGCGTGGGTGTTCCAGGGAATCGAAAGCACCGGCCTTAATGAGGGATTCGGTGACACGCTTCGAACAGGCCGCCAGCTCAATCTTGTCCAGATAGTCGGAGAAGGATGTGAAAGCCCCTTTCTCCCGGCGGGTCTTCACGATGGAATCCACCACTTCCCCGCCGACGTTGCGGATAGCGCCCATGCCGAAACGAATATCTTCGCCGACAGCCTGGAAGGTCTCCACCGACTCATTAACGTCCGGTGAGAGCACGCGGATGCCCAGGTGGCGGCAGTCAGCCAGGTAGATAGCGGACTTGTCCTTCTTATCACCCACCGAGGTCAACAGTGCGGCCATGTATTCCGGCGCATAGTAGGCCTTGAGGTAGGCCGTCCAGAAGGACACCAAACCATAACCCGCGGCATGGGACTTGTTGAACGCGTAGGAGGCGAAGGGCTCAATGGTGCCCCACAGAGCATCCATTGCTTCCTTGGAGTAGCCATTGTCCTTCATGCCGCCCCAGAACTTGTCATACTGCTGGGCCAGCACTTCTGGCTTCTTCTTACCCATGGCTTTACGGAAGCCATCTGCCTCGCCGGCGGTGTAGTTTGCCACTTTCTGCGAGATACGCATGATCTGCTCTTGGTACACGATAAGACCGTAGGTCTCATCGAGGATTTCCTTGAGCGGCTCCTCCAGCTCGGGGTGAATTGGGGTAATTTCCTTGCGGCCGTTCTTGCGGTCCGCATAATCCCAGTGCGCGTTCACACCCATCGGGCCCGGGCGGTAGAGCGCCAGTGACGCCACGATGTCCTTAAAGCCCGTTGGCTTCATGCGCTTGAGCAGCTCCTGCATGCCGCCCGAGTCGAGCTGGAACACGCCCAACGTATCGCCGCACGACAGCAGGTCATAGACCTTTGAGGCATTCGGGTCGTCGGCATGGAGGTCTTCTAGGTGGACTTCCTCGCCGCGGTTTTTCTTGATGTTTTCCAGGCAGTCACCGATCACGGTGAGGTTGCGCAGTCCCAAGAAGTCCATCTTCAGCAGGCCGATGGCCTCACAGGCCGGGTAGTCCCAGCCGGTGATGTAGGCGCCGTCGGCTGGGCGCTTCCACATCGGGATGTGGTCCATGAGCCGGACCGAGGCCATAATCACCGCGCAGGCATGCACGCCGGCCTGACGGACCACGCCCTCGAGGCCGCGGGCGGTCTCATAGATCTTCTTGACGTCCGGGTCAGTCTCAATCATCTGCCGGACCTCGGCCGCCTCCGAATAGCGCTCGTGCTCTGGGTCCGTGATGCCGGCGAGCGGGATGTCCTTGGCCATGATCGCGGGTGGCAGGGCGCCGTTGATGCGGTCCGCCATCTGGAAGCCCGGCTGGCCAAAGTGCACCTTGGCGGAGTCCTTAATGGCCTGCTTGGTCTTCACGGTACCGAAGGTGATCACCTGGGCAACCTTGTCCTCGCCCCACCGCTCGGCGGCGTAGGTAATCATCTCGCCGCGGCGGCGATCATCGAAGTCGATATCGATATCCGGTGCGGACGGACGCTCCGGGTTCAAGAATCGCTCGAAGAGCAGGCCGTGCTCGATGGGGTCAATGTTGGTAATCGTCAGCGCGTAGGCCACGAGCGCACCGGCCGCCGAACCACGGCCCGGACCAACGCGAATGCCGATGGAGCGCGCGTGCTTGATGAGCTCGGCCACGATGAGGAAGTAGGAAGGGTAGCCCTTCATATCGATGACGCTGATCTCGTACTCAGCACGGTCGATGTACTCCTGCGGCACATCCCCACCGTTGAAGCGATCCTTCAGTCCCTCCATCACCTCGTGAGTTAGCCAGGAGGTTGGGGTGTAGCCCTCGGGGACGTCGGCAATCGGCATGCGGTCATGGGTGTGCTCCTCCCAAATCGCGCCATAGTCCTGCACGCGCTCGGCAATCCACAGGGTGTTATCGCAGGCCTCCGGCACCATGTGGTCCCACAGCTCACGCATCTGCGCAGCAGTCTTAATGTAGTAGCCGGTGCCGTCGAACTTGAAACGGTCCGGGTCCATAAACGTCTTGCCCGTCTGCACGCAGAGCATGGCCTCGTGGGAGGGCGCCTGGGATTCCAGCACGTAGTGGCAGTCATTGGTCACCAACGGCGGGAGATCCAGCTTGCGGCCAATCTCCAGCAGACCGTCACGCGTGCGCTTTTCGATGTCCAGCCCATGGTCCATGAGCTCTAGGAAGAAGTTGTCCTTGCCATAAATGTCCTGCCACATGGCAGCAGCTTCGAGCGCCTCATTGAACTGCCCCAAGCGCAGGCGGGTCTGTACGTCACCGGATGGGCAGCCGGTGGTCGCGATGATGCCTTCAGCATGCTCGGCAATCAGCTCGGCGTCCATGCGCGGCCACTTACCCAACTGCCCCTCATAGGAAGCTAAGGAGGAAAGCTTGAACAGGTTGCGCAGACCGGTTTCATTCTCCGCCAGCATGGTCTGGTGGAGGTAGGCACCGGAGGCGGAGACGTCATCGCGCTTCTGGTCCGGTGTTCCCCACAACACGCGCTTCTTGTTGAAGCGCGATTCCGGCGCCAGGTAGGCCTCGATGCCGATGATGGGCTTCACGCCAGCACTAGTCATCCTTTGGTAAAAAGCATTGGAGCCGTACATGTTGCCGTGGTCAGTCATGCCCACCGCCGGCATGCCTTGGCGGACCACCTCATCAGCCAACATATCCACCTTGGCCATGCCATCCAGCATGGAGAACTCGGTGTGGTTGTGCAGATGGACGAAGGAGGAGTTTTTGGCCATGCGGCTCATCTTAGCGGGGACGTCAAACTTCGCCCGTAGGTCCTCGTTAAGGTACATTTTCTTAAATGTTCTACACCATTGCTGCCTATCTCATGTGGGGTTTCTTCCCAGCATTCTTCCCGCTGCTGCGCCCCGCCAGCCCGTTTGAGATTTTGGCCCACCGCATCGTGTGGACCGCCGTTCTCGTCACCGCAGTGTTGCTGGTAACAGGTGGCTGGCGCGAGCTGAAAGCGTTCAGCCTGCGCACTTGGGGGTGGATGTTTGCCTGTGGCGTGGCCATCACCATCAACTGGGGCACCTATGTCATCGCCATCAACAGCGATCACGTGGCCGATGCCGCACTGGGCTATTTCATCAACCCTCTCGTCTCCGTGGCCCTCGGCATTATTTTCCTCAAGGAGAAGCTGACGAAGGCGCAGGTGGCGTCGGTCAGCATCGCCTTCATCGCAGTGTTGTGGCTGACCTTCATGACCGGTCAGGCCCCCTATTATTCGCTGGCTTTGGCCTTCAGCTTCGGAATCTATGGTTTGCTCAAGAAACGCATCACGGTTTCCTCGATGGGCTCTGTGGCCGCGGAAACCTTGGCCATGCTCCCCTTCGCGCTGATCTACCTGGGCTACCTCCAGGCACAGGGCGAATCCACCTTCACTACCGAAGGGCCCGGGCACATCGCACTGCTGGTTACCTCCGGCCTCGTCACCGCCCTGCCGCTGCTGTGTTTCGCCCAAGGCGCTAAGCACCTGCGCCTGTCTACCCTTGGCATGCTTCAGTACATGACCCCCATCATGCAGATGCTGTGGGCGCTGTTTGTCACCCAGGAACACATGTCCACGGAACGCTGGATCGGCTTCGCCATCATCTGGGTAGCGGTCATCATTTACCTGGCGGACTTGGTGCGCATGGGCCGCGCTTCTCGACGCCGCGCCCGCCTCCACCCCGCAGAGAAAACAACCCCCAGCCGGGACTAGCGGCGCTTCAGCTCGTCGCGCGCCTCCCGAGCCCGGGCACGCCGGGCGGATTCCTCGCGCGCGTTGAGCGCCCACCGCGGCATGAGGATGGCCATGGCGATGCAGTAGATGGCCACCACGATGAGAATGCCGAAGGCGAGCTTGTCTGCTCCCCAGACCCCTTGCGCGATGGCGGCCCCAGAGGCGATGAACGCGCCCGCCCACATCAAGAGGTAGGCAAAGCGGTAGTTCGGTGGCCACTCGGAGGTGTTGGGAAATAGGCGCATGTCTTCTCCTTGGTTGTTCTATCGGTAGCTGTTCTAGCGGTTCTCATTCTGTCCGACGTTGGCGGGCGGGCGCACGCCGAAGGAGCCCCATGCGGCATCCTCGGGCGCGACCTCCACGGTATCGACCCGCGGGTCGGAGGCGAGGGCGCGCAACTGACTCCCATCGGAATACACCACGACGGCGTCGACCTCCGATGGTGCCTCCTCCCCCATGTCACGGGCATGGTCGGACACGCGGGACAGGACGGTATCGAGGACGTCGACGCGCGTGGCGCCAGTGACAGGTTCGGGAACTGCAATGGGGGCGGCCAGCCCGATCACGATGGCATCCATGCGCTGGATTGGTCTCAGCGCATCGGAGACCTCCTGTGCGCTCAGCGCCTCGTTAAAACCCACCAGGGCATAGGCTGGCTCGTCCGCCTGCGCTAGTGAGGCCTCCGCGCGTTCGCGATATTCAGCAGCAGTCTCGGTTCCATCCGGCCCCAGCTGGTCTCCTTGCAGCGCCGCGCGGGGCTGGGTGCCAAGGAGGCCGAAAGCGAGAACCACCACCAGCGCCAGCACCGCCAACAGCACCAGCGCCGCGGCCCGGCGGCGCCGATAGATGCGCTGGCGCGTGCTCCGTTGCGGGCTCATCCGCGCAAAACCTCCACGGCGTGCTTCAGGTCCTCGGGATAAGGTGCGGTGCATTCAAACCACCTGCCAGTACCCGGGTGGGTAAATCCGAGCTTTACCGCATGCAGCCACTGGCGGTTAAGCCCCACGCGCTTGGCCAGGTTCGGGTCACAGCCATACATCGGATCACCCACACAGGGATGCCCGGTGGCAGACATGTGGACACGGATCTGGTGGGTTCGGCCGGTCTCCAAATGAACTTCGAGGAGGCTAGCCTCGCGGAAGGCCTCCAGCAGCTTGTAATGTGTCACCGCCGGTTTGCCGTCATCGACAACCCCAAATTTCCAGCCCGCCGAAGGATGACGGCCAATGGGTGCATCAATGGTCCCCACGATGGGATCCGGCAAGCCTTGGACCACGGCGTGATAGGTCTTCTTCACGGTGCGCTCGCGGAAGGCGTTCTTGAGTTGGGAGTAGGCACGCTCACTGGCGGCCACCACCATGACGCCGGAGGTTCCCACGTCGAGGCGGTGGACAATGCCCTTGCGTTCGGTAGGGCCGGCGTCGGCAAGCGCATAGCCCGCCGCCCGCAGCCCGCCAATGACGGTGGGGCCATCCCAGCCCAACGTCGGGTGCGCGGCCACCCCCACCGGTTTGAACACACAGATGACGTCCTCGTCGACATAGAGGACATCCATGCCCTCCACCAGCTCCTCCTTGGGGACAAGTGGTTCCTCAGGCGCCGGCATCATGACGTCGATCCACCCGCCGGCGTTTAAGCGCTCGGACTTGCCCACTGCCTCGCCGTCGATTTCCACGTCACCCGCCGTGCACAACTGGGCCACTCGGGCGCGGGAAATACCCAGGAGCTTGGCCAAGGCAGCGTCCACGCGCATGCCATCGAGGCCCTCGGGTACCGGCAACCTACGGCTTTCGCGCATTACACTCCCCCGCTTCCTGCTCTTCCGACTTCTCATTCATCTCTGAGTAGAACATCGCGATGATGAAAACCACCACGCCACAGGTGATTGCCGCGTCCGCGATATTGAACACGGCGAAGCTGCCCACGGAGATATAATCCACGACGTGGCCGAACCAGAACCCTGGCTCACGGACCAGACGGTCGATGAAATTGCCCAGCGCGCCGCCAGCGATCATTGCCAGCCCGATGGCCTGCCACTTGTCGTGGATACGCGGAGCGGCGATGGCCGCGCCGACAATGAAGGCCAATTGGATTGTGGTAAACAGCCACGTCGAGCCCTCCCCTCCCATGGAGAAGGCCGCGCCGGGGTTAAACAAAAGGTAGAAGCGGAACCAGTCACCGAACACCGGTAAGGCTTCACCTTCGGTGAGGATGGACAGCATCAGCGCCTTCACGGCTTGGTCGACGGCAGCCACACCGAGCACCACCGCAACCATCACTCCGATATAACTCCTTGCTTTCACCCGTTCCATTCTAAACAGGCTCATCCGGTAATTTGGAATGCGTGTTTCGTGTGAGAGCTCTAGCAGTCCTGTCCGCCACCGTCCTAGGAGTAAGCGGCGCGCTCGCCGGCTGTTCCTATTCCCAGCCGTCCAAGCCAGTCGAAGAACCGGTCGGCTTGGCCCTCGACGCCCCGCGCGTCACCCTCTTGGAGCCCGGTGACGGTGCCAGCCGCGTTCTGGCTTATCAGGATCTCGATGCTTCTCAGGAGCTGACCTACAAGGTCGCCACGGGTTTCGACCAGCAGCTGCGCAAGGATGGCAGCGCTGCCCCTTCGCCGGCGACCGAGGATACGGTCACTCTTCCGCTGCAGGCTTCGGTGGAAGCTGCCACCGAGAACGTCGAAGGCCAGCTTCCGGCGAGCCGCAACGCCTTCGTCACCGTGGGCAAGCCCGAGGCTGACGGCACGGATGTCTCCTCCGCCGAGGGTTTCCAGTTTGGGTGGCGTGGTACGGATACCGGACAGATGAATTCTCTGCGCCTAGCGGCCCCGCAGGCAGCAACCGATCAGGCCCGCAGCACAGTCGAGCGCGCTATCACCAGCCTGACCTCCCTGCCCATCGTCTTCCCAGATGAGGAAATCGGCCCCGGCGCGACATGGATGGTGGAATCGCGCGTCACTGGCGAATCCACGCTGCTGCAAACCACGACATATACCTTGGACAAGCTGGACGGGGATACCGCCACCCTCAGCGTCAAGGTGGAGCAGCGTCCTTCCCTGGGCGCGCTGTCCTTTAACGGTGCCGACGCCCCCGAGGAACTGCAGGGCAAAGAACTCAAGGTGCTCGATCACACCTCCACCTCGGAAGGCTCGGTCACAGTTGATCTGACCAAGCCGCTTCCCACCGCCGGCGATGTCTCTGTGACCACCGCCATTTCTTATGGTGCGGAAGGCTCCGATCTTCGCGTGGTGCAGACCAGCGCCACCGAAATGGAGTTCACAACCGACTAGCTAGCGCGCTCAGCGCCTATGCCGCTGCACGCGGCAGCCGCGTCACGGGTTTCCAGACAACACAGCGCCCACCACCTGACTGGCAGAAAAGCCAGTGGGTGGTGGGCGCTGAGGTTTTTGTCGGCCGAGCTTACTGAGCTGGGGCCTCAGCGGGAGCCTCAGCGTCCTCTGCAGGCACCTCGGCAGGGGCCTGCTCGGCTGGCACTTCCTCGCCTTCAGCGGGGGCGTCGGCAGGCGCCGCTGCGTCTTCCGGCACGGAATCGGCGCACATCTCCGGAACCTCTTCCGGCGGGACGATGTTGGTGACCAAAACACAAGCCCAGGTCTTAGACAGCTTCCATGTACCACTCTCGTTGATGAACTCCACCTGGTCGGCGGTCTGCTGCTGACCATCCGGGGTATTGATGTGGACGGTCGCCAGCGCGGAATCCGGCACGAGGCCCGGAATGACCGGGGCCACGACCTCGAAGGTGGCACCGGATTCGGCCTGGGACTGCGACATGACGTCGAAAAGCTCCGGCGCCGTCTCGCTACCCTGGACCAGCTGCACCTTCTCTTCCTGGGGAAGGTTCGGGTCCGCGGCCTTGGACAGAATCTCGTTGAGCTGCTCCACAGTGGGCATCTCGGTGGAGACAACCTGCGAGGCGGAGGTTTCGCCCGAAGGCTTGGCGGCGGTGCTGCTCTCGCTCGCTGCATCCTCAGAAGACGAGCAGGCGGACAGGACAGTCGCGGCGCCCAGAGCCAAGACGGCGGCGCTCAGCTTGAAGGATTTCACAAATACTCCTCACGTAGGGGATCGTGGTTTATCCTTTTTACTTTAGCGTCCGTGAACCCAGCCCTGGGTTTCCCGCGCAGGTGCGTGGCTGTAGTAGCCTGCTGGCATGACCTTTGCCCTCATCGCCACCGGTGGCACCATCGCTTGTACGACGGTCCGTGACGGTTCCCTAGTCCCCACCGTTAGCGGCCAGCAACTGGCCGCTTCTCTGGGCACTGACGGCGGCACGCACGACATTGAGGTGGTGGAATTCCGCGCGCTAGATTCCAGCTCAATTACGTTGGCCGACCTCGATGAGCTCCTGTTGTGCGTTCGCGAACAGCTCTCCCGCCCAGACATCGACGGCGTCCTCATCACGCACGGCACCGATTCCATGGAGGAAACCGCGCTGGCCTTGTCCCTTTTTGACTTAGGCGATGGCCCTATCGTGCTCACCGGCGCCCAGCGCGCCTTCGACCACCCGGCCGGTGATGGCCCGCGCAACCTGCGCGAGGCCTATGGGCTTCTGCGCTCCGGCAAGCCGGGCGTGTGGGTGCAGTTCGGCGGCAAGACTATCCCTGGGCGCGGTGCGCGCAAGTGGCATACTTCGCAGCTCAACGGCTTTGAGGAATTACCGGTGGGAGTCTCCACCTTAGCGCCCCTCCCCCTAGCGCCCTTGGCCAATCACCCCGTTGAGATCATCGCGGCCTACCCGGGGGCATCAGCCGAGCTTGTCGACGCCTCCCTTAAACACGCCTCCGGCCTCGTCATCGAGGCGATGGGTTCGGGAAACATGGGCGCGGAGATGGGTGCCGGGGTGACCCGCGCGCTGCAGGCGGGCGTGCCCGTGGTGATCAGCACCCGAACTCCCTACGGGAATACCAAGCTGGCCTATGGCGGCGCTGGCGGTGGCGCCACCTTGGGCGAGATGGGCGCGGTGGCCGCCGGCGGATTCCGCGCCGGGCAGGCCCGCATTATGCTTGCTGCGGCACTTGCTACAGGCACGCCGGTGGCAGAGATGTTTAGTAAGGCACCAACCAGCACGGCCTATACCGCGGGCTAATTGTCCTCGCGTGGTGGGGCCTCTACCGCCCCCTCGGGGGCGACGTCACCGTCAAGCTCGGCATCATTGCCCGGCAGGACGTCCTCCCAGGCCAAGGAGTCCAGCGGATCGGCTGGGCGGAGCTCTTCATCCTCAGCGGCGAAGGAGCGCACAAACCCCGGGCCCGTAGCACGGGTTTCAAAGCGCACGCTGACCACTCCGTGGCCCGCGCCCTGAATCCAGCCGTGGCCGAAGTCGGGGTGATAAACGTCCTGAGTAGCACGCCATTTGCGGCTCGGCGATTCCTCGGAATCTGCAGTGGAGGAGACATCGACTGGGGTGGACGTGCTGCCCGGCAGATAATCGCTGACCCCGGTTTCATAGTCCGTGTCTGGGTCCTGGCGCACGATCTCACGGTCTAGTTCCGGAAAGAGCACGTCTTGGCGGGCCTGCTCCAACCCTGAGTAGCTCACGCCCACCAGCCTGATAGGACCGAGTTCTTCCGGGTAGCGCGCTAAACTCAGCGCTTTGGCTTCGAGCACCTTCAGATCATCTGTCGCATAGGGCAAGGTGGCTGAGCGTGACTCGATGTGAAAGTCCGCCATCCGCAGCTTCACCGTCACCGTGCGCGCGCCGCGACCATCCTTCAACAAACGGGAATGAGCGCCATGCGCCGCGCGAATCAGCGCCGCATCTACCTCTGCCGCCGTGCGCAGATCGGTGGGATAGGTGAACTCGGTGGAGATTTGTTTGGCAATCGCGCGCGGGGCAACTGGACGCTCATCAATCCCTTGGGCAAGCTCCCACAACTGCACACCCACCACACCGCCGAGCGAAATCTCGACTTCCTTGCGGCTCATTGCGGCCAGCTGGCCGATAGTCTCCACTCCGATGGCGGCAAGCTTCTGCTGGGTGACCGGCCCCGCACCCCACAGCTTTCCCACCGGCAGCGGGTGAATGAGCTCCTCGAAGCGCTCTCGTGGAACAACGAAGGTGCCGTCCGGTTTGGCCTCCCCCGAGGCGATCTTCGCGCTCTGCTTTCCCGCACCCGCACCAATAGAGCTGGGAAGGCCCGTCTCCGCTCGAATCACGCGGCGCAGGTTCTCTGCCCACTCACGAACCTCGTCGGCTGAGGCACCGACTAGTGCCTCAGGTTCCATGAAGGCCTCGTCGATGGAAAGCTGCTCGATGACCCCAGCGTGCTCCGCAATGATCTCAAATACCCGGCGCGAAGCCACCGAATAGACTGCTCGGCGAGGTTGCACCACCACGGCACGAAAACCCACGAGCTGCTGCGCGCGGAACATGGGCATGGCGGAATGCGCGCCATAAGCGCGCGCCTCATAGGAAGCACCCGCGACGACCCCGCGGCCGGACGTCCCTCCCACCAGCACCGGACGACCGCGCAGGGTGGGCCGAGTCAGCTGTTCCACCGAGGCATAGAACGCATCCATGTCGATGTGAAGAACCCAGCGCTGCATGCGCTCCAGTCTAAGCTCTACCCGTAGGAAACCCACTATTCATCTGCACTTACCGCTGTTGTAACCGCCCCGACTCCCCTCGGTTACTTTTTCTTCCTAACCTCTTTCGCTGTGCCTTCTCAGCTCTCGCCCCAACACCCTGCCTCCCAAGCCCACGTGGTCATCAACGGCATTAAGCGCGAGTTCGCGGACAACACCGGTCTCCATGCCACTGACCTCGTCATTAACTCCGGCGAGTTCATCTCTATCCTCGGCCCCTCCGGTTGTGGCAAGTCCACCCTTCTGCGCTGCATCGCAGGCCTCGAAACTCCTGATGCCGGCACCATCACCTTCTCCGGCAAAGAAATGTTCGGCCCACACACGAACGTTCCGGTGAATAAGCGCAACTTGTCCATGGTCTTCCAGGATCTGGCGCTGTGGCCACACATGACTGTGGAGAAGAACATCGAATTTCCTCTCACGACCGCGGGGAACAAATTGTCGTCTGCGGAACGCGCCGAACGGGTGCGCACATGCATGGACATGGTCGGTATTACCCCGAAGGCCCAAGCTCGCCCCAATCAGCTCTCCGGTGGCCAGCAGCAGCGCGTAGCTATCGCCCGCGCACTTGTCTCCAACCCTCAGTTGCTCCTCATGGATGAGCCTCTCTCAGCACTCGATGCCGCTCTACGCGTCCAGATTCGTGCTGAGCTCACCGCTCTCGCCCACGACTTGGGCCTCACGGTCATCTACGTCACCCACGATCAATCCGAGGCTCTGTCGATGTCGGACCGAGTCGTCGTCATGAAAGACGGTGTCATCGAACAGTTCGCCGATCCTGTTACCCTCTACGATTCCCCCGCCACTCCCTTCGTCGGCGGCTTCGTGGGCACCATGAACCGCCGCGCCGGGCTTCCCGACGTCCGTCCTGAAAACCTCACCGTCCTAGGCGCGGAGGAAGACATCGGGTCTTTCCCGCACCACGTGGACGGGACCGTCCGCACTGCTCAGTACATCGGCGGGCGCTACGAGTTGCACTGCGATGTCGAGGGCGCTGACGAACCTTGGGTGGCTTACAGCCGCTCCCGAGTCGAACGTGGTTCGACAGTACGTCTCGCGTACTAATCTCATCTGTTTTCTACTGTTAAGGATTCTCCATGCTGTATAAGAAGCTTTCTCTCGCTGTGGCTGCCACCGCTGCTTCCGCCCTGGCTCTGGCCGGTTGCGGTTCTGTTGATTCAGCCGACTCCACCGACGCCTCCTCCGCTGACAACACCGGCGCTGAGTCCACCGCTGAGGCCTGGGAGGCCCCGGAAGGACTCTCCGGCGAGCTGGACTACTACTCCGCGAACCCGCAGGGTCTTACCGACGCCCTCGTCGAGGCCTTCGAGGAAAAGACCGATGTCAAGGTCAACGTCTTCGCCGACACCACCGGAAAGATTACTGCCAAGCTCAAGGCGGAAGAAGCTAACCCGCAGGCTGACGTGGTCTACCTGGCTTCCTGGTCCGCTGCGTCCAAGCAGGACAAGGCCGGCGCTCTGGAAGAGTACACCCCGGAAGGCGCTGACAAGATCACCTCGAGCTGGGTGTCCAAGAACGGCACCTTCACCGGCCGCGATGGATCCGCGTTGGCGCTGGTTACCAACACCAACGTGGTGGACTCCGTCCCTCAGGACTGGGAGGACCTCGCCGACGAAAAGTACAAGGATCAGGTCATCATGCCGGATCCGCGCGAGTCTGGCACGGCTGCTGACCTCATTGCCGCCATGGTGGACCAGTGGGGCGAAGACAAGACGTGGGAGCTCTTTGACAAGCTCTTCGACAACGGCATGATTGTTCAGGGCGCTAACGGTCCGGCCTTGGATCAGGTCACCTCCGGCTCCCGCGGCATCGTCATGGGCGGCGTGGACTACTCGGCGTACTCCGCTAAAGCCAAGGGCGAGCCGCTTGAGGTTGTTATCCCGTCCTCCGGAACTACCGTCACCCCGCGACCAGTCATGATCCTCAAGACCACCGATAACAAGGACGCCGCCGAGGCTTTTGTTGACTTCATGTTCTCCGATGAGGCACAGGAGATTTCTGCGTCCAAGAACATGATCCCAGCCAACACCGACATCGCCCCGAAGAACGGACCGAAGCTGGAGGAGATTGAGACCCTTAACGAAGATCTCGATGGCATCGCCTCTTCCTCGAAGGACGTCAAGGAAAAGTTCGCCGAGCGCTACCTGAAGTAGTCCCTACTTTCTCACCACGGAGTAACCCCACCTCATGAGCACTACTACCCGCAGCCCACAGCGCACTCTTGGTATCTATGCAGTACTCATCGTGCTGCTCGTGCTTGTCGCCGCGCCGTTGGTATCGGTGCTCATCAGCGCCGTGGTGGGATACCGCGATGAGTCTTCCTCCCTCCACAAGATTGTGGAGCCGGGCATGGGAGAGGTACTACTCAATACGGTCATCCTCTCCCTCCTCGTGGTGGTATTTTCTACTCTGTTCGCCGTCCCGCTAGCCTTCTTGCGCGCGTGGACGCCGTTCTCAAAGGCGAACTGGATAGAAGTCGCCATCATGATTCCCTTCATGACTCCCCCCTTTGCCGCAGCAATGGCGTGGATGGATTTCACTCGCCGCGGTGGAGTTTCCGAATTGCTCTTCGGCCATACCGTGGGCAAGCTTGCGCATGACGCTATCTACTCGGTTCCCGGCATGGCCTTCATCATGGCGTGCGAGCTCTTCCCTTTTCTTTATCTCATCCTGCGCAACTGCCTGACATCGATCCCTGCGTCCTCTCTGGAAATGGCTCAGGTTGCTGGCGCCAGCCGTTGGCAACAGGTAAGCCGTATCATTTTGCCCCTCGTCGTGGGCCCGTATTCGCTCGGCGCGTTGATCATTTTCATTAAGGCCGCTGGCGAGTTCGGCACCCCGGTTACCTTGGGAAACGCCATCGGCTTCACAGTCTTGGTCTCCTCCATCTACCAAGACGTCACTATTGACCCGTTGAGTTTCTCTGATGCAGCAGCGTCCTCGTCAGTATTGTTCGCACTTGGTGTCGGCGCGTGGGCATTCCAGCAATGGGTCTCGCGGCGAGACCTCACCGGTGGTGGACGAGTCTCCCGTCAGGTCTCACTCCACATCGGCGCTGCTGGCAAGGCGCTCGGCGGCTTAGTCACCTTCCTCATCATCGCCTGCTCGGTGCTCATCCCGTATATCTCAATCACGCTTGCGGCGATGACCATTCTGCGCTCCGCGCCCCCGACCCCGCAGAATCTCACCTTTGATTACTTCGCCATCGTCCTCCAGATGCCCTCGGCCCAGGAAGCTTTGCTGCGTTCCATCGCCCTCGGCGCAATCGGCGCCACAACAGCGGTCATCCTCGGCATCGCCGTCACCTTGCTCACTCAGCGGACCAGGCAGGTCAGCGCCCGTGTCGCGGACTTCCTGGCGGTAGCACCGGATACGGTCCCTGGTATTGTGCTCGCCATCGGCTTCATTCTCCTATGGAACGCTCCGTGGCTGCCGTGGACACCGTACGGCTCCATGGTCATCCTCGTCATGGCTTTTACTGTTCTCTTCCTGCCCATGGCGGTGCAGAACATCAAGACTTCTGCCGGTGCTGTCTCCCCCACTGTGTACGAGGCCGCCGCCGTATCCGGTGCCTCCGTGTCCCACACGTTGCGCAGCATCACCTTGCCGCTGCTCGCCCCGGGCATCTCCGCCGGCTGGCTCCTGGCGTTCTTCGTGGGATTCCGCGAGCTGGTTATGTCTTCCCTGATCCGTCCGAGCCAGCTCAATCTGCTCGCGCCGTGGATTATGAACCAGTTTGACCAGGGGCACCGTGCCGAAGCCATGGCGATGACGCTCATCGGTGTAGGCACCTCCACTGCCGTTCTAGTCTTTATCACTTGGTGGCAAGGACGGCGGGCACGTGGCTAGCATTCTTATTTTCGCGGATCTTCACCTTGGTCGGCCTGGCGCGCCCGGCATGGAGTGGGCGCTCGACGTGCTCGAGACCACCGACGCGGATGCGTGTGTCTGTCTCGGTGACATCATTGACCGTAAAGCAGACGCAGCCACGTACGTACCCCAAGCCCAGAAGGTCATGTCCCGCGCTTGCAAGCGTTTCAGCGACGTCCATTTCATTTCCGGAAACCACGACGTCCACCACAAACTCAGTTTCCCGTCGTCTGTGACCGTTCACCCCACCGAAGTTCATTCTTTTCACTGCGCCGGCGCCATCATCATCACTGCCGCAGTGGCCACAGACCCTGACCCCCGCACGCTCGCGTTCCCCACGCGTGGAAGCAACGAGCCACACGTAGGCCTGCTGCATACATCCGCGACTGGGGAGTTTTCCAAAAGCATGTGCCTCCCCGCGACGCCTGAGGAACTACAGAGCTGTGGCTATGATGCCTGGATTCTGGGGCATGTCCATAAACCGCGGGTACTTGCGAAATCTCCCTTTATCGGTTGGGTCGGCATGGGTAACGCAGTGCTATACGACGTCCCCACTGCCTCCCTCACCTACCTCTGATACTTCTCCTGTATCCCTCACGCGGCGCACGGAGAACTAGCTCTCACTTGCCCGCCGCGTGATCGATGTCTCACGAATGGACGTTTGAGCTAGATCTTAGGTACCGCTTGCATGCATCATGTATACATGCAAAAAGACAAGGTACCTGCCGCAGAAAGGGCCTATGAGCACCTCAAGCGCCGCATCATCGATGATGAGGTCGATGACTCGGACATGCTCTCCGAAGCCGCCCTAGCCGCCGAGCTAGGGATGAGCCGAACCCCGGTACGCGAGGCTTTCCTCCGCTTGGAGGTGGAAGGGTTTTTGAAGCTCTACCCCAAACGTGGCGCGTTGGTCGTGCCGATTAGCCCCCGCGAGATCCGAGAGGTCTACGAGGCCCGTCTCCTCGTGGACGAGAACTCTGCGCGCCACATCTGCGGGCTATCCCCCGAGGAACGTGAACTCATTGCCGATGTCCTCGATGCCACCATCAAGGAACAGAATGCCGCCCTCGACGCTGGCGATCTGGGCACCTATACCCAACTAGACGCTAAGTTTCACCAAACCATCATGGACAACGGCGGCAACCGCCTGCTGGCGCACCTCGGCCACACGCTGCGCGAGCGCCAACAGCGTTTTACCGCCACCGCCATCGGCCGCAGCGTTGAGAAGGCCCGCGCCTTCGTGGCCCAGCACGCAGTGCTTGCCGACGCCCTCCGCACCGGCGACATCGACTCCTACCTGACCGAACTCCATTCCCACCTCAACTCCTCAAGGAAGCAACTGTGACTGTATCCGCGCATTCGAGCTCTGCTGTCGAGGCGCCCGCTACCCAAACCGACGCCTGTACAGAAGCCGACACCACTACCGAAAGCTCTGAAGGCACTGAAAGCTCTGCCTGCACAGGGTCGCCCATCCGCTCCCTCGAAGCGCCGCTCCCAAAGCGTGCGTGGTACCCCGTCGCTGGCTCAATGATTGCCGTGGCGTGGGGAGGAAACGAGTTCACCCCGCTGTTGGTGATGTATCGCGAGACCTCCAATTTTTCCCAGGTTACGGTCAATGGGCTCCTCGCCGCCTATGTCGTAGGTATTATCCCCGCCCTGCTGATTGGCGGCCCACTATCCGACCTGCTTGGCCGCCGCCCCCTGCTGCTCCCCGCGGCACCGCTGTCATTGGCAGGCTCTTTCTTGCTGTCCATCGCCCCCAACGAGCCACTCATCATTGCGCTGGGGCGCGTCCTGTGCGGCATGGCTTTGGGGTTGGTCATGGCCGTGGGCTCAACGTGGATTACAGAGCTCATCACGCGTGCTGGCGGGGACCCGGCGGCAGGCGCCCGCAAAGCGTCCTTGTGTTTGACCGCAGGCTTCCTCGTGGGCGCAGGTATCGCTTCGATACTCGCCCAGTGGGGCCCATGGCCGACCCACACGGCTTATATCCTCCACATGTTGCTTACGTTACTGACCGCCGTGTGGATCCTCCATACCCCGGAGACCCGCCAGCCCAGCCGAGGCGACGTCAAGACCACAGTCTTGGAGCTTCGGGTGCGCGACATGCTGGAGATGCTGCATATCCCAGCCGTTGCTCACAAGCGTTTCCTGCGCGTCGTCGTCCCCGTGGCCCCGTGGGTATTCGGTTGCGCGGGAGCAGCCTATGCGCTGCTGCCACAGCTCTTGTCCGATTCAGCAGGTGATGCCCCTATTGCTTTCTCCGGCCTGATGACTGTCATCACCCTCGGCTGCGGTGTCGCCGTCCAGATGTTGGGCCGTCTGGTGGATACCCATCAGTCTGCACGCGCCTCGGCGCTGGCCATGTTCGTCATCACCGTCGGCGCCATCCTCGGGGCCTTCGCCGCTCATTCGCTCTCCCTCCCGCTCGGCATCGCAGCCGCTGCGACGATGGGTGCGGGATACGGCCTAGCTCTCGTCGCCGGCTTGTCTGAAGTCCAGCGCATCGCGGGCGAGCGCGAGCTCGCCGGCCTGACCGCCGTATACTACTCCATTTCCTACACCGGCTTCTTCATCCCCATGGCCTTCAGCGCGCTTGCACCCTACATAGGTTTCACCGCGTTGTTCAGTATCGGCAGCTTCTTGGCGCTGGTCTGCCTCATCAACGTTATCCTTGCCTGGCGCGCGCACCTGCCCGGCACCCGCCGCTAGCGCAGACCCCCCACAATCACTGCATCTTCCCGAGACACCCCTACGCTCAGGGCAATCTCCCGAACATCCCGTAACCACGGCGTCCTTCCTTAGGCCGCCCTTCGCTTCCTGTGCACAGACGCAAAAAGCTCCGCCTCCCACATCCGGGAAGCGGAGCTTTTCTGCAACCGTTTACGTCGCTGTTGTCGCCTTAGGCCTTAGCCACCGTGGCGGTCGCGCCCTTAAGAACATCATGGACGTTCTGGCCAGCACTAGGCGCGAGAGCCTCGGTCGTCACAGCGAAGTCGACAGCGAGCACCTCCGCCGCGATGTGCTCGCGGTGGCGGTTCGCCCACTCCTCCTTCTCCGCGGGGACAGACAGGACCACGGTGATGCGGTCGGTGACCACGAAGTCCTCGGCCTTGCGGGCATCCTGCAGGCCACGGATGACATCCGCCGCCCAGCCCTCAGCCTCCAGCTCTTCGGTGACGTTGGTATCCAATACCACCAAGCCATCCACGCCGTCCACGCGCGCCGTGGACTCCGGGTTCGCAGCCTTGAGACGTTCCGTGTACTCATCCGGGGTCAAGCGGATATCGCCGTCAACGATAACCTCCTCGCCGTCACGCTCGTAGTTGCCCGCCTTCAGGTTCTTGATGGCGCGCTGTACGTCCTTGCCCAAGCGCGGGCCTGCCACCTTGGCGTTGCAGACCACCTCGAAGGTGCCAACTTCATCGACGTCATCGGTCAGCTCAACGTCCTTAACGTTGACCTCATCGCGGATGATGTCCTTAAAGTCGGCCAAGCGAGCCGAATCCGGCATCGCCACGGTCAGCTTCGGCAGCGGCAGGCGGTTGCGCAGCTTATTGGACTTGCGCACAGACGACGCCGCCGAAGCCACCGCGCGGGTGGCATCCATGGCGGCCACCAGGTCCGCGTCAGCCGGGTAGTCCTCGGCCTTCGGGTAGGAAGCCAAGTGCACAGAGCGCTCACCGGTCAGGCCGCGGTAGATGACCTCAGCCACGTGCGGCAGCAACGGAGCCACCACGCGAGAGACCGTCTCCAGGACCGTGTACAGGGTGTTGAAGGCCTCCGGGTGGGTCTCCTCGCCCTCCCAGAAGCGGTCGCGGGAGCGGCGCACGTACCAGTTGGTCAAGGCATCCGCGAAGAGACGAACCTCCTCGGTTGCCGTAGCAATATCGGTATTCGCCAGCGCATCATTCGTGTTCTTCACCAAGTCATGCGTCTTGGCCAAGATGTAGCGGTCCAGAACGTTGGTGGAGCTGACATCGAACGTCGCGTCCTGGGAAGCGTAGAGCTGCAGGAAGGTGTAGGCATTCCAGATCGGCAGGATGGCCTGGCGCACGCCCTCACGGATGCCCTGCTCGGTGACGATGAGGTTGCCACCGCGCAAGATCGGCGAGGACATGAGGAACCAGCGCATGGCATCCGAACCATCGCGGTCAAAGACCTCGTTGACGTTCGGGTAATTGCCCTTGGACTTGGACATCTTCAGGCCGTCATTGCCCAGAACGATGCCGTGGGCCACAACCTTCTTGTAGGCCGGGCGGTCAAAGAGCGCGGTGGACAGCGCATGCATGACGTAGAACCAGCCGCGGGTCTGGCCGGAGTACTCCACGATGAAGTCCGACGGCGAGTGGCTCTCAAACCACTCCTTGTTCTCAAACGGATAGTGCTTTTGTGCGAAGGGCATGGAACCGGACTCAAACCAGCAATCCAACACATCCGGCACGCGGCGCATCGTGGACTTGCCCGTCGGATCATCCGGGTTCGGGCGGGTCAGCTCATCGATGTGCGGGCGGTGCAGGCTGGTAGGACGCACGCCGAAGTCACGCTCCAGCTCATCCAGAGAGCCGTAGACATCCACGCGCGGGTACTCCGGGTCATCGGAGATCCACGCCGGGATCGGAGCGCCCCAGTAGCGGGTACGGGAGATGTTCCAATCACGAGCGCCCTCCAGCCACTTGCCGAACTGGCCGTCGCGGATGTGCTCCGGCAGCCACTCGATCTCGTTGTGGTTGAGCTCCACCATGCGGTCACGGAACTCGGTCACCTTGACGAACCATGCTGGCAGAGCCATGTAGATGAGCGGCTCGCCGGAGCGCCAGGAGTGCGGGTAGGAGTGCTCGATGGTTACGTGGCGCACCACGCGGCCAGCTTCCTTCAGGTCCTTGATGATGGGCTTGTTAGCGTCGAAGACCAGCTGGCCCTCGTAGGGTGGCACCTGCGAGGTGAACTTACCGTCCTCATCCACCGGGATGACCAGGCCCACGCCGTACTTCTGGCAGGTGAGCATATCGTCCTCGCCGAAGGCCGGAGCCTGGTGAACCACGCCGGTACCGTCCTCGGTGGTGACGTAATCTGCGAGCAGCAGCTGGTAGGCGTTCTCGACATCCGGGAAGAAATCGAAGATGGGCTGGTACTTGAAGCCCTCTAGCTCAGCGCCCTTGAACGTCTTGAGAACTTCCGCCTCACCCAGCTCCTTGGCCAGGGTGCCGGTGAGCGCTTCGGCCATGATGAAGGTGCGGCCAGCAAAGTTGCCCTCGGTGGCCTTGAACAAGACGTAGTCGACCTCCGGGTGGACCGCCAGCGCCAGGTTGGACGGCAGGGTCCAGGGGGTGGTGGTCCAGGCGAGGAAGGAGGCATCGGCAAGCTCGGCGTTATCCGCCAACGTCTTCTGCGCTGCGCTTCCCTCCACAGCGCCAGCTACCGGGAAGGTCACCGTCAGGGTCGGATCCTGGCGCATCTTGTAGGAATCATCCAGGCGCGTCTCCTGGTTCGACAGCGAAGTATGCTCAGCCCAGGAGTACGGCAGTACCCTAAAGCCCTGGTAGATCAGGCCCTTGTCATAGAGCTCCTTAAACGCCCACATCACGGACTCCATGTAGTTCAAGTCCATGGTCTTGTAACCGTTCTCGAAGTCCACCCAGCGGGCCTGGCGGTTAACGTACTCTTCCCACTCATCGGTGTACTCGAGGACGGACTTGGCGCAGTACTCGTTGAACTTCTCCAAGCCCATCTCCTCGATCTGGGCCTTATCGGTGATGCCGAGCTGTTTTTCTGCCTCCAGCTCCGCCGGCAGACCGTGGGTGTCCCAGCCGAAGACGCGCGGGACGTGGTTGCCGGCCATGGTGCGGTAGCGCGGGACGATGTCCTTGACGTAACCGGTCAACAGGTGACCGTAGTGCGGCAGGCCGTTGGCAAACGGAGGGCCATCATAAAAGACGTACTCGGGGCAGCCCTCGGTTTGCTCGAGGCTGGCTTTAAAGGTGTCGTCGCCCTTCCAGTACTTCTGGACTTCCTGCTCCATATCGGGGAAACGGGAAGACCCAGCAGTCATATCGACTTTGGGATAAACACTGCCGACGTTCGCGGGGTTATTACTCATCTAAAAATTCCTTCACTCGTTCGCTGTGGCGGGGACGCGCCTTGCGGCTCGCGGTACCACCCCGCTTGGGCACCGAGGCGCCCCGCTTCGTTGATGTGAAGGAGATGACGGTCCCTACCCGCCCGGTTCTAATAATGCTCCGCTAAGCGCGAAGCACGTTCTTCCGGAATGCTCCCCGGTGATAGCCGGCTCACTGCATATGCCTAAAAGTATAGCGAGGCGGTCAAGTTTTCACAGGCCCAGGTTCCCGAAAGCCTCAAAATAGAAACGCCAGTACATAAAAGAGGCACCTGGGATAAGGTTTTCCACAGGAACATTTTTTCTAATGCGCACAGGTCATAAGGTGTTTTAAGCTCCACAAATATGAACGCGCTACAGACTTTCCTCAACGCACTCGGGGCCGGCATCGATGTCGTCGCCGAGTGCGAAGGCATGTCTGAAGCAGACCTCATCGCCGCCGGTTCCCCAGACAAAACCGCGGCGGAGTTGGTACGGCTGCATACGAGCTTCTTTGGCAAGACCGCCATGACGCGGATGCAACGTGACGCAGTGAAGGCAGCGCGCCAACGCAGGCATTCTTTGCCTACCTTGGAGATCATCGACCGCTATGCCCGCAAAGCCAAAACACAAGCGTTGAGCTGGAAACTGCGTCTTGAACTCTGCCGGACGAGCGCCGATACCCTCGCGATGGAAACACTGGCGAAAAAGAAGCTCAAGGAACACTCGGCACCACCCACGCCGAAAGAGGGCGTGACTGTTTACCGCCGCCGCAATGCACCGTGGACGATGGCAATAACAGGTCCCTCGCACCTGATTGCAGAGCTTAGCGACGCCATCGACCGCGAACGCCCCCTCAAGTCCATCCGCGAGGCCTTCTTCAAAGGTACTGCCCCGCGCCGCGGCCTGCAGACTAATATCCTCGTACCACTGGAGGCCATGACAAAGATCCTCGACGGTGACGGCGAGGAAATCACCCTTCACATGACCAACGGTGCCACGATGACCGGCGCGGAATACCTCAACAAGGTCATCGCTGATGAGATCGATAAAGAAGGCGCACTCGCGACCCTTTTCCACCCCTATCACGGGCCGGTCAACCTCTACTACGAGGAGCGCTCGGCCAGCATCAAGCAACGCATTATGGCTATGGCCGAGTTCCCAGTCTGCGCGTGGGATAAGTGCATGAAACCAGCCGATGAATGCCAGGTTCACCATCTCATCGCGTGGAAGAACGGCGGGTACACCAACCAAGAAAACCTGGTGATGCTCTGCCCCTATCACAACGGGGTGAACCAGGACGATCCGAATGCGCCGCCGGGTCGCGGCCGCATGGCTCGGGTCGGGGGTAAAGCGAAAAGGACACACGGCCCTCCCCCACCGCCCACGCCGTTGCAAGCGCCTCCCGGGCTATTCGGCACCCCGGAAAGAAACGACTAGGAGCTACACAACTAGGAGTCTTCGCACAAGCAGCCCTCCACCCAGAATTATCACTGGACCGAGGGCTACTCGTCGTGTCCGAGATACGCGCGCTACAGGTTTTCTGCGGGACCGGGCTACTCGTCGTGCTTGCGGCGGAGTTTAATCACGGTGTCTGCGATGAAAAGAACAATGCCCACCCCGGCGGAAGCGAAGAGTAGGTACAAAGACCACTCAGCGGCAGTGAGGATGTAGTTCACGAAGGCCAAGAAAGCGACAAAGGCCAACAGCAATGCGCCGATAAGCATGCGTGCTCTCCTTCCCTCACCAATGACTAAGGGCTCTGTGCTTTACAAAGAATGTATACCTACGAACGTATACCTACATAAAAGAATAACGGCGCCCCCGCAGGGACGCCGTTCATTCACTGATTAATTGTTGGACTTGCCGGTTTCACCGTTGGGAGCAGCGGTGCCGCGGGACTCCAGCTCCTCAAGCTGAGACTGCAGCAGGGTCTTGAGGCGGGTACGGGACTCGCGCTCGAAGGTACGCAGCTCGGAAATGCGAGCCTCCAGAGCGGTCTGCTGCTGCTTGACCGTGTTCATGACCTCGGTGTGCTTCTTCTCGGCATCCGCCTGCAGGGCAGCTGCCTTCTCCTCAGCCTGGCGAATCTGTGCCTCGGCGCGGGACGTTGCGTCAGACTCAGTCTGCTTTGCCTTGTTCTCGGCATCCGCCACCAGCTTCTTGGAGCGGGTATCGGCTTCCTGCAGCTGTGCATCGTAGCGCTTCTGGGCGTCAGCAAGCTGGGCCTTGGAGTGCGAGTCAGCGTCGGCAAGCTGCTTCTCTGCAGCCGTACGAGCCTCAGCGAGCATGGACTCGGAATCAGCCTTAGCCTCGCTGGTAAGACGGTCCGCCATCTCCTGAGCCAGACCCAGCACGCGGGCGGCCTGCATGTGGGTATCCGGGGTGGCGAGGCCCTGTTCGGTGGACTGAGCAGCACCTGCACCAGCCACAGCAGCGGCGGAGGAGGCAGTGGTGGAAGCAGCCGAGTTCTTCTTTGCGGACTCCAGCTCCTTCTTGGTGCGCTCCAGCTCCTTCTTGGAGGCCTCGAGCTCGCGCTTGGCAGCAGCAGCTTCTTCGCGAGCAGTCTTAAGCTCCGCGGAGTTGTCCTGCGCCTGAGCAGCCGGTGCCTGGGCGGACTGTGCCTGAGCGGCCTTCGCCTGCTCCTGCGCACGCTTGGTCTCTTCCTTGGCCTTGGCGATCTCGTTCTTGGAGTCAGCCAGCTTTGCTTCGTACTCGGCGCGCAGCTTGGACTCGACTTCCTTACGTACGGCGGCCTCATCGACCTTTGCGGCAGAAGCGCCGCCAGCAGCGGGAGCCGGAGCCTGAGACTTCAGTTCCTCAACCTGGGCGTGGAGATCATCGTTCTCATCCTGCAGCTGAGCAAGAGCATCCTCAACGAGGTCGAGGAACTGATCGACCTCATCCTCGTTGTAGCCACGCTTGCCAATTGGCGGCTTGCTGAAAGCGACGTTGTGTACATCAGCTGGTGACAGTGGCATTGACTTCTCTTCCCCTTACGAATCGGTCAAACCTCTAGAGGGTCCAGAGGCCGGGTACATATGCGGTTAATAATACGGATTGTGGTAACTCATTGTATCCGAATCAACACATTATCTAACGCTGGCACGAGTCTCAACGTTAACAGGAGGGTTTAATACACCCGTTTATTACATTGCAAGCCCATTGGCGCTGAAAAATAGCCAGCCAATAAGTTGCGAAAGGATGGACAAAAGCAGGAACAAAACGATGATGGAAACGTCGAGCGCAATGCCTCCTAGCTGCAGCGGCGGAATAACCTTACGCAGCGCCTTAACTGGCGGGTCAGTGACGACGAAGAGCACCTCGGCAACCATCATGAACCAGCGGGGCGGATTGAATTGGCGCGAGAAAGACTGAATCATCTCGATGACGATGCGCGCCAACAAAATCCACGAGTAAAGACTCACGGCGACGAGCAGAATTGAACCTAAAGCATTCACAGTGCCCGAGCCTATCCGAACCACCCCCGCGGACGGTACTCCCCTGCCCGAGGGTTCGCCCTCGGCGAACAGAGATGGCACCGCGGCAGCCGCACCGCCGCCGAGAATACCGCTCCGCTTAGACCGCTAGGGAAATAGCGAGAAAACCAACAAACCGCCCCATCGCCCTCTCCCCCTTAGCCAACACAGGGGAGAAAAGGCGCTGAAGCGGTTAAAGCGCGAAG
Organism: Corynebacterium sp. HMSC05D03; assembly: GCF_001807205.1. NCBI lineage: Bacteria > Bacillati > Actinomycetota > Actinomycetes > Mycobacteriales > Corynebacteriaceae > Corynebacterium > Corynebacterium sp. HMSC05D03. Next base: position 54,473 of record NZ_KV788173.1, on the reverse strand, counting down.
TTTTTAGCGCAGGTGCGCTGCACGCTCGAGCTCAACAGTGGAGATATCGGCGCCCTTCGGCACGATAGCGAAAACCTTACGGCTGGTGTCCACGCCCTTCGTCAGGTTCTTCATGCGGCCTTCCAGTGCAAAGCAGAGGCCAGCAGCGAAGTCAACGAAGCGCTTTGCGGAGCCGCGATCAGCGTCAGTGAGCTCGAAGACCACTGCGTCACCGTCACGGAAGGGGCCGCCAACCTTCGCTGCATCGTCGAAGGAAACGAGCGACAGCGCCACGATAGTCGGGACAAATTCCTCTTCCTGCTTTTCGTAGGAAGGTGCATACGCCGGAGCGCTATAAGCGCGCTCGTCTGCGTAGTAAGCATCGTCGGCGTCCATGTCCATCGGGCCTAGCCCGAAGAACTCTTTAGTCCTATCAATCAGTGACATTCTGGGTCTCCCTCTGACCTAGTGTGCTGTTCATTTGCTGTCTTATAATGCACTTTTACAATGACAATTAACCTAGCGGGCGCTCTCCCATAATTCCGGTTCCGACACGCACGACATCTGTTCCAGATGCAATCGCCGGCTCCATGTCAGCGCTCATTCCGGCGGACATTTTCAGGTCTCGCCCAAGCTTGGCCGCCACCTCATCCGTCAGCGCCCTCACCTGGGTGAAAACCTCCGCCGGATCGCTCTCCAGCGGTGGAACCACCATGAAGCCACACAGCTGCAGGTTCTCCAGATCTTCGACCAGATCCACCAGAGCGGATACCCCCTCTAGCGGGCAGCCACCACGCGCGGTATCACCGTCGGCGGAGACCTGAATATAGACCGGAAGCGTGTCCTCACGCTGGCCGCGCTCCTGGGCAAGAGCCACGCCGCGGTCGAGTACTCTGGCGAGTTTTTCTGAGTCAAGCGAGTGAACACTATGCGCCCACCGGGCCACGTGGTTCGCTTTCTTGGTCTGTACTTGGCCGATCATGTGGAACCGCATCTCGGGCAAGGCCTCCGCCTTGGCGCGGGCCTCCTGCTCGCGATTTTCCGCCACATCCGTTACCCCTAGCTCCGCTAGCAGCGCGATGTCTTCGGCCGGGTGAAACTTCGTCACAGGCAGCAGCTGCGGGGCGGGGCGGCCAGCGGCCTCAGCAAAGCGGTGAATATCCGAACGGGTGCGCGCCAGGCCGGCCCGCAATTCTTCGCGGCGCGCGGTGTTGTTATTAGTCATTAATCCTCCAACCAAATCACGCCGGCTTGGCGTCCAGTAACGCCCTCGCGGCGATATGAAAAGAAATCTGTGTCCTCAATCGTGCAGCGTGGGTCCGACTCAATGGCCGTGACTCCCATGCCCATCAGCTGGCGAATCACACCGGCGCGCACGTCGACGCCCCAGGTACCCGACGCCGTGCGGGTCTTGGAGCCGGGCAGGTGCTTCTCGACGTCCTCCGCCATCTGCTCCGGAACCTCATAGTTACGCCCAGAAGCGGCCGGCCCCATAAGCACCTGGATCGACGAAGGGGTAGCCCCCAGCTCAATCATCGCGTTGACCGTGTTCCGAACGATTCCATTGCGCGCGCCCAGACGCCCGGCGTGGGCGGCACCGATGACGCCCGCGGAGACGTCGACAAGCAGCACCGGCGTGCAATCAGCCACGAGCACGCCCAACCCCAGGCGTTTTTCGGTGGTCACCACCGCATCGGTGGCCGGCACGGGCTCCTTCGCGCCGCGGTGTTCGGCGCCCACGACCGTCACGGTATTGGTGTGCAGCTGCTCCATCCACACGATGTCCTCTAATCCCGTTGCTCGGAGAAGTCTCTCGCGATTGGCGGCCACAGCGGCGGAGTCATCGCCGACGTGATCGCCTAAGTTGAAAGAGTCATAGGGGGACGACGACGCCCCGCCAGCACGGGTTGTAAACACCATGCGGACGGGGCGTCGTGCTGCGTGTGCTTCCTCGTTTACTGGCATGCACTCCAGAGTAGCTGGCGGGGACTAGCGCATGAAGGACGGCACGTCGAGATCGTCGTCGCCATCGTCATCGAAGTCACGGCTGTTGCGCTCAGCGGGGCGCGAGAGGCGGTACTCGTCATCGGCACCACGGCGGTACTCTTCGCCACGGAAGCGATCCGAGGTGGTAAACAGTCCGCTCGACGGGGCTGGCTCAGCCGGCTGCTCGCGCTCGTAGGAGTGGCGCGGGGTGTACTCCTCGCGGCCGATGCGCTGGGACTCAGCTCGCTGCGGCTCGGCACGGGTGTACTCTTCGCGCGGGGCCTCGGTGCGCGGCGCGGCGGGGCTCTCAGGCTGTGCTTCAGCACGGTTCTCGAAGAGGGAACCCGGGCGTGCGGCCGGGGTAGCCTCCGAACCTTGCTGCTGTGCCTGGCCAGACTGCGCCGGCTGGGAGGTCATATTGGCCTGCGCGTCGAAGCCGGTGGCGATAATGGTAACGCGGACTTCGTCTCCAAGGTTGTCATCGATGATGGTGCCGAAGATGATGTTGGCGTCCTCGTCGGCGCGCTCCTCCACCATGGAGGCAGCCGCGTTGACTTCGTGGAGGCCCAGGTCGGAGCCACCAGCGATAGACAGCAGAACGCCCTTGGCGCCCTCCATGGTGGACTCCAGCAGCGGGGAGTTAATGGCCTGCTCAGCAGCGTTGAGCGCGCGGTTATCCCCGCGAGCAAAACCGATGCCCATGAGGGCGGAACCGGCGTCGGACATGACGGAGCGAACGTCCGCAAAGTCGACGTTGATCATGCCCGGGATGGTGATGAGGTTGGTAATACCCTGCACACCATTGTGCAGGACTTCGTCGGCGGCGCGGAAGGCTTCGACGATAGACAGCTCCTCGCCGCCCAGCTGCATGAGGCGATCATTCGGAATAACGATGAGGGTATCGCAGACCTCGCGCAGCTCTTCGATGCCGGCCATGGCCTGACGGGTGCGGCGCGCGCCCTCGAACTTGAACGGGCGGGTAACGACACCGACGGTCAGAGCGCCCATCTTCTTTGCGATGGAGGCAACGACAGGGGCTGCGCCGGTACCGGTTCCGCCGCCCTCGCCAGCGGTGACGAAGACCATGTCGGAGCCTTGGAGGGCGTCTTCGATTTCGGTCTTGTGATCCTCCGCGGAGGTCTTTCCTACCTCCGGGTTAGCGCCGGCGCCGAGGCCGCGGGTGGCCTCGCGTCCGATGTCGAGCTTGGTATCCGCATCCGAGAAAATCAGCGCCTGGGAATCGGTGTTGATCGCCACGAACTGGACTCCCTTGAGCCCTTCTTCGATCATGCGGTTGACAGCGTTGACACCGCCGCCGCCGACGCCGACGACCTTGATGTCCGCGAGATTGTTGCTAGATGAGATCATACGAGGGTCTCTTGCCTTTCGAATAAGGTTTTAATGTAAACGAGGAGGCGCCTCTTTTCGTGAGAGGCGGTTACATCCATCTTTAACGACAACGGGGTAATTTCGGCGCACATTTTGCCGCGTGTCGGTACCCTCAACCTCTACTTTAGGGTTGCTGACATGCGGTTTTCTTAACAAGCGCCCCACCCGTCCCACTCGCGACGCCCCTAGCGGCGAGTCACCAGCGACGGGTTAGAAATGTTCCAGGATTCGCCCTCAAGCTTGAGCACATCTTCGAAAGCAATCGCCTTGTTTTTATTGTCTTCGGATGCCCCCCAAAAGATGGTTTTCTCATCCTTTGTGTGGAAAGTCAGCGAATACCTGTCTGCGATCTCGAGGGTCGTCACCTTCTCCCGAATCGGCGCGGGGAGGGCTGCAACGGCCTCGACGGCCGCCTGCATCTCTGGGGAGCCGGAGTCTGTGCTACCGGTCAGCTCCACGGCCTCGGGTGGTGCTTCATCTTCCACAAATTCCTTACCGTGATTATCTACCAACACCGTCGTGCCACCATTGCGAACAAAGGCCACTGCCTCATGTTCGGTGATCTCAATGTGCACCGTCGACGGGAATGCCCGCGATACCGTCGCGCTTTCTACCCACGGGAGCGACGCCACGCCCTGCGCGGCCTCGCGAGCATCCAAGCGCGCAAGGTTCGAGCCCTTGGCGACACCACTAGCTTGCTCCACATCCTCAGCAGCAACGTGATCGTTTCCCACCACCTCGAAGGATTTCACCGTGAGGATAGGAAAAAGCCACACTGCGGCTGCAGCGATGACCGCTACAAGTAGCACCACGCCCACCGCGAGCGCCCCAGTCTTTTTAGACATTCGGTTCCTTCGGCTCTTCCGCCTCATCGTTGCGTCCCAGCTCGGACAAAATCTCACCGGCTACGTAGGTAACCGTGCCCGCACCAATCGTGAGGACGATATCACCGGGCTGTGCCAGGGAAATGACATCGCCAGCGGCTTCGGAGAAATCGGGTTCGAAGATGACCGGCATGTCCTCCGGCATCTTATCGGTGATGATGCGGGAGGTAATTCCTTCAACCGGTTGCTCGCGGGCTCCGTAGATGTCGAGGACGACGGCGGCGTCGGCAAGCGCCAAGGCCTGAGCAAACTCTGCGTCGAACTTCATTGTCCGGGAGTACAGATGCGGCTGGAAGCAGGCGATAACACGCGCCCCCTCATCCTCCGCATCCGCCTTCGCACGGGCCGCGTTAAGTACCGCGGATACCTCCGTAGGGTGGTGCGCATAATCGTCGAAGACGCGGATTCCGCGCTCGCTGCCGCGGTACTCGAAGCGGCGGCGCACGCCCGTAAAGTCGGTCAGGCCCGCGGCCAGTTCCGCTGGGTCTCCGCCGGCCAGCGTGCCGGCCAACAGCGCGGCCGCCGAGTTGAGCACCATGTGATGCCCGGGGACGTGCAAGTCATAAGACAACTCCTGCGGCGCCTGCCCCGGCAGGGCCAAGCGAACGCGGACGTGCGCGCCGGCGGCGGAGACGGTTTCCTCCAGAATCTCCGCTGCGAGGGGCACGGAAGAATCTTCGCCTACCGCACTGCGTGCGCCGTAACCCAGCACCTGAATACCACGCTGTGCTGCGCGTTCGCCGGTAGCGGCCGCCTGAGCGTCTTCAAGGCAAACTACCAAGTAGCCGCCCTCAACAACGCGGTCTGCAAAATCATCGAAGACCTGAAAGTAGCTTTCCGCGGTGCCGAAATAATCCAGGTGATCCGGCTCGATATTGGTAATCACCGCCACGTAGGGGCTGTAGCGCAGTAGTGAAGCATCGGATTCATCGGCTTCTGCAATGAAAGCATCACCCGTGCCGCCGTGCGCGTTGGTTCCGGCACGGTTGAGCTGGCCACCGATGGCGAAGGAGGGGTCGAGGCCCGCCTGCTGCAGCGCGGACACCGCCATGGAGGTAGTCGAAGTTTTTCCATGAGTACCAGCCAGCAGGACCTGGCGGTGGCCGTCCATCAGCTCAGCCAGCAGATCTGATCGACGGATGACCGGGATTCCGGCCTCGCGCGCAGCAATGAGCTCGGGATTGTCGTGTGGGATGGCGGCGAAGGAGGTCACGACCACGGTTGGCTTATCACCAGTCAGGTCAAGGTTTTCAGCGCCATGGCCGATGGCGATGTGCGCACCCATCGTGCGGAGGACGTCGACAGCCGTCGATTTCTTAACGTCCGAGCCGGCGACGACCGCGCCCCGACTAACCAGAATACGTGCGAGACCGGACATGCCGGAGCCGCCGATACCGACGAAGTGGACGCGGGACAGGTCCGTGGTGGCAGGGGTATCAGTCATGGTGAAAAATCCTTCTTTCATTAACCTGTACTGTGCGTCTAGCCGCGGTTCTCGGCGGCGACACGCTGCGCGATGCGGTCAGCGATGATAGCTGCAACCTCGCCGGCTGTGCTGGCGTCAGCGGCAGTACGCATGGCCGTCAAAGTTTCGGGGTGGTCAAGGATAGCGCGAACTTCGGCAACGAGGCGCTCCGAGGTCAATTCGGCGTCCGGAACTTGGACCGCGGCGCCGGATTCCACCAGCGCGCGCGAGTTCAGAGCCTGCTCGCCATTGCCGTGCGGCAGCGGCACATAGAGTGCGGGCAGACCGGCCGCGGAGACCTCTGCCACCGTCATCGCTCCGGAACGGCAGATCATGAGGTCAGCAACGGCCAAAGCGCCAGCCATGTCATCGATATAGGGCACCGCGGTGTAGTGCTCGTGCTCAGCCGGTGCCTCGTTCTTTTTGCCATAGGCGTGCAGCACTTGGAAGTCTCGGCACAGGTCATCGAGCGCGCCGGCCACGGCAGTGTTGATGCTCACTGCTCCCTGTGAACCGCCGGTCACCACGATTGTCGGGCGATACGCGTCGAGGTTCCAGTTCTGGCGCGCATCCGCCGCCTTTGCGCCGTCGGGATCCTCACCCATTCCCGGCCGCACGGGAATTCCCAGGACCTCGCCGGGCATACCTGAGCCTTCCTGCGCGTTGATGCCCGTGCCCCCGAGGCGCACCCCCAGCTTGTTGGCCATGCCAGCCAGAGCATTCGTCTCGAGCACGAAGAACGGGATACCCAGAGACTTCGCCGCCAGATAGGCCGGCGCAGCGACGTATCCTCCAGTACCAAAAACCACATTGGCCCCGACGTCCTTCAGAACCGCGCGGGTTTCCCGGACAGACTTGAGGACCCGCCACGGCAGCTTCGCGGCATCGGCGTTGATCTTGCGTGGGACTGGGACCGGCGTAATCATGCGCAAATCGACGCCACGCGCCGGCACGATATCACTTTCCAAACCTCGTGGGGTTCCTAGAGCGGTCACCCGCGCGCCATGGCGCTGGCGCAGCTCCTCCCCCACCGCGAGCGCTGGTTCGATGTGTCCGGCGGTGCCGCCACCTGCGATGACGACGGAAATCGGCGTGTCATTCATGCACTACACGCTACCAGCGCCGCGCTTTCTTACCGTCGCTCGCCGCGCCGATACTCCCGGCGATACTCCCGCCGCTGTTCCCCCTGCGGCGTCTGCGAGCGCGACGAGCGTCCCGTTACTGCACGCCCAAATCTTTCCTCGCGGCTGCGCTCAACATGGCGCTGGGAGCGGTCGCGGTGCGCGCGCTGGGAGCGCGTGCCCTCCCCTCGTTCACGCGGGGCCCGGTGTGCCCCGCCGCGACGCTCATTGGGCGGCGTAGGTTCGGGGATAAAGAAGATACGGTCGAATAGCGGGCGCCCAAAGTTCTGCATGGCGGAAACCTGCAGCGGCTCGTGGCGCGCCACATTGCACAGCAGGCCCATCGAGCCAATCGTGATCACCGCGGCCGTACCACCCGCAGAAATCATCGGCAGCTGAATACCCGTCACCGGCAGCACGCCGATCACGTAGCCAATGTTAATGAATGCCTGCACGACAACACCCACCGCCAACGTGGCGGCCAGCAGGGACTGGAATTGGTCCTGGGCGCGTGTTGCCGCCCGCAGCCCGAAGTAGCCCAGTACGGCGAACAGCCCGATGACCAAGGCACCGCCCCATAGGCCCAATTCCTCCCCAATGATGGCGAAGACGAAGTCATTCTTCGCCTCTGGGAGGTAGAACCACTTGGCGCGTGACTGGCCGAGGCCAACGCCCCAGAAGCCGCCGTCGGCAAGCGAAAGGAAGCCCTGGTAAGCCTGGAAACCGGTTCCTTGTGTGTCCTCGATATTGCCGCGCAGCGCATCGAAATAAGTGTGGAAGCGGTGCGAACGGAAGCCGCCGGCCAAGAAGACGGTGACCATGCCGATGGCGCCGAAGACACCGACGACGGTCGGAACACGCCAGTCCACACCGGCGAAGACCAGAGTGAACACGACGATGAGGGCGAAGGAGACACCCATGCCGAGATCGCCTTGGGCCACAATCAGCACGAACATGATGCCGGCGATGATGGAGTACATCATGAAAGGGTCCGTCAGGCGCATCGAACGGTGCGTTTTATCCGCCAGCGCTGAAGCGCCGTACATGCCCACGGCCACACGGGCGAACTCAGAGGGCTGGAAAGCCACGCCACCAGGCAGCATGATCCAGGACTGTGAACCGACCTCCACACGACCGGTACCAATGCCGGGCACGAGGACGAGGATAAGAAGCAGGATGGATAGCCCCAGAAACCACGGCACGAGTGCCCGGAGCGTGCGGGGCGACATGCGCAGGCCAATCCAAAACACGATGAGGCCGGCGATAACGAGCACGCACTGGCGCAGTGCAGCAGACCACGGGCTATCGGTCTCCGACAGCGACGTCGCCATCGATGAGGAGAAGGCCATGAGCACGCCGATGCCGATGAGCGAAAATATGGCGATGCGCAGCATTAAATAGTCAAGCCCGGGGTAGGCGCGGAGGCGCTCGCGGAGGTCACGCAGGTGGTATCCCAGCGTGCGTTGTGGCTTCTGGGTGCTGGTGGCGGTCACGGGTGCTCCTAGCGCTAGCGGGCGAGGCGGCGGGCAGCGGCGGCAAAGATATCGCCGCGCTGGCCCATACCGGTGTACATGTCCAACGATGCCGCAGCGGGTGCTAAAAGCACGGTATCGCCGGCGTCGGCGTGTTGCACGGCGGCGGACACTGCCTGTTCCATTGCGGCTTCCGGATCGTTGCTATCCACGATGACGACGGGTACATGTGGCGCTGCCTTCACGAGGGCTTGGGCAAGCACATGCTTGTCGACGCCCACCAGAACCGCCGCCTTCAGCCGCGCGGCATAGGTGCGCAACAGTTCCGAGACATCAGCGCCCTTCAGTTGGCCGCCGGCCACCCACACCACGGAGTCCAAGCCGCGCATAGCGACCTCCGCGGCATGTGGGTTCGTCGCCTTGGAATTGTCGATGTAGGTCACGCCAGCATGGCGGTGAACAATCTCCCCGCGGTGGCCAGCCACCACGTAGGAGCCAAGTCCTTCGGCAATGGATTCCGGCTGAGCACCGGCGACAGCCGCGACCGCCGACGCGGCAGCGGCATCCAGCACTCCGGCCAGACCGGCGGGTTGGATGGTGGGGGCATCGTCTACCACGACGGACTTCATCCCTGCCACCTCGTTGACGAGGAGGCTACCGGTGCTCACGCCCACTTCACCTGCAGCGGGCTCGGCATGGCTGAAAGCGGTTGCGCCGGGAAGAGAGGCAGCGAGCGCTCGAACGCGCTCATCTTCCTTGCCGTAGACGGCATGCTCTCCGCACAGAATCTTGGCCTTGTCTGCGGCATAGGCTTCGAAGGAGCCATGCCAATCCAGGTGGTCGTCCGCGAGGTTAAGCAGAGCTCCGACTTCTGGGCGTAGCTGGGAGGACCAGTGCAATTGGAAGGATGAAAGCTCCGCTACGAGGATGTCCACACGGGGCTCAGCGGCCAAGGCATCAAAAGATGACACGCCGATATTGCCTACGGCTTGGGCGCGCTGTCCGGAGCGTTGCTCGTCAGCAGCCATGATGGCAGCGAGCATGCCGGTGGTCGTGGTTTTGCCGTTGGTGCCGGTGATCGCGAGCCAACGGCGCGGGGCACCAAAAACTTCTGCTTGGTCGAGGCGGTAGGCCAACTCCACATCGCCGATCACCTCAAGGCCGCGGGAGGCTGCAGCGGCGAGCAGCGGTGAATCTGGCCGCCACCCCGGCGAGGTGACGACGAGCGAGTACTCAGCTAAGTCCACCGCGGAAGTGTCCACGGTGGCAACGCCCAACTCTGCAGCGATACGGCTGCGGGAGTCCGCGTTGCCATCGGCCACCGTTAAGTCCACGCCCAAGCGGGAAAGGACTGCCGCGCACCCGCGGCCAGAGACGCCAGCGCCGGCGATGAGGACGCGGCCGGAGAGGAAGTCTGGGCGCGTCATGCCCCTACTCCTATGCCGGAGGCGGTGAGCCAATCACCGTAGAAGATTGCCACGCCGGCCATCGCCGCCATGGCAGCCAGAAGCCAGAAGCGGACAACGACGGCCGTTTCCGCCCAACCACCGTTCTCAAAGTGGTGGTGGATCGGCGCCATACGGAAGAAGCGCTTTCCGGTGGAGTGGAAGACCACGATTTGGATTACAACGGAGACCGTTTCGATGACGAACAGGGCACCGATGATGATCATAAGTAGCTCGGTACGGCTGGTAACGGAAATACCCGCGACCAAACCACCGAGTGCCAAGGACCCGGTGTCTCCCATGAAGATTTTGGCGGGCGCGGCATTCCACCAGAGGAAGCCCAGGCAGCCGCCCAGTCCTGCGGCCGCAAGCACGGCGAGGTCGAGCGGATCGCGCACCTGGTAGCACCCGGCAGCAAAGTTAGTGGCGCAGGAATAGCGGAACTGCCAGAAGGTCATCAGCGAATAAGAGCCCATGACAATCGCGGTAACGCCCGCCGCGAGGCCGTCGAGGCCGTCGGTGAGGTTCACCGCGTTCGACCACGCCGCAATAAGGATGTACATGAAGATCAAGAACACGATGGTTCCGATGACCGTGCCGCCGACAGCTAGGTCGAAAGTATTCAAGTCGCGGATGAAGGATAGCTTGGTGGAGCCTGGGGTCAGCCCCGCATCGTTGGGGAAACGCAGAACCAAGAAGCCGAAGAGCAGCGCCAGCACGAGCTGGCTGACTAGCTTGGCGGTCTTATTGAGCCCGAGGTTGCGGTGGCGGAAGAGTTTGATGAAGTCATCCGCGAAGCCCACCGCGCCCAAGCCTAAGGTCAGTCCGAGGACCAGCAAGCCGGAGGCGGTAAAGGCCTCATGCCCTGTTAGCAGGCCATAGAGGCCAGCCACAACATAGGCCACCAAGATGCCCGCGAGGATGGCAAGGCCACCCATCGTCGGCGTACCGCGCTTGCGCAGGTGAGACTTGGGGCCATCCTCGCGGATCTCTTGTCCGCGGCCGGTATCGGAGAAGTAGCGGATAAGAACCGGGGTAGTAAAGATCGCCACGAGGAAGCTAACCGCACCAGCGATGATGATCTGAGTCACGAGCTTGAAGTCCTTTCTAGCGGCTAGCTGTGGTTCAGCTGTTCCGCGACCAACCAGAGACGTTGGGCATTGGAGGCCTTAATCAAGACCACATCCTTAACGTTACGGCTAGCCCAATCATCGACCCCTGCTGGGGCCACGCGCAGTATGCCGTCCACCGCCTGTGCGGCGGCCGCGGCATCGGCGCACACCACTGTATTTATACCTTGCTGCGCAGCGGCCTCGGCCATCGCCCGGCAGTTGGGATTCTCCCCTACCGCGATGAGGTGCTCGACGTGGTACTTGGCCAAAAACTCACCGAGCTGGCGGTGCGATTGCTCTGCATCGCTGCCGAGTTCTCCCATCTCCCCCAGCACCGCGATGGAACGGGCGTCGGGGCGCGCTGCTGCGGTATAAGCCAAAGCGGCAATGGCCGCTCGCATCGAATCGGGGTTGGCATTATAGGAGTCATCGATGACGGTGACGCCATCGCGGCGGGTGCGCACGTCCATGCGGTGTTCGGAAGCGAGGCGGTGGCCGGACAGGGCAGCCGCCACCGTGTCTGCCGACACCCCCAGCTCGATGGCTGCGGCGGCCGCGGCCAGTGCATTAGACACCTGATGGGAGCCAAAGACTTGGAGCTTCACAGCAACGGGTTCGGCATCCGGGCTGTGCAGGGTAAAGGAGGGACGAGCAACGTCATCGAGCACGATGTCGGTGGCATAGTACTGTGCTGCCGGGGCACCTCCGCGACGATTTTCCGTGGAGTAGTACACCACTTTGGCCTCCGTGCGTGGAGCCATGGCAGCGACGAAAGGATCATCGGCGTTAAGGACGGCTACGCCGCCTGCCTCCGCGTTCGGCAGCGCCTCCACCAACTCTCCCTTGGCCTGAGCGATATTCTCGCGCGAGCCAAATTCGCCGAGGTGCGCGCTACCAACGTTCAGGACCACGCCAACGCGCGGCGCGGTGATTTCGGTGAGGTGACGGATGTGCCCGATGCCGCGGGCCGACATCTCCGCCACCAGGTAGCGCGTGTGCTCATCGCACCGCAGAGCCGTATAGGGCAACCCGATTTCATTATTGAAGGAGCCGGGCGGAGCGACAGTCTCCCCCACCTCGCGGAAGATGGTGGCAATGAGGTCCTTGGTAGACGTCTTGCCGGCCGAACCGGTAACACCGACAATAGTGAGTTCCTGCTCTGCGGCAAGGCGCTGCGTTACTGCACGAGCAATCGCAGACAACGCTGCGACAACGGCGGCCGCAGACCCATCTGTATCGTTGGCGTAAATATCCGCGTTGGCACCGTCACCCTCGACGCGCCCGTGGGGTTCGACGACTATCGCCGGAACACCCACCGGCCGCGCCGCCAAAACGGCAACGGCGCCTTTATCAATTGCGGTGGTGGCGTAGTCATGGCCATCCACGCGGGCTCCGGGCAGCGCTACAAAGAGGCTGCCTGGGGTGACCTTGCGAGAATCGAATTCGACAAAACCAGTCACCTGGGTGTTTGGATCATCGACGCTATCCAGGCGGCCGCCCGTGATCTCAGCGATCTCAGCGAGGCTTAACGCAATCATGCTTGCTCCTTGGATTCTTCGGTACTCAGGGTAGTCGCAGTAGTCACGGCTTCAAGAGCTCGAGCCATCTCTTCGCGGTCATCGAAGTGATGGACGGTATCGCCAATGAGCTGGCCTACCTCGTGCCCCTTGCCAACAACGATGACGGCATCACCCGGCTGCGCCCACGCCACGACTTCATCAATGGCCTTGGCGCGTGAGCCTACCTCGCGGATATCAGCCGCTGGGTTTGCCTCCTGGGCGCCCGCAAGCACGGCTGCACGGATCGATGCTGGGTCTTCGGTGCGGGGGTTGTCATCGGTGACGACGACAAGGTCCGCGCCCTTCGCGGCGGCCGCTCCCATGAGCGGACGCTTGGAGGAATCGCGGTCACCTCCCGCGCCGACGACGATGCCGATGCGGCCCGTGCTGCCTTCCAACTGCGTGCGCAGGGTCTCCAGAACGGCCGCGATTGCAGCCGGCTTGTGCGCGTAATCCACCACAGCCACAAAGTCTTGGCCGCGGTCAACACGCTCCATGCGCCCAGGGACTGCCACCTTCTCTACACCCTCGAGGAAGACGTGCGGCTCGATTCCAATAGCGGCGGCCATCCCTGTGGCGAGAGCCGCATTGGCGATGTTGAAGGTACCCGGCATAGGCAGGCGGAATTCAAACGTTCCGGCATGCTCACCGGAGGCAAGCGTTAGTTCCACCTGCTGTGCACCGGTGACCTCAGTGCTGAGCTGACGGCCAGTGATATCGGCATCGCTTCCTTGCGAGGTCGTTGATACCCGGATCACCGGGCGTGCTGCGGCGCGCTGCGCCATACGCTGTCCCCATTCGTCATCGACGCAGATGACGGAGCGGTCGGCGGCGTGGGGGCCGTCGAAAAGCAGGGCCTTGGCCTCAAAGTAGTCTTCCATCGTCGGGTGGAAGTCCAGGTGATCCTGGCTCAGGTTCGTAAAGCCACCCACGTCGAAGCGCGTTCCCTGGACTCGTCCTAGCGATAGCGCGTGGGAGGAGACCTCCATCACCACGTGCGTAACTCCCTCAGACACCATGCGCGCAAAAAGCTCCTGCAAGGTCGGCGCCTCCGGAGTGGTCAAGGAAGTCGGGACCGGCTCCCGGTTAATGCGGGTACCCGTCGTACCAATGAGACCCACTGAATAGCCCGCGTGCAAGAGGCCTGCTTCGAGGAGGTAACTCGTGGTGGTTTTACCCGAGGTGCCCGTCACTCCAAGGATGGTGAGTTTCTGCGTGGGGTGACCATAAATCTCAGCGGACACGGCTCCGAGGATGGCGCGGATATCCTCCACCACAAGAAGCGGCCGCTTCTCTCCGGCGTCGTCGAGGATACGCTGGCCTTCGGCGTCAGTGAGAATGGCTGCGGCCTTAGTATCGGCGGCAAAGCGCGCGCCGTGAACCCGTGTGCCCGGAAGCGCCGCGAACAGGCCACCGGGCGGCAGTGCTGCCGAGTTCAGCCCACAGGACCTAACGGTAGTCGAGGCATCCCCGATCACTGTGCCCCCAGAAATCTCTGCTAGGCGCTTCAGGGTGGTGCTGCTGGTCACGGTGATTCCTCTTCTCTGTTTCTCTGTCTCTAGGTTTTCGATATGTGCTTTTCGGTGTGAGAGCTGACTACTCGGCGCGCAAAGTCAGTTGCGGTGCTGGCGGGGAGGGCGGGATATTGTCGCGGTCAAGGAGCCAGGATGCGATATCGCTGAAAACGGGGGCCGCTGATTGGCCGCCGGATCCATCGTCGTTGACACCGGATTCCGGCTCATCGAGCATGACGGCGACGACGAAGCGGGGATCATCGGCAGGCGCAATGCCCGCAAACGTGATCCAGTATTTGGAATTGGAATAAGCCCCAGTGTCCTCATCGACTTTCTGCGCGGTACCGGTCTTGCCGGAGAGCTGATAGCCCTCGATGTTGGCGTTGCCGGCGGTACCGTTGTTCAGGCCCTGCGGATCATCCTGGAAGACCGCTCGGAACATGTCGACGACGGTGCGTGCGGTTTCGGCGCTGACCACGCGGGTGGTCTCGGGCTCCTCCAGCTCTTCCTTCGTCCCGTCCGGCGCGGTGATCGAATCAATGATGCGCGGCTCGATGCGCTCGCCGTCGTTGGCGAGGGCCTGGTAAACAGACGCCAGCTGCAGGGCAGTCCATGACTGGCCCTGGCCGATGGGCAGGTTAGCGAAGGTACCGCCGGACCACTGCGAACGATCGGGAACCAGTCCCGGGGACTCGTTGGGCAGCTCGATTCCGGAGGTCTGCCCGAGTCCGAACTTCTTCAGGTAGTCGGCGTATTTATCTTGGCCAAGTCGATCCGCCAACATCAGCGTTCCGACGTTCGAGGACTTACCGAAGACGCCTGTCGTGGTATAAGGCTCAACGCCGTGCGGCCAAGCATCATTAACAGTCACGCCGGCCATGTCGATGGAGCCGGGCACCTGCAGAACTTCATCCGGGTCAGTCAGACCCTCCTCGATGGTCGCGGCGGCAGTAATAATCTTCGCCACCGAGCCGGGCTCGAAGGGGTGCGAGACCGCCAGGTTGTCGAAGGTCTTGTCCTTCTGGAGCTGCTTTTCGATGTCCTTGTTCGGATCAACCGTCCCCGTATTCGCCATGGCTAAGACCTGTCCGGTAGCGGCATCCAGCACGACCGCCTCAGCGCTTTTCGCCTTCGAGTTAGCCTTTGCCTTTTCCAGCTTCTGCTGCACGTAGGTCTGCAAATCAAGATCCAGCGTCAATGTGACATTTTTGCCGTCAGTGGTGGGCACCTGATCACGGAGGCTACCGGGAATCACCTGGCCATTAGCCGAAACGTCTTCGGTAGAGCTGCCATCAATACCCGTGAGGGTGGTATCACCGGAGGCTTCGAAACCAAACTGGCCTTGGCCGTCCATGGACACCTTGCCGATAACGTTCTCCGCGATAGCACCGTTGGGGTACTGGCGGATTTGCTGCTCATCGGCGGCAAGGCCGTGGTATTCCTCGGAAATAGCTACCGCGACATCTGGGTCGACATTGCGCACGAGGACCTCATACTGGGTGTCGGCACGGAGCTTGTCCATAATCTGCTCCGGTTCCACGTCGCCGGCATCGATTCCGGCCTCCTTCAGCTTGCTCGGAATCCCCTCCGACATTTCGGTGAGCCGCTCGGTCACTTTGTTGTCTAGGTAGGAATTCTTCGCGTCGGGAGCCAAGGACTCAAACTCGGCCTCCCCGGTGGCCTTCTGCTCTTCCTGCTCACGAAGCTCATCGCGCAGGCGAGTCGGTGAGACGGTCAATGACCGAGCACGCATGGTGTAGGCCAAACGTTGGCCATCGCGTGCAAGGATCTCACCCCGTCCGGCGGTGTCGACGTACACGCGGGTTCGCTGCGCTGCTGCCTTCGCTGCCAAGTCTGGACCCCATACAATCTGCACCCAGGCGAGGCGCCCCATCCAGGCCAGCATGATGACGAGCATCACCGCCGCAATGACGTGAACGCGCTGGCGCATCGTCTTTTGCTGACTCAGGAAAGGCTTGCCGGTACGTGGATTCCGGGAGCGGGTCGCGGGAACGACGCGGTCGGCGTCGTAGCGCTGCCGTGGTTGGTGAGAGGCGCCGCGTGGCTGAGCGGCACGGGCGGCGGGAGCCCGCCTCGGGCGCCGGCCACCGGAGTGTGGTGGGGTCACACGTCACCTTTCTGTCTGCAGCGAGGGTAGGTAAGTAAACAGCTGAATGTCTTGCCCCACGCTTGGCGCGGGGTAGAGACAGTCTCATCCCGAATTGTGCCCTATTATCGCCGCCTGCCCACGCAGGCACGCGCGAAGCGGGAGGGAGATTCTATCCCCGCGCCGCATAGGGAGCCTGGGCCGGAATATCCGGCAGCTCAACGCTCGCCTCCCCTGGCTGGCCGCCTTCGGGGCTATCCTCCGAATGCGCGTCCGTGGTAGCGGCACCTCCGCCTTCGCGGTTGCGCTCGCTGAGCGTCGGGCGGGCGTTGAGGTTGTCGGACATGTTGGCCGTCGCATTCGGGTCACTGGAAGCCTGCCCCGGGCGGACCGGCTCACCGTTGACATCGATGACTGATTCCATATCCGGGGTTGCCTCGCGCTTGTGCTCGATGTTGCCGTCTGCGCCAACCTCCACAACGCCCGGCTGGACCGGAATGCCCATCTTGGCTTCGTGGGCGCGGCGAGCGACATCCGAGGCCGAACGAACGTTTTCCAAGTCTCGGTTCAGGGTTTCCAGCTGGTTATCCAGCGTGGATTCTTGGGCGGTGAGCTCCTGAATCTTGAAGGTCTGGGACGTAGACAAGCCCGACAGCCACATGGCTGCGGCCACACCCGTAATCAGCAGAGCAATGGCGGTGAAGGACAGGCGCGCGAAGAGGCCGTTAACCCGCGTGGGCTGTGCGACACGACGCCCACGATTGCTTACGACCTGCTTCGAGCCAAGGCGGCTTCCCCGCAGGCCGGAGCCAACGCGGCGAGTAGGAACGGTGCCGCGGTGCGGGGTGCGGCTCGGCAGCGGGGTGGTACGACGCCCCCGTTCAAGCAGCGCGGTTCCCTGGCCCGTGGCATCGGCTCCAGTGGTGAAATCGCGGCTTGCGCCCATGGTGTGGGTCCTCTCGTGGTCGCGGCGGTGCGTTGCCTGTGCGGTACGGTCTCTCAGCGTCATGGCCTACCTCCCGGTTCATGAAAAGACGGTGTCCCCTCAAGGCGTTCGAGCGCGCGTACACGGACGGATGCCGCACGCGGGTTCTCCGCAATCTCTTCCTGGCTCGCCTTCTCCGCACCACGCGTCACCACGGAATAATGCGCCGCGGTCCCGGGCAAATCCATGGGCAGGCCCGCTGGAGTGGTCGAGGTGCTGAGCTTGGTGAAAGCATGCTTGACAATGCGATCTTCGAGCGACTGGTAGCTCATAAACACCGCACGTCCGCCAATGGACAAGGCATCCGTAATCACAGGGATAACCTGCTCAATAGCCTCAAGCTCACGGTTAACCTCAACGCGCAGTGCCTGAAAGGTTCGCTTCGCCGGGTGGCCACCAGTGCGGCGCGTTGCTGCGGGGATGGTGGCGTACAACAAGTCGACTAAGCGCGCGGAGTTGCTAAAAGGCTCCTTTTCCCTTTCCCGCAGAACCGCGGATGCGATTTTGCCGGCGAAACGCTCATCGCCATAGGTCTTTAAGATGCGAGCCAAGTCGCCGTGACTATAAGTATTGAGAATGTCGGCGGCGGTCGTTCCCTGGCGAGGGTCCATGCGCATATCCAGCGGGGCGTCAGTCTTGTACGCAAAACCGCGATCGACCTGATCCAGCTGCATGGAGGACACACCCAGATCAAATAGCGCCCCGGCTATGCCGTGCTCCCGCGCGATGGAAAAGATCTCGTCTTCCCCATCCGCGATAGCACTGCCCACCTCATCGAAACGCGCGTTGACGCCCACGAAACGGTCGGCGAAGGGGCGGAGACGTCGAGAAGCACTGCTCAACGAAGCAGAGTCACGGTCCACGCCAATGATGCGCACGGAGGGAAAGGCGGTGAGAAAATATTCGCTGTGACCACCCGCGCCCAAGGTACCGTCAACGATGACGGCATTCTCCCCTGCCGCCTCGACAGCAGGGGCAAGCAACTGGGCCATGCGAGCACGCATGACGGGGACATGGCCGTGGTTCTCGCTCACGTCGTAGTTTATGGTGCCGTCGTGCTCCACAGTTGCTGTCCCCCTTTCCGTTCAGGCGCTTAATGCTGCGGTCTGATGTTCTCGATAAAAAGCGAGTGCGTATAGGGCCCTGTCCGAGGAAGGGTTCTGATGTCGGGGAAGTACACCAGCTCATCCTCCTCGGGCAGAGTCCGTACACGCACTCTTGGTTCGCCGGGAAAGCTTTAGAGCAGCCCAGCAAGTACGTCATCGGCGTCTGCCGCCGAGTAAGCATCTTCAGTTTGCGCCTGGTATTCAGCCCACGCGGCTGCATCCCAGATTTCGAGGAAGTCGACCGACCCCACGACCACGCATTCCTTTGTCAGGTTTGCGTACTCACGGTGGCCTGCTGACAGCGTGATACGCCCGTGCCCATCGGGGCGCTGCTCGTCCGCACTCGCTGCCAAGTTACGGATGAACGCACGCGCGTCCGGGTTGGTGCGTGACACAGCCGCCGCCTTCCTAGCTCGTGCCGCGAATTCCTCCCGCGGGTATACCGCAAGCGAATGGTCCTGACCCTTGGTAACCATGAGGCCACCGGCCAGTTCTTCACGAAACTTCGCTGGAAGCGTGAGCCGCCCTTTGTCATCGAGCTTGGGAGTGTAGGTACCGAGAAACATCCCCGGGTCCACCTTCCTGCCACTCGAAAACTCCGGATTCCTCTCGCGACAAGAGAACAACTCTCTCCTCCGCTGCGCCCCACTCTACCCCACTTTCCCCCACCGCCCACACCTTTCACTCCCCTCTTCCCCGCGTGTCACAGAAAACATGCAGCTAGACAGGAGTTTTTTCGGTGGGAAGTTTTCCCAGCACACTCTTGACACGCCCCCTAAGTGCGCACTTCACACCCTTATTCACACCTGCATCTTCCACCCCTTTAGGGAGATTTCTCCCCCACATTCACACAATCCTGCGGTTTATACGTGCATTATCCCGCAGCCAAGCACCTCACACTCCACCGCCTCACCGGCCTACACGGGGCCAGTGGGGGAAAGTGGGGAATTTAGGGAAACTGCCCAGGAAGCCGTTTCTCGCGACAGCATTTTTAGAAACGCCACGTTCCTATGTTAGAAACATATTGTTGCTATCTCACATTTGACGGGGATGGCATTCCAACAGATTCCCACCCACTAGGAAGATCCACCATGTATCTAGCTTGGCGCGAGATGCTCTTCGCGCGTACCCGCTTCCTCCTCATGGGCGTTGTCCTCGCCCTGATGTCCATGCTCGTCGTCATCATCTCCGGCCTCACCGCAGGTTTGGTCAACGACGGAGTCTCCGGACTGAAGGCCATGGACAGCGACGTCGTCGCCTTCGCCGACGGCGCCCAAAAGGACTCCGCCTTCACCCGCTCCGTAATTGATGCCTCCGCAGCCGAATCCTTCGCCCGCCTCGATGGCGTAGACCAGGCCGCCCCTTTGGGCCTGACCATTGCCAATGCCCATAACCAAGAGGGCACGGCAGTGGATTTGACCCTCTTGGGAGTAAAACCCGATTCCTTCCTCGCTCCAGCTGGGCTCCCCACCATCGACACCACGCGGGTCGACGGCCAACCCAGCAACACCAAGCACGACATCATCGTCTCCTCCACCCTGCAGGATGAGGGCATCGAAGTCGGTGACACGATCACCCTTGACCGCCTGGATATCCCTCTCAATGTCATCGGCTTTAGCGATAACCAGCGCACCTTCGGTCACGTGGACGTGGCCTACCTGCCTTTGGATATCTGGCAGGAGATCCATGCCGGCGGGCGCCACGGTGAAGCCGTCAACCCGGACGCCTATGAAGAGGCTTCCGTTATCGTCGCCCGCACTACAGACAAACCCGACACCGAAGCCCTCACAGAGCAGTCCGGACTCGATGTGCGCACCCTCAAGGAAAGCTTCGACTCCTCCCCCGGCTACACCGCTGAGATGATGACCCTGTCCATGATTACGTGGTTCCTCTACGTCATCGCCGCGCTCGTCACTGGTGCTTTCTTCCTCGTCTGGACCATCCAGCGGGCAGGCAATATCGCCACTCTTCGCGCGATGGGCGCCACCAAGGGCTTCCTGTTGCGCGATAGCCTCGGCCAAGCTGTAGTCATCCTTGTCTTGTCCATCCTGGCGGGCGCGCTGGTGGCCGTCGGCTTAGGCAGCCTCTTGGAGCAGACCGCGATGCCTTATGCCACCGAATTCAGCTCTGTCATCAGTGGCGGCCTCATCCTCTTCGTCGCTGGATTGCTCGGTGCCTTCATCGCCGTCGTCCGCGTTACCCGAACCAACCCCCTCGCTGCCCTAGGAGAAAACCGATGAGCCCAGCTTTAGAACTACACGACGTCACCATCAGCTACACCGATGGCGACTCGCAAGTTAAGGCACTCGATTCCGTCAATCTCAGCATCGATCCCGGTGAATTCGTAGCCGTGGTTGGCCCATCCGGCTCTGGAAAGTCCACACTGCTCGCCGTTGCGGGCGCGCTGACAACACCCGATTCCGGCAAGGTCCTAGTCGCAGGTGAAGATATCGTGCCGCTGAGCGGCACCCAACTGGCCGAGATTCGTCGCAACCACATCGGCTTCGTCTTCCAGTCCACAGGTAACCTTCCCTCCGCGCTGACCGCGGAGGAACAAATCGAGCTGGCCACCAAGGTCATCGGCAAGACTGGGCGCTACTCCAGCGCTGAGCTGCTCGACAAGGTCGGTATGAAGCATCGGGCGAAGCACCGTCCAGGAAGCTTGTCCGGCGGTGAGCGCCAGCGTGTCGGCATCGCCCGCGCGCTCGTGGGCGATCCCCAAGTGCTGCTTGTCGACGAACCCACTGCCGCCCTTGATCGCGCACGCTCCCAAGAGATCGTGGCGCTGTTGGCAAAAGAATGCCACGACTTTAACGTCGCTGGCATTATGGTCACTCACGACTATGAAGTCCTTGAGCACTGCGACAAGGTCTATGAGATGGTCGACGGCCGCTTGACGCCTGCCTCAGCCCCAGCGTCAGAGTAGAAAAAGAATGCGCAGCTTAACGTAGAATTACGCGCATGCCGAAGATCACTGAAACGACAGTAGCCGAGCACCGCGCCGTCCAGCACCGCGCGGTGCTGGAGGCTGCCGAAAGGTTGATCATCAACAACCGTGGTGCGGTACCGACCTTGGCCGAGGTAGCTGCGGAGGTTGGGCTTGCTCGCCCCAGTGTCTATCGATATGTGTCTTCTCAACACGATTTACTGGTGCAGCTTCTCATCCAGGCCACACAGTTGTGGAATGAACAGCTCGAGGCCGCCATGAAGGTGGCTCCCCCTGAACCCACGAAACGCCTCCGCGCCTATGTGGACGCCACACTCGAGCTCTTTGTTCATGGGGCCCACGGTCATTTGATGACTGCCGCTCAACACTTCCCCCGAGCTTTTGCTGACGAGGAAGTGCAACGCTCTCATGACGGCTTCGCCTCCATCGTTGATGCGTTCTGTCCCGGTATTTCCGCGGTAGACATTTCGCTGCTCAACGCAGCCATCCTTCGGGCTTCGGAGCTAGCGGAGCGCTCTCCGGAGCAGCTCGATAGCGCGACACAGACTCTCTATGCAATGGCCGATGCCATTGTGCCCCACCCTCCTCCGCGGATGAGAGCAGACCAGGACAGATAAAACCGACTAAGAACAGCTAAGAGCAAAGCAGCCCTCCGCGAATTAACGCGGAGGGCTGCGGGGCGAGAGTACAGCTATCTATACAACGCCCATGAGCGCCTTATTTGGGGCCTAGCGTTCTTCAAAGCGACGGCGGAAATTGTCTTCCAGGCGGTTTCCAACGCCGCTGCCGCCCTTCTTGGATTGCTTGTTGTGCCCGCGCGCAGGGGCATGCGTGCCGACTGCAACCAGAGAATCTTCAGACTTTCCGCGCAGCATCCAGACACCGGAGCCGAACATAACGAGGAAGCCAAGGACGGAGAGGCTGACAAACCACAGAGATTGCTGAGCCAACGCGATACCGCCCACCATCATGCAGAGACCAACAACAATCAAGGCCACTCCGCGGAGGGTGATGGCACCCGAGTTTCCGCCGAAAGATGTTTCACCGGACACAGACGCGCCAAAATCAGGATCATTGGCCAGCAACGACTGTTCAATTTCACGCAGCGCTTGCTGTTCGTGCTCAGAAAGGGCCACAGCGTCCTCCGTAATGGGTTGGGGTTTAGGTAGTAATACTGGGAATGTGGGTTACTACCTCTATAACGTCAAGGATAGCGAGATAGTTCCCACAAAGACAGTCCATAATTTGGCCGCACTACCCCCTCACGGCCTATGACCCCGGCCCCAGTCTTAGGCCGCCATTGGCCCGAAGCCCAGCTCGGACTCAGTCGCATCCACATAACGTGCGGCAAGCGCTAAGTACTGATAAACCGAATCCGGCTCCGGGACCGGATCTAGCCCAGAGGCCACACGTGAGCGCACACGGGAGTACTCCTTAAACTCCTCTGCCCACTGCGCATCAGCCAGGCCAATGAGAGCCACCTGCTCCCAGGCGGAAGTAGGCAAGCGCCGGCGGCGCGACACCGTGGACGCCGCTACGCGTGCCCCGGCTGCACGTAGCGAGGCGCGGTAAGCCATTTCCAATGCATCCGCAAAGCTTCCCTCCGCTGCGCTTCTCCGCGCATCCGCTAAGAGGTCTAGTGCTTGGTTCACAAAACGGTCTCGCTGCACCCGCTGCATAGCCTCACGGTTCCGGCTGCGGGCCGCCGCTGTTGCTGAGATTACCTGTGCCATGTCCTCTCCCCCTTGGGCTTCTTCCTCAGTTTGTCGATAAAGACTGTGCCGTTGATGCTGTTGATTGTCTGCTGTTGTTCGTTGTTGCGATTCACCTTAAAACCACCTTCCTACATCCACCTCCAATTTTAGAGCACGTGTTCGAATTAAACAATGGTGTTAAAGCATCATTTCGAATGTTTTCGAACACGCACACCACGACGCTTGATGGAAGTTTCCCCGAGTGCTTTCACATACCGTGAGAATCTGTTGTTATTAGACATGTGAGTTACACGCTGCGCCGCTTAAGCCCCCAAGAGTTCGCCATTGCCCTCCCGCACTTGGTAGATATCTACATTGCAGCGATGGAATACAACCCCTCGGTGCGCGAGGGGTCCATCTCACGATGGCGCGCAGATCTCATACGCCCAGGGTTTTCCTGCGTTGTGGCCACCGATGAATATGGCATCGCCGGCTTTGCCTACGGCTTCCTAGGCACCCCCGATACCTGGTGGGATAAACAGCTCCGCCGTGCACTCGCCGCCTGCGGCGGCCCTACCCCAGAGCAAGAAGAGATTCTCCACAATTACTTCGAGCTGGCAGAAATCCACGTGCTCCCCGCGAAACAAGGCCACGGCCTGGGCCGCGCACTACTAGAAGCCTTAGCCTGGAATCTTCCCGCTCACTATATTTTGCTCTCCACACCGGAAGTTCCTCATGAAGCCAACTCCGCCTTTGGGCTCTACCGCAAGATGGGCTTTGGCGATTTCCTGCGCGACCTCCATTACCCCGCTGATTCCCGCCCCTTCGCAATCCTGCAATCTACTGTGCCGCTCGCGCCAACCGACACCACTTAACCTGGCGCCTTAGCCCTGAACCTGCCCAGGTAAAGTGGCAAGCGTGACTACACCGCAGATACCTTCCTTGGACGAAATTCCCGCAGCCGTACGCGAGGAGCTCGCGCTTTTTCTAGACCGCCAGCGTGATGCCATCGCATCCATCGGCGCTCCGGTAACCAACGCGATTTCCTATTTGGAATCCTTCGTGCTGGATGGCGGCAAGCGCATCCGTCCCCTCTACGCATGGGCAGGTTTTATCGGCGCACGCGGGCTGGAAGGGTCGGAGTCCCCGCAGGCCATGCTCCGCGCAGCCACATCCTTGGAGTTCATCCAAGCCTGCGCCCTGATCCACGATGACATCGTGGATGCCTCCGATACTCGGCGCGGTAACCCAACCGTTCACCGTGGCGTAGCAGCCCGCCATCGCGAACTCGGCTTCCACGGCGATGCTGATTTCTTCGGCCAGTCCCTTGCCATCCTCGTGGGTGACATGGCTCTGGTCTGGGCGGAAGACATGCTCCAAGACTCCGGCCTGAGCCCTGAGGCACTCGCGCGTGCCCGCGCCCCTTGGCGCGCTATGCGCCGCGAGGTAATCGGCGGGCAGATGCTGGATATCTGCCTCGAAGCGGAAGGTTCTGAGGACGCCACGTTGGCTGATTCCGTCAACCGTTTCAAGACCGCCGCCTACACCATTGAGCGCCCCCTGCACTTGGGTGCAGCCATAGCCGGCGCCCCCGAAAAGCTCGTCGCTGCTTTCCGCGGCTACGGCCAAGACATCGGGGTCGCCTTCCAGCTGCGCGATGATTTGTTGGGGGTCTTCGGTGACCCCGCCGTGACCGGCAAGCCGGCCGGTGATGATTTGCGCGAGGGCAAGCGCACAGTCCTCTTGTCCTTGGCACTGCAGCGCGCGGATGCCTCCGATCCCGCCGCGGCTGCGGAATTGCGTCGCCTCATCGGTCAGACAGAGGATCCCGCAGAGATTGCCCGCATGGCGCAGATTATTGCGGATTCGGGTGCACCGGATGTCGTCGAGCAGCGCATCAACGATCTCACGCGCTCGGGCCTTGACCACCTTCACAATGCTCAGGTTTCCCCCGAGGTTACGAAGACTCTGGAAGAGCTGGCTCACAAGTCCACGGCCCGCCGGATGTAGCATGACTCGTCCCACAACCACGCGCGTGCCCCTGCGCATTCCCCATCCCCTGCCTTTGGGCATCATCGCCGCTGTCGTGCTGGCGCTTGCCTCTTTCTCCGGTGGCGCTACCCGCAATCGCGGTGGATTCCTTGAGGCGCTCAATATCGGCTTTCTGGCTTATGGCCATGGCCGCAACATCGGCATGGTCCTCTATTGGGTTGGCCTTTTCGGTTTGGTTGCCGCATGGGTTTTAGCCGGCCGCTACTTCATTGCCCCGCAGTTGAAGAACCCACAACCAGACGGCACGCTGTCCGATATTCGGCGGATGCTGTTGTGCTGGGTTGCCCCTTTGTTGTGTGCGGCACCGCTGGCTTCTCGCGATGTGTATTCCTATCTCATGCAAGGTGCGATGGTGCGTGATGGCTTCGACCCTTATGTCGAAGGCGCGGCGGTGAACCCTGGTCCCTTCCTCTTGGAGGTCTCCCACGACTGGCGCAACACCACCACCCCTTATGGCCCCTTGCATCTGTGGATGGGCAATGGTGTAACCCACCTGGTAGGAGAAAACGTCGCCGCGGGCATCATCGTTTACAAGGCAATTTCGGTCCTGGGTTTTGCAGCTATCGCCTGGTCAATTCCACGGCTAGCCCGAAGCATCGGAGGCGATCCTGCCCTAGCACTCTGGTTGGGCGTGGCGAATCCAGTGATGCTCTTGCACCTCATCGGTGGAATGCACAACGAATCAGTCATGGTGGGCTTAGTATCGCTGGGCTTGCTTGCTGCAGTGCACCACAAGTTCCATGTCAGCCTCCTTCTCGTCGGTGTGGCAGTCTCCCTCAAGGCCACCGCTGTCTTCGCCACACCTTTTATCGTGTGGCTCATGCTGCACCACTGGGCCCCAAAGGGGACGAAGCCCATCAAGCGCTTCGGAGTCTTCCTCCTGTCCGGCTTCCTTGCCGTGGTGGAGGTCGCACTGGCGGTGGCGGCGATTACGTGGGCGTCGGGAAGCTCGTGGGGCTGGCTGTCACAGATCAGCGGCAATTCCAAGGTCATCAACCCTCTAGCTGGCCCTACCCTGCTGGCTGACATCCTCGTGCCGCTCATCCAGGTCTTCTCCCCCGATACCACCTATAACGGTGTGCTCACCGCGCTGCGCTCGGCTGCGATGATCCTCATGCTCCTCGGCCTCGTCCTCGTATGGTGGTGGGGTCGCACGGGCGTGCGCCGGGCTATCGCCGCCACGGCCGCGGCGTACCAGGTGGCATTCGTCTTCAACTCTGTGACGCTGCCCTGGTACTACGCCTCCGTGCTCACGCTCATGGGAACGTTCCGCCCACCATTGCCCTTGATCAAGCTCACCACCGGCGTGGCTATTTTCATCGGCGTCGCCTTTGCCGGCGACGGGAACCACCAGCTTTATAACTGGTTCTGGGATATCGCCATGGTGGTCGTAGCTTGGTCAGCAACGCAATGGATTTTCGATGGTGTTCCACGCACCACCGCGGCCCCGAAGCCCGATGAGGGTTCTAAAAAGCCGAAGCCTGTGCGCGCCGAATAACCTCGCGCGCCAGGTGGCCGTGCAGCGCGTCAATGGGGCGACCTGGCAAAGAATCATCTTCGGTAAATAGGTGCGCCAGAATCTCGTTATCGCCCCACCCGTTGTCGGAGAGGACCGTAATCACTCCAGACACATGCTTGGAAATGACGCCTTTGGCGTTGAAGAATGCTTCCGGAACGAGGCGCTCTCCCTCGGCATTGCGCCACACAATGAACTTGCGCGCATTGAGAAGATCGAAGACACGCGTGATCGGGAGATCGAGCCTTTCAGCGACCTCCTTCAGCGTCAGCAGCTTTTCCCCGGCGAGGAGCTGCGGCAGTTCTGGGTGCGGATTCTCGGTGTTTTTCTCAGACTTAGTCACGGACACAACTGTAGCCGGATCACACTTTGGGGCGCCGATCAGCCATACTGGAATCCATGACAAGGCTGAACGTGGGCGACATTCTTGAGGGACGCTACCGCATCGATCAGCCGATCGCTCGCGGCGGCATGTCCACCGTGTATCGCTGCGTTGACATGCGTTTGGGTCGCGCAGTGGCGGCCAAGGTGATGGATGAGCGCTATCACGATGACCCCGTCTTCGTCACCCGCTTCGAACGCGAAGCACGCGCGATGGCGCAGCTGAGCCACCCCAATCTCGTCGCCGTACATGACTTTTCCGCGGATGGATTACCCATTTATCTCATCATGGAGCTCATCACCGGAGGTACCTTGCGCGAGCTCCTTGCGGAACGCGGACCCATGCCGCCGCATGCCGCAGCCGGCGTCATGCACTCCGTGCTGGCCGGGCTCACCGAAGTCCACCATGCCGGCCTCGTGCACCGAGATATCAAGCCGGACAATGTTCTGATCACGGATAGCCACCGCGTCAAGGTCGGTGATTTCGGTCTGGTTCGCTCCGCCAAGGCGGAGCACGATAGCTCCGGCCAGATCGTCGGTACCGTCAGCTACCTCTCCCCCGAGCAGGTCACTGGCGCGGACATCACGCCGGCCTCCGACGTGTACTCCGCGGGAATCGTGCTCTTTGAACTCTTGACCGGCACAGTCCCCTTCCACGGCGATACCCCGCTGGCGCACGCCACCGCGCGCGTGCACGAGGATGTGGTGGCGCCCTCCTCCCGCATCGAGGGGGTGCCCATGCTTTTCGACGCCCTCGTGGCCACCGCCACTGCACGCCAGCCAGCCGAAAGGTTTGCGGATGCCGGCGAATTCCTCGATGCCTTGGATGATGTCTCCCGCGAGCTACAGCTCCCGAAGTTCACTGTCCCCATTCCGCGGAACTCAGCTGCCGCACGTACTGCTGCCGTGCCAACGGATTTTTCGGGCACGGATAATACCCGGGTCTTTGAAGCGACCTCAGCTATCCCTGCGCCCCAGCCCCCAACGCGGGAAACCCGGGTAGAGCCGCGCAACGACGCCTTCTTCCCGCCAGCCGAGCCTGTCGAGCCCCCGGCACCCTCCCCTGCGGTACCGGAGCCTTCTGCCCCCGTTCCTCCAGCCGGGGCCGAGGAAGAGCCGGAAGAACGGCCCTTGAGCAACCGCAGCGCGATAGCCCTCATTGGCTTCCTCGTCCTCGTCGGCCTCGCCACCTTGGCCGTCGCCGTGGCGGCTTGGTGGTTCGGCTCCGGAGAATACGGCACGTGGCCGATTCTCTGGAGGCCGTATTAGCCTGCGCAGCTCCTAGTTGCGCAGCATCTCAGCGATAAGGAAAGACAGCTCCAGCGATTGCTGGGTGTTTAGGCGCGGGTCCACGGCGGACTCGTAGCGGCCCGGCAGATCCACATCCGTGATGTCCTCAGCGCCGCCAAGGCACTCGGTGACGTCCTCACCGGTGAACTCCAGGTGCACGCCGCCCGGGTGGGTGCCCAGTTCACGGTGGACCTCGAAGAAGCCTTGGACCTCGTCGACGATCTTGTCGAAGTGGCGGGTCTTGTAACCGTTCGATGCCGTGAAGGTATTTCCGTGCATAGGATCGGACTGCCACACAACCTTGTGGCCGGAGTCCTCCACTGCCTTGATGATCGGGGGCAGCACGGAGCGCACCTTATCGTGGCCCATACGGGCAATCATGGTGAGGCGGCCCGGCTCACGGTTCGGGTCAAGCTTCTCCGCGTATTCCACTGCCTGCTCCGGCGTCACGCCAGGGCCAAGCTTGATGCCCACGGGGTTGCCGATGATGGAAGCAAAGGCCACGTGGAAGTCCTCAAGACCACGGGTACGCTCACCAATCCACAGCTGGTGTGCAGACAAGTCATAAAGCTTGGTTTCGCCGTTGAGATCCGTGCCCAGTCGGAGCATGGAACGCTCGTAGTCCTTCAACAACGCCTCGTGGGAGCAGTAAATCTCCGCCGAGCGCAGGGTCTCGTCCGAAACCCCACAGGCGTTCATGAAGGCCAGGCCGTTCTCAATCTCATCCGCCAGCGCCTGGTAGCGCGCACCCGCCGGGGAGTTAGCCACGAATTCGCGGTTCCACTCGTGGAGGCGGTACAGGTCTGCGGTTCCGGAGTGGGTCAGCGCCCGGACCAGGTTCATTGCCGCCGAGGAGTTCGCGTAGGCGCGAATCATGCGGGCAGGATCGTGGCGGCGGGACTCTTCGTTAGCTTCCACGCCGTTAACGATGTCACCGCGGTAGTTGTACAAGCCGTTCGCGTCCAGATCAGAGGAGCGCGGCTTCGCGTACTGGCCGGCGATACGTCCCAGCTTTACTACCGGAGTGGACGCGCCGTAGGTCAACACCACGGCCATCTGTAGCAGCGTCTTGATGTTGCCGCGGATGTGCGGCTCAGTGTTGGATTCGAAGGTCTCGGCGCAATCGCCACCCTGGAGGAGGAAGGCTTTGCCCAAGGCGACGTCGGCAAGCTTGCGCTTGAGATCCTCAACTTCCGGGGCCACGACGATAGGCGGTACGGATTCAAGAATCTTGCGCACGTTATCAGCCTGCAGCTGATCCCAGCTCGGCTGCTGTTTTGCCTCGCGGGAAATGGCGTCTTGGAACTTCTCATTGATCCCCTCCGGCAGCGGCGGCAGATCAGGAAGCACTTCTTTGGGAATATCTACTGTCCAACTCACACCCAGTATTTAACCATCTTGGGCCTGTCACGCGTTAGTTAATGGACTTTTCGGCCGCGGTATTAATTCACGATTAATGCACGCGGTTGCCCCTAGTCAGCGGCAATTGCTGCTCGCAGACTCGAAACTTAGCCAGATTATGGCGGGCGTCGACCAACGCATCGTGGTTGCCATTGGGTACTGGAGGCAGCTTAGGGCGGCCAGCAAACTCCCAATACTGCTTCAGTTCGCGGGTATAGCGCGGCATCCCCTTGGGCAGGCTAGCCATGTCTCCCCACAGTTGTGCGAGGACCACGTGGTCGTAGGCTCCTACCCAAGCCCACAGCTCAATGGGCGTGGAATGCCGGCCTAAGAATTTCAAGAGCTCTTCGCGGATGGTCTCACGTGATTTCCAAACTGGGTCTGCGGGGCTTGGCAATTTATCCAAGACGTTCTCCCGCACCCACGCATTAGCCTTCGCGGGGTCGAAATCTGTGGACACCGCGTAGTACTCGCTTCCGTCTTCCCCGACAATACCGATGGAGACCAGCTCGATGGTCGATCCGTCCTCAATGAATTCGGTGTCGTAGAAGTAGCGCACGCCCCGTATCCTAGTCTGCCGCCTAGAGCTGCCTTGCCACTGGGGGCCTATACTCAGCGGCGTGAAGAAAGCCCTTTCCTCTCCCTTTCTCCCCCTGATCATCGCTGGGCTGGCAGCCCTACCGTGGATTATCCAGCCTGCAGCGTTATTCAGCGACGGCTCCGTGCTTCCCTATTACCACGTTGACCTCGATGTATATCGTGAAGGAGGGCGCGCGCTGCTGCGCGGAGAGAATCTCTACACGCAAAGCTATGTACTCGACAACGGCGTCTCACTGCCCTTTACGTACCCGCCTTTTGCCGCAGTGCTCTTTGCCACGGTGTCGTGGATACCGCTGTGGCTACTCTCACTTCTCCTCACTGCGGCATCGGTGGCAGCGCTCTGGGGCTGCCTCTACGCCTTCCTTTCTCGGAGTTGCACCACTCACAGGCCCGGCTGGTGGTCTTCGTGGGCGCTCTGTGTGTGTCTGCTGTGCGAGCCCGTTATCGATACTCTCAGCTTCGGCCAAGTCAATCTCCTGTTGACAGCGATGGTCGTTGTCGATTGCCTGCTGCTGAACTCGCGGAGCCCGTGGCGTGGGGCCCTTAGCGGCGTGGCTATGGCTATCAAACTGACCCCGGCGGTCTTCCTTGCGGTCTTTGTCATCCGCCGCGAGTGGCGTGCTTTCACTACGGCCCTAGGTTCCTTTACGGTCTGCGGCGTGGTGGGCCACTTCGCTTCACCGGCAAGCTCCACGGTGTATTGGAGCGATACCATCCGGGATTCCTCCCGTATCGGCACACTGACCTACTCCAGCAACCAATCCCTCCGGGGCCTGCTCAGCCGCGTCATCCCTGAGCAAGCAACAGCCCTCTGGATAGTCGGGTGCCTCCTCATCGTGGCGACGTTGTGGTGGGTCATGGAGCGCACATCCTCACAGATTGAGCTTCTGCTGCTAGCCTCGTCGGCAGCGCTGATGTGTTCACCTGTCTCGTGGTCGCACCACTTCACGTGGCTGTGCTTGGCGGCGGTGTATCTGACTGCCCGCCGCCGCTGGTTCATTGCCAGCCTCACATGGCTAGTTCTTCTAGCCCGCGGTCACTGGCTTGTCCCCCACGGTGAGCAACTCGAACTGACGTGGTCGTGGTGGCAGCAGATTCCGGGCAATGACTACTTCTTGCTTGTCGTATTCCTCGTTGCGTTGAGCTGCTGGCTCAAGCTCACACCTTTGGAGGAAGGTTCCTTCTTCCGCCGACTGGCTCCGATCGGCGGTGGGGTCAGCGCCCAGCCCAAGACGGGTACCTTGCCTAGGGCCCATAGGGCCAAGGACGCAACAGCGCAATAGAGCACGCACATGCTGAGCCAGAACCAGGTGTTTTCCAGCGGCCATTGACCCGCCAGGGTGACCTCCCGCGGGTGGAGCGCCATGGGGTAGCCATAAAGAACGGTCAGGCGCTGAGTAGTTATCCCACGCGCGGCGGGTGAAAAATCCGATGGCATAGGCCACGGTCATCCCGGAATATGCCCAGAAGCTACGATGATCCCACGTTCCCTTAAACGGTGCCTCGATGGCGGAGGTGAATGCAGCAATGGCATCCCGGTAATAGGCGGCGCGTGAAAAGCTCTGCGAAGCTGAAGCGAAACACCTTTTGTGCGAAGAAGCCGCTCACCAAAAAGAACAAAGGCAAACGCAAGGGGTCCAGCCACACGTTGAAGGCAGCCAGCCACGTGTCCTTGGATTCTGGAACCGTGAGCGTGATGTGCAACAGCACGACGCCCAAGATGGAGATCCCCTTTGCTACATCGGGTCAGGCTAATCGCTGTTTGGGGGAGGAAGTCACTGATTACCGCGCCTCCGAACCGGGCTCGGCCCCTTCCGGGTAGCCGTGTCCGGCTTGCAAGGAAGCCTTGACATCGGAAGCGTACACGTCGACATAAGGTTCGCCCGTCAATTCCGAGAGTTGCTTCATCACGTAATCCGTAAAGGCACGAGCGGTGGCGTGATCTTGCGGGTCGAGGTTACGCTCAGCGGCCCATGTTCGGGGGTCGATGGGCTCTCCCACGCGCATGCCGACGCGAACTGGGCGCGGAATCCACGAACCGATCGGGTTGGCCTTCCGGGTATTGATCATGGCGATCGGAATGACCTTTTCACCCGTGGTCAGCGCGATGCGCGCCATGCCGGTGCGCCCCTTGTAGATACGCCCATCAGGTGAGCGAGTTCCCTCCGGGTAGATGCCAAAAAGATCTCCGCGGCCAATAATGCGTTCCGCGCTCGCCAGCATCGCGTCACTAGCGTCCTTGTTGACGCGGTCAATCGGCACCTGCCCGACCGAGCTAAAGAACCACTTTTGCATGCGGCCGACGAAGCCGGGGGTAGTGAAATACTCGCTCTTTGCCAAGAAGGTAATCTGCCGCGGGCACAGAAGCGGGAAGTAGAAGGAATCCATCACCGCTTGGTGGGAGGAGGCCAAGATAGCCGGTCCGGACTCCGGGATGCGATCCATTCCTTCGGACCATGGGCGGTTCCACACTCGAAGGGCCGGGCCGAAAAAGATGTGCTTGAAGGCCCAGTACCACTTGTTTCGCATCGCTTATAGTCCTATCTGTATGTGCCGAACAGGCAGTGCTGCCCGGTGAAAGAAAAATGTGCGGTGTTAACCTCGGTGCTCCTGGCGGGCGAGATCAGCGACTCCGATCATACCTGCCGCCGAACCCAACTTCGCGGTTGCGACTCGGGCCAGGGGCCTGTGACCGGCCCCGACAATCTGGCTAGCCATGGACTCCCGCGCTCGATCTAGGTAAAGATCCGCGTCCTGGGACACCCCGCCGCCGATTACAATCAGCTCTGGATCGAGCACATCTGCCACCATGGACAACCCCTGCCCGAGCCACTGGCCGAAGTTCTCCATGACGGCCAATCCCAGTGGATCACCTTGTCGAGCCGCAGCGGTGATCTCCTCGCCGGAGGGGTTTAGCGGAAGGGCGGTATCATAGTCGCCGCGCAATTCCTCGCAGGTATCCGGCAATGCGGTGCCGGAGGCGTAACGCTCGAGGCAACCACGCTTGCCGCAGGAGCACAGGCGCCCACCCGGTGACACGACAAGGTGCCCAAACTCTGGTGCGGTACCGAAAGCTCCTCGGTAGATTGTGCCGTTAGTAAAAAGCGTGGCACCAATGCCGGTTCCCACGGCAAAAAAGACCCAGTCCTTCGCACCCCGTCCAGCACCGAAGCGCCATTCCCCCCAAGCAGCCGAGTTAGCATCGTGTTCTAGGCGAACCGGGATGTCCATACGGTTGCTGAGGATCTCGCGTACTGGGGCATCACGCCACGGCAAATGCGGTGCGAAACGAACGACTTCACACTCGGGATCCAAAAAGCCTGCGAGAGCAAGCCCCACGGCCTCGATGTCATGGGATGCGGCCAGATTGTCTACGCAGCGCACGATGTCATCTTCGAGTGTTTGCGCATCCGTGGCGGTGGGCACACTCAGCGAATCCACAATCTCTCCGGAGGGATCAATCACCGCAGCACGCAGGTTGGTTCCACCGATATCGAACCCGATGGTGAGGCCAGCGTGGCCGCCTTCAGCGGAGGGAAAGTGTTCAAGCATGACTAGTAGGATATACCGCGTCCTGCCCACGATCACATTCAAGAACCTCACGCAATCGTGCGCCCATAATCTCCCACGTCCAATGCTCTTCCACGTGGCGCCGTCCAGCTTCCCCCATACGGTGGGCTCCGGGGACGTCGCCAAGCAGCGTGCACAACGCTAGCTCAAGCTCCGGCACCGAGGAACCGCGCACAACTATGCCCGTCTCCGGCGTTACTGTCTCCGGCGCACCGCCGGAATCCCCTGCAACGACTGGTAGGCCCGCCGCCTGCGCCTCTAGGTAGACAATTCCCAGGCCTTCGACGTCGAGGCCGCCACCCCGGGTGCGCGCCGGCATGGCAAACACGTCGGCGGCGTGTAGCGCCATCCTCAATTCCGCCGTATCCCGTGCTTCCTGCACCACGGCGTCCGGGCAGTACAGGCGCGCAAGCTCACGCACAGTCGACTCATAACGACCGCGCCCGATGATGAGCAACTGGGCATCTGGAATTCGCGCGCGCACTTCCGGCATTGCGCGCAGCAGCTGGTCTTGGCCTTTCCGCGGGACCAGGCGGGAGATACAGACGATGACCGGGCCTGGGCCTAGCCCGAAGTGCTCCCGTGCTGCTTGTTTCTCTTCCGTAGTAGCCGGGGTGAAATCCTCTAGGTTGACCGCCGAGGGCAGGTGCACCCACTGGGCACGCGTGCCGAACGCGGGCTCGAGCCTGTTGCGCGTGTACTCAGAGATATACGTGATGACATCGGCATTCTGACCGATTCTGCGCAAGGCTTGCCGCGCCAAGGGAAGCATGGACCACCCCACCTCATGCCCGTGCGTCGTTGCCACAATGCGGCTTGCCCCAGCCGCACGCGCGGACGGCGCCATAAGCGCCAGCGGAGCTGCAGCACCAAACCAGACTGTCCCAATGTTGTTTTCACGAATGAGCTGCTGCATACGACGAGCTGTGGCGGGCGTCGGCAACATAATGCTGCGTGGCCAGCGGACCACGGTATAGGGCAGCGTCGCGTCATACTCCGCGGCAGCGTCACTATCTTGAGTCGAGGCGAAGACCACGACATCCTGCGGGTTGAGGTTGGCTAGAAAATCTCGAAGATAGGACTGAATCCCGCCAATAGTAGGCGGGAAGTCATTGGTAACGAGGAGGGTGCGCGCCATAACCTAGTAACGAACGGCGCCTTGGACGGGCATGGAATTAAGCGGCACCACGGCCACGGGCACACCATAGGTGGAGGCGTGAACCACTTGGCCATCCCCGATATACATTCCCACGTGGGTCACGCCGGGATAGTAGCCCACGATGTCCCCTGGCTGCAGCTGATCCATCGGCACTGGTGTGCCACCGGCAAGCTGCGCCTGGGAGGTACGTGGAATGCTCTTGCCCATCTGTTGGTAGCTCCACACCATGAGACCCGAACAGTCAAAGGCATCGGGACCGGTAGCACCCCACCCATAGGGAGCGCCGATGCGGGTAAGAGCGGCCTCGACGGCGGCGGAGCCAGAGCCATCAGCCAACGCGGCTAGGTCAAGACCGGAAGACCCGCCGAAGTGCTGGATCCACGCCTCCCGCGCTTCGGGGCTGAGGCCATCAACGGTGGCTTCTAGTTCCTTCTGTTGTTCCTCCAGCTCGGCCTTTTCCTTGAGAACAGTATCCCGCTGTTCCTGCAATTCATCACGCTTGCGGCGGGCTTCCGCGGCAGCATCGACAGCTTCCTGGTGCGCATCATCTGCGGCGGCAGAGGCAGCTACCATCGCAACTTCTTCACGTTTCGCAGCCTTGGACAACGCGCCCAGGTAGCCCATGCGCTCGACCGCGCTGGCGACGTCATTGGCGTTAAGAGCAGCCGAAACTGAGGTCGATGCAGCATTCCTGCGATAACGCTTTTGCGCGAGCGCATCGATGCGTTCCTGTTGCGCAGCTACCGCCGCGGAGGCGTCCTCGGAACTGCGGTGCGCTTCCTCGGCCTTGCGGTCCAACTCTTCAATGGCCTTCTCCGACTCGGCGAGCTCATCCTCAAGCCCCTTGACCTCTTCACCCTTGGCAGACACGCGCTGGGCGACGTCCGCCATACGCTCAATGAGGCCAGGGAGATCTTCAGGCTCCTGCGCTTGCGGGGTGCTTTCTTGCTGCTCCGGAGAAACCTCCTGGGACATAGCCGATGGTGAAAGGACGGCTACTGGAACGGTGCTCAAGGCAAGTGCAGCGACCGCACACGCAAGGCCACGACGCGACATGGGTACCCCCGAAACTTAGAGAAGGTTAATAGCTGACTGGATCATACCCTCAGTCGAGCAAAAACATAACGGCTACAAGAATAGCCGAGCCCCTTCCCTACCCTCACCATCAACATGGCAAGAGCAGCGGAAGGGGTTGAAAAGACTACCCAGCGCGCTTAGAAGCGAACTGCGGAGTGAATCGGCATGTAGTGCAGGGAGCGCTCGCCCACCGGGGTGCCGGAGTTCAGAGCGTCAATGATGGTGCCATTGCCAGCGTAGATGCCGACGTGGGATGCACCGGAGTAGTACACGATGATGTCGCCCGGCTGCAGCGCATCGAGGGACACCGGGGTACCGGCGGAAGCCTGCGCCTGGGAGGTGCGCGGGATGGACACGCCAGCCTGCTGGTAGGCCCAGGATGTCAGACCAGAGCAATCGAAGGCGCTCGGACCATTAGCACCGTAGACGTACGGGGAACCGATTGCGGAACGAGCGGCTGCGAGCACCTTCTCACCAACAGACTGGGACGGTGCCGGGGCCGGGGCTGCGGCGGCCGGGGTCTCAACAGCAGCGGCGTAGCCGCCACCCTGGTTAGCCTTGAAAGCCGGGATGTAGCGGTCAACGTTCGGCAGCTGCTGAATGTTCGGGACGCTCTCCAGGCCGGCAACGTCGAAGCGGATGTCGGTGTTCGGGACGACAACCTCGGCGGCGTTGGCGGCTGCCGGGGTGACAACCGCTGCGGTTGCTGCGATAGCAGCGGTGGATGCAATGCGACGGGTGTTCAGGTTGCCCTGACGACGGTGCTTAGCCACGAATTTAAACTCCAAATCTTCCTGCGCGCCTACTTTTCTCCGCCAAGAGGACAAATCTTGTGTCTATCTTCTCTGCAACGCGGATGAAAGCTCTGACCCAAGGGACGGGCCTAGTGTTCGACGATGACCCATTCCTGTAGAGCCATCTCCACTCGGCCCCCGAATTTTTAGGAGGGGCCAGACGCGGCGCTTAAATCTTCAGTTCGTATTGAGCACCGGTGATGTGTACACCGTGTCGGTAACTCAATGTCTCGAATAGGTTACGAAACCATCACAAGCAATGTCGAGTCAGAAACGCAAAACCGACTCCGTTACCGTCCTGTTATCAAATGGCAACCTAAACGACATAGTGCACAATTCTTCCACTCCAATGCACAATAACTATCGCCGGAAGCTTGCCCTGAGCAGCGATATCAGAGCCTCAGGAACACGCGCCTCCCCCTAGACCATTGCCACACTACGCCAACAGAAAAGCTCCACAAAACTGGCTGTGTAACCTTCGTCACACCGCCGTAATGCGCTTTAACAAAAGCCCCATTTGACCCACCACCAACTCTCATCCGAGCTTCAAACGACACTAATCGCAGAAGGAAATCCGCCCTCCCAGGCCCGCACGCATTCCGCCTCCCATCACTAGCGAACAACGCTGATGCAACAGCAGCCATATATATAAAGAGAAGCACGGGAAGCGCACTGTCCAGTCACGCACGACGCTCAACGCAGCGACGACAATCAAGGGACCTAGCGCACCGTTCGAAATCAACTACTAAGGACGCGCGAAGCCGAAGAGAATCATGAACGCTGGGACTTGCCGCTTGACTCAGTAATTGCCCCTACCTCTTCCCTTGAAGTACTTCCGGCCGACGCCCAGCGCTCTATCTCGAGCGACGGTATCGCCGAAAGAACAGATTAGGGAATGCAAAAGGGCTCAACGGCCCTCTAGCCCTGCTAACACCCGCCAGCGGCCCGCATAAGCGGCAAGAACGAGAAAGCGTCCCGTCCATCGCATGGACGAGACTTACTGCTCTATATAGGTCACGCTCTACCCGCGCTGCACACGCCCAGATAGAAGGCCCCCTACCCCACTTACTTCGTGGAGATCACAGCGTGAGGGAAGCCAGGCAAGCGGAAGACCGCAAATGCCCGTCGCGGAAGGTCAGCCAAAGGCTCACGGGACTTCACCTAACTCAACTTGCAATAAAACGCTGAAAGCCCGCACCTCTCCCTATTATTCGGAAGGCGGTGCGGGCTCTGTGAGCGTGTTTCAGTGAGTGAAGGCGCTAGATGCGGCCATTCTCCTCGTCATCGCGACGGTTAGCCTCGTTGAGCTGACGGAACATCTCCGTCTCCTCAGCGTGGTTCTCGTGGCGAATCTCGTTGACGCGGGACACGATAGCCGGGTCATCGGTGGAGAAGATACCCTGCGTTTCGGAGTCAGCCAGACCAAGCTGGTTAAGCTGCTTCGGAACCTGGGCGCCAGCGTACTCGAGCGGAATCGGGTGGCCGTGGTCATCGACCGGACCGAGCGGCTGGTGAACCTCGATGAAGGCACCGTTCGGCAGCTGCTTAATAACGCCGGTCTCAATACCGTGCTCCAGCACCTCGCGGTCGGAGCGCTGCAGACCAACGCAGATGCGGTAGGTCATGAAGTATGCAATCGGCGGCAGGACAATCAGACCGATACGGCCAACCCAGGTCATCGCATTCAGCGAGATCTGGAAGAAGTGTGCCACGTGGTCGTTACCACCAGACAGCGTTACCAGCAGGAAGAAGACGATGGCAGCCGCACCGATAGCGGAGCGAACCGGAACGTCACGCGGGCGCTGCAGAAGGTTGTGGTGAGCGTCGTCGCCCGTCAGCTTCTTCTCAATGAAGGGGTAGGCGAAGAGCAGGACAACCATCAGGCCACAGAGCAGTGCGACCCAGAATGCAGACGGAATGGTGTAGTTGCCGATGTAGAGCTCCCATGCCGGCATGACACGAGCAACACCGTCAGTCCACAGCATGTAGATATCCGGCTGGGAACCAGCGGAGACCTGGGACGGGTTGTACGGGCCAAGGTTCCAGATGGCGTTAATCGTCATCAGACCGGAGATAAGAGCCAGCACGCCGGCAACCATCATGCCCATGCCGATGGCCTTCGTGGCGAAGACCGGCATAATGCGGACACCGACAACGTTGTTCTCAGCGCGACCCGGTCCAGGGAACTGGGTGTGCTTCTGGAACCAGACCATGATGAGGTGCGCTGCGATGAGACCCAGGATGATGCCCGGGATAACCAGCACGTGCAGGATGTAGAAGCGGTCCAGCATCAGGTCGGACGGGAAGTCGCCACCGAAGATGGCCCAGTGCAGCCAGGTACCGATGATCGGCAGACCCAGGATGATGGCGGACATGATTCGCAGACCAACACCGGAGAGCAGGTCATCCGGGAGGGAGTAACCGAGGAAGCCCTCGACCATGCCCAGCAGGATCAGAGCGCAACCGATAATCCAGTTGGCCTCACGCGGGCGGCGGAACGCACCGGTGAAGAAAATACGCAGCATGTGGGCAATCATGGACATCATGAACATGAGTGCTGCCCAGTGGTGCATCTGGCGAACGAACAGGCCGCCGCGCACCTCAAAGGAAATATCCAGAGCCGTTGCATAAGCACGGGACATCTCGACGCCGTTCAGCGGAGTGTAGCCGCCGTCGTAGATGACCTTCGTGATGGAAGGATCGAAGAACAGCGCCAAGTAGATGCCGGTCAGCACCAAGATGATGAAGCTGTACAGTGCCATCTCACCGAGCATGAAGGACCAGTGAGTGGGAAAGACTTTGTTGAGCTGGGTACGCAGGACGCCGGCGGCGGAGTACCGCTCGTCCATGTTGTTACCCATCTGTGCAAGTTTGTTACTCATTATGACTTACGCTCCCAGAATGCAGGTCCGACGGGCTCGATGAAGTTGCCCTTAGCAATGAGGTAGCCCTCTTCGTCCACGTCAATCGGCAGCTGCGGCAGCGCACGGGCGGCCGGGCCGAAGACCGGCTTGCCGTAGTGCAGAGCATCGAACTGCGACTGGTGGCACGGGCAAAGAATGCGGTTGGTCTGAGCCTCGTACAACGAGGTCGGGCAACCAATGTGGGTACAAATCTTGGAGTAGGCGTAGTAATCGCCGTAGTGGAAGTCTTCCTGTCCCTTGCGCTCGATGGCCTTCTTGGCGTCATCGTTGCGCAGGCGGATGAGCATCACGGCGTTACGGTTGCCATGGATGGAGTGCATGTGGTTGGTGTAGACGTCCTTGTCCTCGGAGTACTCCGCACCATCATTGACATCCTCAGCAGCCAGCGGGAAGACAGTCTCCATACCACCGGCAGCGAGATCCTCCGGGCGAACACGCACCAGGCGGGTGACGCCGCGCGTGGTGTAGTGAGAGCCGGACTCACCCTCGTGCATCTCTGCGATG
Organism: Corynebacterium sp. HMSC05D03; assembly: GCF_001807205.1. Taxonomy (NCBI): domain Bacteria; kingdom Bacillati; phylum Actinomycetota; class Actinomycetes; order Mycobacteriales; family Corynebacteriaceae; genus Corynebacterium; species Corynebacterium sp. HMSC05D03. The sequence continues at coordinate 14,440 of NZ_KV788173.1, read as the reverse complement.
GTACCGGTGTCGCGAGCGAGATAGAGCTTGACGCCCTTCTCGTGCATGGTCCAGCCGGAGGTCCACAGGGTGCCATCACCGGTGTAGTCCAAGTCGTGGCGCTTCTTCCACGGGTTGTTGATAGCGCCGCCGAGCGGAGCGATAACGGTCAGGCCGAAGAGAACGCCGGCACCACCGAGCAGACCCTTGATGGTCTTACGACGACCCAGAGTCGAGGTGGTCCAGGAATCATTCAGCAGCGCGGTCAGCGTGCGACGGTCAACCTCATCAGAGGGGCCATCGTGACGACGCTGAACGGAAATCTCCTCGGGGAGAATCTTCTTGACGTACTGAACAATGGCAAAGCCCAGGCCCAGGATGCACAGACCAGAGGTCAGGCCAAGCAGCGGGGTGTACAGGGTGTGCCACCACAGGCCATCCTCACCCAACATCTTGTACTCCCACGGCCAGAAGAGGTACACGCCGAGGAAAGCGATACCCATCAGGACGGAGATGATCAGCCAGAAGGTGACATTGCCAGCAGCGCGCTTCTCAGCGGGATCGCCCTCGACTGGGAAGCGCTCCTTGCGGAATGCGACGGTGACATCATCCAGCTCGGTACCGAGCGCTGCGAGCTCGTCGTTGCTCATAGCATCGAGCTCTTTACGAGAGTAATTCTTCTTTACGTTGCTCATGAGCGAGATCCAATCCACATAGCGGCAACGCACAGAAGGCTGATGCCGATGATCCACATTGCCAGGCCCTCAGCCACCGGACCGAGGCCGCCGAGCGACCAACCAGCCGGAGACGGGGTTTCCTTCGCAGACTTGAGGTAGGCGATGATGTCCTTCTTCTCATCTGCGGTCAGCTGACGGTCAGAGAACTTAGGCATGTTCTGCGGACCGGTCAGCATTGCCTGGTAGATCTCCTGCTCGTTGGCCGGGTCGAGCGGCGGCGCGAACTTACCGGAGGAAAGAGCGCCTCCCCTACCGGTGAAGTTGTGGCAGGACGCGCAGTTCATACGGAAGAGCTCGGAGCCCTTTGCTACGTCCTCGGCCTGGATCTGGCCGTTGTAGTTAGCGCCACGCAGGGACTCCTGCGCAACGGAGCCATCCTCGTCGTAGACGATGTCGGCACCGCCACCGTTGGCAGCGACGTAGGCGGCAAGCGCCAGGGTCTGCTGCTCGGTGTAGCGCGGAGTCTTGCGCTCGGCCTGAGCGTCGTTGGACATCATCGGCATACGGCCGGAGTGAACCTGGAAGTACACGGAGCCGGCGCCAATACCAACGAGGGAAGGACCACGGTCCTGGATACCCTGCAGGTTCGCACCGTGGCAGGTGATACAAGCGACTTCGTAGATGTCCTTGCCCTCTTGAACGAGTGCCTGGTCATCCTTTGCGGCGGTGGCCACCTGTGCGTCAGGGGTCAGGGCGGAAGCCAAGACACCTGCGCCGGTGAGCCCGATGCTCAATGCAAAGACGCCAGCAAGCGTGCGCTTCGCCTTGCGGCGACGGCGGGTCTTCTTAGCCGCGGCAGTGGTGTCTTCCACTGCGGCGGGCTGCTGGATGTTATCCATCATTTTCCTTTAGATAACTCGTACATGGAGATGAATGACTGTAGGCCGGCTATTCTCCGGCGACTACGGCCTACTGAACTAGGTAGATGACTACGAACACGCCAATCCACACGACGTCAACGAAGTGCCAGTAGTAAGACACTGCCATTGCCGCGGTGGCCTGTGCAGGCGTGAACTTGGAGCGAGCAATGCGCGCCAAGATAATTCCGAAGGCGATCAGACCCGCAGTCACGTGTGCCGCGTGGAAACCGGTCAGGATGTAGAAGACCGATCCGAAGACACTGGACTGAACAGTGAGACCTGCCATGATCAACTCTGTCCACTCGAACGCCATGATGCCCAAGAAGACAACACCCAACGCGATGGTTACCGAGTACCAGAGTCGGAGCTTGTAAACGTCACCCCTTTCTGCTGCAAACACGCCGAACTGAGAGGTCACGGAGGAAAGAACCAGGACACTCGTAATGAGGAAGCCCATGGGCACGTTGATGTGCGCCGTGTGCTCTGCCCAGTCACCCTCCTGGCCGTTCGCACGCGAGGTGAACCACATCGCGAACAGTCCAGCAAAGAACATCAATTCCTGAGACAGGAACACGATGGTGCCGACGCTGACCATGTTGGGTCGGTTCAGCGCGGCAACACGTGGTGCTGCCATACCTTGGTTAGAAACTACGCTCGTCACGCCTAACAGTATGGCTGGTCTGACCGCATAAGTCATCTCATTTCCCCCCGATTTTTTTGAGGCCACGACCTAGACCTTCACAGTTTTCACCCCGGACAGGAACTATAAATCTTCCAGGAAGTAGTCGGGAACTTTTTAGCGCGCTTTACGACGTCCCATCCCTGCAGGTAGTGAGACTTGGCAACGCATGTTGTGAAGCCAGCAACAGGACAAGAAGAGGTACGGTTCGCCCGCAATCCGGCACGGGGCGGACCTTCCCTAATGAGATAAATCACACCCACCCCCATAGGCGAAAGTGCAGGACTGCAACTTTCGGTTGACCCCCGTAAAAATGGCCGTTAACGTGCTGGAATTCTAAGCCCAGACCTCCAGGTACACGCTTTCGGCGGCAGCCTACTTCCCCCAGCGCCCCACCCATAGCGATATTTTTTCGACTTGTTGGGAACTTTCCGCAACGCAGTACGACGCAGTCTTATCAACGACAAAACCTCCGCCACGAGGTGTGGCGGAGGCTTGAGAAGTCGTGACGCTAGAAAGCGCGGCAGAAAAGGTTAAGCCTTAGTGCTTTTCCTTCGGAAGGCCATACTGCAGAGACAGGCCGGTCACGGAGGTGACCAGCAGGACTGCGCCCAAAATGATCATCCAGAAGTAGAGGAAGATAATGCCTAGACCAAGAACTGCGATTGAACCGGTCATGCACAGCGGCCAGATGGAGCTGGGAGAGAAGAAGCCGAGAATACCAGCTGCGTCTTCAGTCTCCGCTTCTTCCCAATCTTCCGGCGCGATGTCGGAACGGTTATCGGTGAAGTGCAGGTAGCCACCCAGCATGAGGCAGAGCAGCATAGCGAGGACCATGCCCACGATGCCGACCCACTCGGTGCCGTACATGTAGCCATCATCCTTGACGTAGTTAACGCCAATGATGTAGACGATGAGCGACACGAAGAGGTAGGTCGCGATGGAATAAAAGACCTTAGATGTTGCACGCATTTTCTATCAGTTCCTTTTCTTATGCCGCCTCAGCGGTGTCGACAAAGTTGTCGGCATCGCGGGTGTCGCGCAGAGAGTTGAACGGAGCGGTGGTAACTGCGTAGGGCTCTTCACCGATGTGCTCGAGAGCCTCGGCGTTGGTTGCTTGCGGGTTCTCCTCACGGAACTTGAGGTACTCGTTGAAGTCTGCGCGGTCAACGACGCGAATCTCAAAGTTCATCATGGCGTGGTAGGTACCGCACATCTCAGCACAGCGACCAACGAAGGCGCCCTTTTCCTCAATCTTCTCTACCTGGAAGCGACGCTCCTGAGAGTTGTTCTCCGGGTGTGCGTAAGCATCGCGCTTAAACAGGAACTCCGGAACCCAGAAGGAGTGGGAAACATCGCCGGAGGCGAGGCGGAACTCAATCGGGGTGTCTACCGGCAGAACCAGAACCGGAACCTCTTCGGTGGTACCAACGGTCTCAATCTTGTTGAAGTTCAAGTAAGAGATATCGCCCATGGACTTACCGTGGATCGGGTTCGGGTTCTCAGTGCCCTCCGGATCCATGGAAGATTCCTCAGCGAGCTTCTGGCGCTCAGCATCGGCACCATCGTAGTTCTCGCCATCAACCTTGTTCTCGGCGTAACCGAACTTCCAGTTCCACTGGAAAGCCGTGACATCGACGGTAACCTCAGGGTTCTTATCCAATGCCGTCACCTTCTGCTGTGCCTGAACCGTGAAGAAGAACAGGCCCATAATGATGAGAATCGGAATGATGGTCAGAGCCATCTCCAGCGGCACGTTGTACTGCAGCTGCTTGGGGAACTCGCCCTTGCCAGCCTTCTCAGCCTTCTTCGCATTCCAGCGGAAGATAGCGGTGAGGAACAGGCCCCACATAATGAAACCGATGATCCATGCAGCAACCCAGACCCAGATCCAGAAGTTGTACATCGAGGTCGCCTCAGGGGTCACGCCCTTCGGCCAACCCATACCAAGGAGGTTCTCAACGGCCGTCGGTGCTGCGACGTCACAACCTGCCAGAGCTAGACCGCCCAGAGCGATGACGCCCGCTAGGCCCGCCTTACGGCCGAGGTTGCGTTGCTTACGCTGTCCCACGTGTGTTCTGCCTTTCTGTGCACACAAACTTCTCGAATACTCACAGAGCATTCCTACCCAATCAGGATAGAGGATCCTGCCTGAATTTCAGACCTTTTCACTGGACTGATTAGACGCTGGCTCCGCTCTATAAATAGTGAACGTACGGGATGTTACCGGCCCACCTGCACAAGGTCACACCGACTACCCCACCCTCCCCCTACCCGCTATGACCCAATTCACAGAGCGTATAGCCGTACATCATCCGAAAGTTCGCACCCTAACGGGGAGCGCGGCGCGGGGTTCGCAGATCCTCCAGATTCGGCCGTAAAGTGTGTCAAAGATGAAGCTTGATATATAAGGAGAAGCAAGTATATGTGCGGACTCTGCGCGCTACTGAGCGCCGATCGCAATGCCGCCCAGCACCTGGAGGCCCTCGAGCAATCCCTCCAGTGCATGCGCCACCGCGGCCCCGACGCTGCTGGCACCTGGCATGACGAGGATGCAGCCTTCGGCTTTAACCGTCTATCCATTATCGATCTAGAACACTCAAACCAGCCGCTTCGCTGGGGCCCTGAAGACAACCCCGAGCGCTATGCCCTCACCTTCAATGGCGAGATTTATAACTACGTGGAGCTGCGCGAAGAGCTTAGTGCCGCCGGCTATACCTTCAATACTGAAGGCGATGGCGAACCCATCGTCGTCGGCTACCACCATTGGGGCAAGGACGTTGTCGAGCACCTGCGCGGCATGTTCGGTTTCGTCATCTGGGATACCGAAACTCGGACCATGTTCGCCGCGCGCGACCAGTTTGGCATCAAGCCCCTCTACTACGCCACCACCGACGCCGGCACCGTTTTCGCCTCTGAAATGAAGTGCATCCTGTCGATGGCCGATTCACTGGGTCTAGATCTCAGCCTTGATAAGCGCGCCATCGAGCACTATGTGGACTTGCAATACGTGCCTGAGCCGGAGTCCCTCCACGCCACTATTCGCCGCGTCGAGTCTGGCTGCACCGTAACGCTTCGCCCTGGCGAAAAAGTTGTATCGGATCGCTACTTCAAGCCCCGCTTCCCCATTCAACCTGTGAAGCAGGGCGAGGAGCAGAAGCTCTTCGATAGGATTGCGCGGGCATTGGAGGATAGCGTCGAGAAGCACATGCGTGCCGATGTGACCGTCGGTTCCTTCCTCTCCGGCGGCATTGACTCCACCGCCATCGCAGCCTTGGCCAAGCGCCACAACCCGGACCTCCTCACCTTCACCACCGGATTCGAGCGCGAAGGCTACTCCGAGGTCGACGTCGCGGCCGAGTCTGCCGCCGCCATTGGTGTAGAGCACATCGTTAAGATTGTCTCCCCCGAGGAATACGCCGAGGCTGTTCCGAAGATCATGTGGTACCTGGACAACCCCGTGGCAGATCCCTCTCTTGTCCCCTTGTACTTCGTGGCCCAGGAAGCCCGTAAGCACGTCAAGGTAGTGCTGTCTGGTGAAGGTGCCGACGAGCTTTTTGGCGGCTACACCATCTATAAGGAGCCGCTCTCGCTAGCTCCGTTCGAGAAGATCCCCTCCCCGTTGCGCCGCGGCTTAGGCAAGCTCTCACAGGTCCTCCCCGAGGGAATGAAGGGCAAGTCCCTGCTCAACCGCGGTTCCATGACCATGGAAGAGCGTTACTACGGCAACGCCCGTTCCTTCAACTTCGAGCAGCTCCAGCGGGTGCTCCCGTGGGCCGAGCCGGAGTGGGACCACCGCGAGGTTACCGCTCCGATTTATGCGCAGTCCCAGGACTTTGACCCGGTAGCCCGCATGCAGCACCTCGACCTGTTTACGTGGATGCGCGGCGATATTTTGGTCAAGGCCGACAAAATGAACATGGCCAACTCCCTGGAGCTGCGCGTTCCTTTCCTGGACAAGGAAGTATTCAAGGTCGCGGAAACTATCCCCTACGATCTCAAGATTTCGCACGGCACCACCAAGTACGCGCTGCGCAAAGCCATGGAGCAGATTGTCCCGCCGCACGTACTGCACCGCAAGAAGCTGGGCTTCCCGGTTCCTATGCGCCACTGGTTGGCCGGCGATGAGCTTTATGGATGGGCCCAGGATCAGATCACGGAGTCCCAGACCGAGGACATCTTCAACAAGAAGGAAGTTCTGGAGATGCTCAAGGAGCACCGTGACGGAATCTCCGATCACTCCCGCCGCCTGTGGACGGTGCTGTCCTTCATGATTTGGCATGGCATCTTCGTGGAAGAGCGCATCGACCCGAAGATTGAGCAGCGCGATTACCCCGTGAAGCTCTAATAAAAATAGAGAATAAAAATGAAGCCCTCGCCATATGGCGAGGGCTTCGGCATATCGTCTATGTGACTTTAATTGAAGGAGTCACCGCAAGCGCAGGAACCGCCAGCGTTGGGATTATCGATGGTAAAGCCTTGGGCCTCAATGGTGTCGGAGAAGTCGATCTTGGCGCCAGTGAGGTACGGGATGGACATCTTGTCTACGACGAGGTTGACACCGCCAATGGAGTCCACCTTGTCACCATCCAGGGTGCGGTCATCGAAGTAGAGCTGGTAGCGCAAGCCCGCGCAGCCGCCCGGCTGGACAGCAATGCGCAGTGACAGATCATCGCGGCCTTCCTGATCAAGCAGGGACTTTGCCTTGGCCGCAGCGGCCTCGGTCAGGATAACTCCGGTTGCAGACGCGGGAGCGGTCATGATTTCTCCTCTTATGTTTACGGAATTTTTTCTGGAGCCCACCCTACCCCCTCATACAAGAGGAAGAAAGGATGCCTCACAGTTCACTAGTGGTTCACTGGTGCCCTGTTCCCTGACCACAACGCTATCTCCCGCGGGCCTATTCCCGTTATGTCCGCGCGACCTTGTACGCTAAACAGCGTGAAACTTCCGTGGCAAAAAGATGACAAGACTTCTTCCCCCGCCGAGCACACCCCGACGCCGGAAGAGCAACCCGCCGCCGAGAAACCGCACCGCAAGGGCTACACGCCGCCGAAAGGCCGCCCCACGCCTAAGCGTGATGCGCAGGAAATCGCCCGCGGCGTCAAGCGTGATCCCCGGGGAATGTCGGACGCGCAGCGCTACCAGCACCGCAAGGAACTCAAGGCTTCCATGTCTAAGGCAGAGTGGAAGGAATATAAGCGCAAGGAGCGCCAAGAGTCCCGCGAGCGCAACAAGGTGGCACAGGAGCGCATGGCCGCTGGTGACGAGCGCTACCTCCTCGCCCGCGATAAGGGCGATGTCCGCCGCTACGTGCGCGATTGGGTAGATTCCCACCGCTTCATTAACGAGTGGGTCATGCCCTTTATGATCGTGCTGCTGGTGCTCATGTTCGTCAGCACCCGGGACCCGCGCCTGTCCCAGATCATCTCGATTGGCGCCATGGCGGTCATCGTAGTCTTCGCTGTCGAGGGATTCTGGCTCGCGCGTAAGTGCAACAACGCAGTGCGCCTGAAGTTCCCCGGCACCACCGAGGCCGGTTTTGGTCTAGGGTTCTACGCGTACTCCCGCGCCTCCCAACCGCGCAAGTGGCGCACGCCGCGTCCGCAGGTGGAGCGCGGAGCTACCGTCTAAGCCGGAGGACACATGCCTGAATTCACCGCGGTTCCCCAGCTGCGCCCTTCAACCGCAGCTCAACCAAACCGCATGGCAGAGATTGCTGCATGGCTGGCGGCAGCGCAGGATTCTCCGCAGGCCACACCTCTTGAGCGGCCCCGGGCCATCGTCTTTGAAGACGCCCGGCCCACTGCCGAACGCACTGTCGACGGCGTGGGTATCACGCAGCATTCCCCCACTGATGAGGAACGGTGGCGCGATAATCTCCTCAGCGCTGCGCAGCGGGCAGGGGCGGGCATCGACTTCGTCGAGTGCACCAGCGGCGACTCCGAAAACTCTGAACCGTACGACAGCACTACCGCCATGTCCCCTGCGGAGTGCGAGTCCTTCCTCAGCCTAGGCATGACCACGGCAGATCGGGAGATCGATTCCGGCGCCGACCTGCTCATCACGTCCGCTTGTGGAATCGACACGGAGACCGTTGCCACCAGTGTTATGGGCCGGATCACCCACACCGAACCGGTAGCGATTGTGGGGACGAATACTCTGGCCAGCGGCATCACGGATGCGATGTGGAAGGCCCGCGTGAGCGTTGTGCGCGACTCCATGTTCCGTGCCCGCAACCTAGAGGGCTGGGAGGTCGTGCAGACCATCGGTTCCCCGGCTCTCGCGGCGTTGGTGGGCTTCATCGCGCAGGCCACGGCGCGGCGAACGCCGATGCTTATCGACGGCCCCCTGGCAGCCACCGCCGCCGTCCTAGCCGAGCGCACTGCGCCCGGTGTGAAGGGCTGGCTTCGCGCGGGAACCACCACCCCCGAACCGGCGCACGCCCTCGCTCTCAAGGAGCTGGGGCTTAACCCACTGCTTGATTTAAACCTGAGTGAAGGTTTCCCCCTCGGCGCGCTCGCGGCCTTGCCGCTGGTGCAGCTGGCCGCCGAGCTCGCCTAGGCAGCCCACTTATTTCGCTTCAACCAGCGTGTGCAGCCAGCCGTGGGTATCCTCCACGGACCCGCGCTGGATGCCGGTGAGGCGCTCGCGCAGAGCCATCGTCGTGGCACCGGCCTCATCGTTGTTGATGTGGAAGTCGGTATCGGTGCCCATAACGTGGCCCACCGGGGTAATAACGGCTGCGGTTCCGCAGGCAAAGGCCTCCACCATGGCGCCGGAGGCAACATCCTGCTCCCACTCCTTGTAGGTGATGCGGCGTTCTTCCACCTTCAGCCCCATGTCTTCGGCCACCTGCAGCAGAGACTTACGGGTAATACCCGGCAGCAGCGAGCCCGACAGCTCTGGGGTGACCAGGGTCTGGTTTCCCTCTTCGCCGTAGACGAAGGCGAGGTTCATGCCACCCATTTCCTCGATATAGGTGCGCTCGATAGCGTCCAGCCACACCACCTGGTCGCAGCCCTTCTCCGCTGCCTGCGCCTGCGCGAGCAGCGAAGCCGCGTAGTTGCCGGCGAATTTCGCTGCACCGGTGCCGCCGGGAGCGGCGCGTACATAGTCGGTGGACAGCCAGACGGACACCGGCTTGATACCACCGGAGAAATACGCGCCCGCCGGGGAGGCGATGACGACATAGCGGTAAGAATGCGCCGGGTGCACGCCCAGGGACACATCGGTGGCGATCATGAAGGGGCGGAAGTACAGGGCTGCCTCGCCGCCAGCCTCGGGGACCCAGGCCTGGTCGACGTCGACAAGCTGGCGCAGGGATTCAATGAACTCCTCCTCTGGCAGCTGCGGCATTGCCATGCGCTCAGCAGAGGCTTGCAGACGCTGCGCGTTCTGCTCTGGGCGGAAGGTGGCGATGCTGCCGTCAGGCTGGCGGTAAGCCTTGATGCCCTCGAAGATGGCCTGGCCATAGTGGAAGACGGTGGAGGCCGGGTCCATGCTAAACGGCGCGTAAGGGCGTATCTGCGCGTCGTGCCAACCCTTGTCCTCAGTCCAGTCAATCGTCACCATGTGGTCGGTGAAGTACTTACCAAAGCCCGGGTTCGCCAGAATCTCCTGCAGGCGCTCCGGGGAGGTGGGGTTTTCAGTTCGCGTCACGGTGTAATTCAACATGCCTCACAGCGTACTCCCCAGACACCTATAGAAGTGCAGAAATGCCCAAGCGAAATACCGAGTGACATAGTCAGTCTTCGTGCACATTGCCCCTCCGCGTTCCACGTCATGGACACGGGTAGGGTGTGAGGAGTATCCCATTGTCATTTTCTCAAGGAGGACATCGTGGCTTCTTCCACGTTCGAACTGCCCGCACGCGGCTTATTCCCCACCGTTGAGTTGGCCAAGAAGGCCCCCAAGCAGGCAGACGCCCTGCTCATCGCTACCTTTGCTGGCGAGGAGGGGCTCGAGGTGCCGGGTACCTCTCTGCTCGGTTCCTCCGCGCTGCGCTCAACGTATGAGGCTCTCGCCGCCGTGGGCGCGACGGGTAAGGCCGGGGAGATCGTGAAGGTTCCCGCCCCGCAGAAGGCAGGTGCCGCCCAGGTCATCGCGTTGGGTTTCGGTGACGTTGAGGCGCTCGACGATGAAGCTCTGCGCCGCGCCGCCGGCAGCGCCGCTCGCGGCACTGCGGGCGTGGGCACCATCGTGACCACCTTGGCGGACTTCGGCGTTACGGCCGCCGTTGAGGGACTCATCCTCGGTGGCTATGCCTACCGCGGAATCCGCTCCACTGCGCTCACGGAACAGGAGCAGCCGGCTACCTTCATCGTGGTGGCTGATAAGTCTGTTTCCGAAGAATTCGAGGTAGCCCGCACCGTGGCTGAGTCTGTCTTGCTTGCCCGCGACCTGGTCAACACCCCGGCCAACGAGCTCTACCCGGAATCTTATGCCGACTTCCTCTCCGGCCAGGCCAAGGAGGCCGGTCTTGACGTCGAGGTTCTCGATGAAAAGCAGCTGGAGAAACAGGGCTTCGGCGGAATCTTGGCCGTGGGCAAGGGCTCGGCCCGCCCACCGCGCTTGGTGCACCTGAGCTGGAAGCCCAAGAAGGCCAAGAAGCACGTGGCCCTCGTGGGTAAGGGCATCACCTTCGATACCGGCGGCATTTCTCTCAAGCCCGGCAATGGCATGTGGGACATGATCTCTGACATGGGCGGCTCCGCTGCCATGGCGGCCACCATCATCGCCGCTGCCAAGCTGAAGCTGCCAGTCCAGATCACCGCCACCTTGCCGCTGGCGGAGAACATGCCGGGCTCTGGTGCCACCCGCCCGGGCGATGTCATTACCCACTACGGTGGCCTGACCTCCGAGGTCCTCAACACCGACGCCGAGGGCCGCCTCGTGCTGTCGGACGCCATCGCTCGCGCCAGCGAGGATAAGCCGGATTACCTCATTGAGACCGCAACCCTTACCGGCGCACAGATCGTGGCGCTCGGTTCGCGCACCTCCGGCATCATGGGCTCTGAGGTCTTCCGCGATCGCTTGGCCGAAATCGGCCGCGAGGTGGGCGAGAATGCCTGGGCCATGCCGCTGCTGGAAGAGCACGACGAGGAGATCAAGTCCCAGGCCGCGGACATCCGCAACATCAACGCCAAGCGTGAGGGAGGCATGGAATTCGCCGGCACCTACCTCAAGCAATTCGTGGGCGAGGGCATCGAGTGGGCCCACATCGATATCGCCGGCCCTTCCTGGAACGGTTCCGCCCCGCGCGGCTACACCCCGAAGCGCGCTACCGGTGTGCCGGTGCGCACCGTGGTGGCCGCGCTGCGCGAGATCGCAGAAGCCTAGATCAGAGCGTCTTCAATTCTGCCCCTCGCGTGAGCGACCTTAGGCCGCTCACACTTCTTCACCGGCGATGACGTAGTCCTCCTTGTCCGCCAGCGGGAGGACGGTGCCATCTGACATGGCGCGGTCGGTGACGAGCCCGTCATCGTCGACAAGCGCGACCTCATTGCCTTCCTCACGCAGCCGGCGTAGTCCTTCCTTGAGCATGCGCCGCCCCACCTTGTGCAGCCCAGAGACCTGCGAGAAGTCCAAGGCCAAGCGTTTGCCGGAGAATTGACGCTCCTCCAGCTCGTGGAGGATGGCTTCGGTAGCGGTGAAGTTGATATGACCCTGCAGGCGGATGATCGCCGTCTCCTCATCTTCATCAACGCTGCGTACTGGGTGCACACCGAAGCGGTTCTCTGTGGACATCAGGTGCAGACCCATGTCCGAGGAGAGCTCGCGGAAAATTGCGGTGCCGCGCACGCTATTTCCCTGCTCATCGAGGCGCGGAGAGAACGTCGCCACACCGATCTGGCCCGGCAGGGTACCGATGAGACCGCCGGCTACGCCTGACTTCGCCGGGATTCCTACTTCCGTCATCCAGCGCCCAGCGCCGTCGTACATGCCGCAAGAGCTCATCACCGCCAGGGTCATGCGGCAAACATCGGCGTCTAAAATCTTCTCTCCTGTTACCGGCTGGCGCCCACCATTGGCCAAGGTCGCGGTCATGACGGAAAGGTCGCGCACATCGACCGACAGCGCGCACTGCGAGGTATAGGACAGTACTGCGTCGTGAGCATCGTCCTGAATGATGCCATAGGAGCGCAGCATATGCGCGAGGGAGAGGTTACGCTCGGCGTGCTCAAGCTCGGAGTCACACAGGCGCTTGTCGACGTCCACCTCGCGCCCCGCCAATTGGGATATGAAGGAGCGAATCTTTTCCACGCGGTCCTCCACGCTGGAGTCCACGCCGTTGATGAGCTGGTTGACCACGATGGCACCGGCGTTAATCATCGGGTTCACAGGGCGATGATCCTTGGCCAGGGAAAGCTCGTTGAAAGCCTGCCCAGAGGGCTCGAGGCCGACGACATCACGCACCGCATCTAAGCCCAGCTCACTCAAAGCGAGGGCGTAGACGAATGGTTTTGAAATGGATTGGATGGTGAAACGGTTTTCCGCGTCACCGGCGCTATACAGGTGGCCTGTGACAGAGCACAGCGCGACGCCCAACTGGTCTGGGTTTGCGCTGGCCAGTTCCGGGATATAGTCCGCGACTTCTCCGGAATCGTGATCGTGAACGCCATCAAGGATCTTCTGTAAATAAAAAGGAATCGGTGTTTTCATCGCTTCCCAGGGTATAGAATTGCCCCGTATGACACCTGCACTCATCATTGTCGATGTCCAACATGATTTTTGCCCCGGCGGAGCCCTCGGCACCGAACGCGGCAACGAAGTTGCTGAGCGCATTGGCGCTCTCCAAGCCTCCTATGAAACTGTCGTAGCCACACAGGATTGGCATATCGATCCAGGCACCCACTTCTCTGAGAATCCCGACTTCGTCGATACCTGGCCCACGCACTGCGTAGCTGATTCTTTCGGCGCCGCCATGCACGAGGCCATCGCACCCGCCCAGGCCTGCTTCAAGAAGGGTGAGTACACCGCCGCCTACTCAGGCTTCGAGGGCGCGGCCGACGGTGTTCCCCTAGCAGAGTGGCTGCGCGAGCACAACGTCACCGCCGTGGACATCGTTGGCATTGCCACCGACCACTGCGTGCGCGCGACGGCTGCCGACGCCCTTCAGGAAGGCTTCACCGTGCGAGTTCTGGCGGACTACTGCGCGCCCGTCGACGAGGCCCGCGGCGCTGCCGCCCTGGAGGAACTGGCCAAGGCAGGCGCCACCATCGTTAGCGAATAAGCAACAGGCGTTGTGGCTGTTTAACTATCGCCCTGTTGGTTCTGCTGCTGGCGCTGCTCAAAGCGTTCGCGGCGCTCGCGCTGCTCCTCCCGCTTGCGCAGAATGCGCTCTCGCTCGATGCGCTCGCGCATGCGCTGGGGATAGCCAGTCTCTTCGACGTCATACACATCGCAGCGCAGAAGCTTGGCCACCGCGTCAATCCCTTTGGGCCCACCAATGCGGCGGCGGATGAAAGCACCGCCTTCATCAACTACTACAACCGACATCTCGTTGACCACGGTCTCCGGCTCCACAAAAGCCTCAATATAAGCGCGTCCCTGCGCCCAAGCTTGGAGCTCCTGAGCGTCTTCTGCGCGAATGGTCTCCCCCGGCGCGCGGGGCGGGCGCAGTTGGGGCTTAGAGCTATTGCGGCGGAAGGGGTTGAACATGGCTCTTTAGCCTACCGGAGGCCACCTTCGGCTTCTTCGTGCGGAGGTTGCCCCAATTCACCCCACCCATGCGCAGCTTTTATAAACACGCTGTAGAATCAATCACTAGCGTTTCACTAATTCCAACTTTCGAGGAGTCTTAACACTTATGGCACACTCTGTTGTGATGCCCGAACTGGGCGAATCTGTAACCGAAGGCACGATTACCCAGTGGCTGAAGTCCGTCGGTGACACCGTCGAGGTCGACGAGCCATTGCTCGAGGTCTCCACCGACAAGGTCGACACCGAAATCCCCTCCCCGGTCGCCGGCACCATCCTCGAAATCAAGGCTGAGGAAGATGACACCGTAGACGTGGGCGAGGTCATCGCCATCATCGGTGATGAGGGCGAGTCCGCACCGGCTGCTGAGGAGTCCGAGGATTCCTCCGAGAAGGCTGCTGAGACCCCGGACAAGCCTGCTGAGGACGCTGAGTCTGAGGCCCCGGCCGCTTCTGGTGACGCCACCGACGTAGAGATGCCGG
>NZ_KV788172.1:0-43204 GCF_001807205.1 Corynebacterium sp. HMSC05D03 | reverse complement strand
TGCAACGGCAGTGACAGTAAGGCCGGGTTTAAGCCCTTAAAGAACGAGACCCGCCAACCGAAAGATTAACGGGATACCCGTGGTGTGTGACAACAAGTCGACCGTGCGATGCCCCACCGCAGCGAAACACTTTCAAGCTAGTTCTCGAAAGCAATCGACCTGAAGCAGGGGCGGCCGAGAACTTTACTGCCCGCTATCCCGGCTATCCACACCGCCTGCGGATGACAAATGCGCGCTCGCGGGCTGTGCAGCCGGCGGATGGATGGGAGGTGCGGCGCTAAAAGCTAGGCATCCACCGGCGGGCCTCCCGGAGTCAGCTCAAGGATGCCCGCACCCACAAGATAGGTTGCTAGATCATTCAAATCAGCTTCCTCCCCGTTGTCGTCATAACCATCCATGACGTACTCAATGACCGCGTCGCCATCCTCGAGAACTTCCGCAATCACGTACTCCTCTGCCTCACCAAAGGCGGCAATCTGAGAACCGCGGGCCGAAGTGAAGTCCTCAACGGAATCGCTCAGCCCAACGCTTTCTGTATCGCGAATCGCGTCCGCGTTCTCTGTGTACTGAGCCACGAACTCCCTGTCCGGGCCATAGATACAAGAGATCGTCGGAACCCACTGCACGTCCAAGCCCAGATAGTCCGACTGCCCAAAGAAAGACGTGTCCTCATAGCACTCGTCCGAAAGCCCAATAAGCGGTTCGGGCACCGGAGCAGATACCTCGGAGGCTCGGATCCTGTCGACATCATCAGCGTCGTATGTACTATTCCAATACGCGTCATCAGAAGCCGCGACGTCTCGTGGTGCTTCGTCGAAGTCGGCTGCGACATCCTTGAAGAAGGAAACCGCAGCAAAGATTGCGACGGCTGCGATAATAGCGAGTACAAGGATTACTGCCAGTACAATCCACAGCACCTTCTTCGAGCTCGACTTCTTTTCCGGCGGCTGCGGCATTGCCGGTCCGCTGGCGTTAGGCCCTTGATTCTGATTGTTAAATCCAGGTGCTGCTTGGTTGTGCGCTGGGTGGCCTTGCTGTGGGTTCTGTCCAAATCCACCGGGCGGTTGTTGCGGGTTAGCGAAAGGGTTCGTCATGCCGATCAATCTAACAGAGAACCACGTCACAATATTGTGAAAAATGCAGGATGCGAGGCCCGTTCCCCGTCATAGCTTTTCGATCTGACGGTGCAGCGCATTAGACTGCCATCCGATGAGTACTTTCGCCGATCTCGGCCTCCCCCGCGATGTTGTCCGTGTTCTAGATAAGCAGGGCATCACGACCCCCTTCCCTATCCAAGAAGCCGCGATCCCCGACACCCTCTCCGGCAAGGACGTCCTCGGCCGCGGCCCCACCGGTTCGGGGAAAACCTTTACGTTCGGTCTTCCTATGTTGTCCCGGCTGGCAAAATCTGGTGTTTCCCGCCCCGCGCACCCACGTGGGCTCGTTCTGGCACCAACACGCGAGTTGGCAACCCAGATCCAGCAGCGCCTGGAAGAACCAGCAGCTGCCCTCGGCCTGCGTGTGCTTGCGGTAGTCGGAGGCGTCAACATCAACAACCACATTCGCTCACTCGCGCGCCCGGTCGACCTGCTCGTTGCCACACCGGGGCGAGCACAGGATCTGATCGACCAGGGCAAGCTCTTCTTCGACCACGTCGCCATCACTGCCCTCGACGAGGCCGACCAGATGGCGGACATGGGGTTTCTCCCCCAAGTGCGCAAACTACTTAAGCTCACCCCACCAGACGGCCAACGCCTACTCTTCTCCGCCACCCTCGACGGTGAAGTCAACAAGCTGGTCCAGCAGTTCATGCACGAGCCCGTAACTCACTCCACCGCGCCTGTCGAGGCCGCCGTGGACACGATGGAGCACCACCTGATATACATCGGCACGCGTGAGGCGCGCAACGACGTCGTCCTGCGCCTAGGTGCACGCAAAGGCAAGACCATCATGTTCATGCGCACTAAGCACGGCGTCGACAGGCAGGCCAAAAAACTCCGCAGAGTCGGTATCAATGCGCTGCCCCTCCACGGCGATAAGGGCCAGGGCTCACGGACAAAGGCTATAGAGGGCTTCGCCGACGGCAGCGTTCCTGTGCTCGTCGCCACCGACATCGCCGCGCGGGGAATCGACATCGCGGACGTTTCCCTCGTCGTCCACGTTGACCCGCCCGCGGAACACAAGGCCTACCTGCACCGTTCCGGCCGCACGGCGCGCGGTGGAGATTCAGGCACCGTTGTCACGCTCGTCACTGATGAACAGCGCGACGAGGTGGCTAAACTCATCGCGAAAGCTGGGGTCAAACACACCGACCTCGACATCAGCGACCGCGCCAACCCCGCCAGCAGTCCTGAGCTTGCCCAGATGACCGGTGCACGCAAGCCAAAGGGCGAACCGCTCGGCCCACCACACCAGCAACCATCTAAGAAGCAGGCATCGCGTCAGCGGGCGGGCAGCCAAGGCCAGCGCCACCGTAACTCGCGCCGCCGACGGGGCAACGCAGGTCAACGATGATTCTGCAGACCACAGACTGGCAAGCTCGAATGCGCAAGCATGAGGAATCAGCAGATGAGTTCCTCAAGCGCTTTCGGCACCCTGGTTCCTACCACCCTGTCTACGACTTTCTCTTCGAGTACTACCCTGTTCGCCCTTCGCATCTGCGGCGTTGGCACCCAGGGGTAGGCATCACCCTGGCAGGGGATGCTCCACACAGCGACTGGCGCTACTACCACCGCACTGCTGAGGGAATTGCGGTAGACACCGAGGCCTTCCTCGAGCGCCGCGGCGGTACCGTGCGCTACATCCTTGACCTACTGGAAAAGACCACACGCAACCCCACCCAATTTGATTGTTTTGGGCTGCATGAATGGGCCATGGTCTACCGCACCGATTCTCCACGCCATGACCTGCCGTTGCGGTTAGGGGCGGAGGGGACGAATGAGGTCGTCGACAAGCACCGCATCAAGTGCACCCATTACGATGCCTTCCGTTTCTTTACGGAGCCCGCGCGTCCGCTCAATCTCACGGTGCTGAGCCGCGAAGACCAGCCGGAAAACGACCAAGCAGGGTGCGTCCATGTGAGCATGGATCTCTATAAGTGGGCGTGGAAATTGGGGCCTCTGGTGCCGGGTGAGTTGTTTCTTGACACCTTCCGTCTGGCCGTCGCCGCACGCAGACTCGATATGGAGGCCTCTCCCTACGATTGTCGCGAATGGGGTTTTGGTGTCGTTCCTATCGAAACGCCCGAGGGAAAGTCGGAGTACGTGCGACGCCAACGCGCGCTTGCCGACGCCTCCGAGCCACTCCGCGCGCGGCTTGTCTCCCAAATTAGAGCAGCGCTGAGCGCTACAATGAGAGACCATTGATGTGACCCATCGGGACGCATTGCGCGGCCCCGAGACCTCAGCGCGGAAGGAAAAAGATGGCTCGGCACTCGGATGGAAAAAATAACTACGCATTTGCACCGTGGGTCATCATCGTGGCCGTCCTGGCGGTGTTGGCGCTGGCCATCGGCGGTTTCTTCCTTTTCCGAGAGGGAGATTCCTCAAAATCTGAAACAGAGGCTGCGGACACAACCGCTGCGACTTCCACTGAGGAAGCCCCCACCAGCACTGCGGCCAAGACTCCGGAATCCGCCACGTCTTCGGAATCAGAGCAGCCTTCTTCGGCCGCGCCCAGCTCGGAAGACAAGGCCCCTGAAGATGTCGCGCCAAATACGCTGTTCCTGCTCGATACATCCGACAGCCTTGCGCCGTACTTCGATGCTGTCACTCAGGGCGTGGCGGAGGCGGCAACGGCGGTCGGCGCGAAGGGAAGCCAAGTGGCTCTCTGGAACTATTCCTCCCCCATTTCCGCAACAGCCATCGTGGGCTTCCGTCAAAATGTTGCTTACGGCGACGCCGAGAACGTCGCCTTTGCCGTGGGGCAGTTCGGCACCGGCGGTGTACCACAAACACGCAGCGCCGTCGTTGCGGCACTCGATAACGCCACGGATCAAACAGCTGGTAGTGGCGAAAACACTCGCGTCGTGCTGATTACCACTGGGACCCAACAGGATATGGATGACGCAAGCTTTGCGGAGGCAGCCAAGAACGCTCGCGGTGAAGGCGTTAGTTTGAGTGTGGTCCATATCGGTGATGGCGAAAAGGACACAGAGTTGGAAAAACTCGCAGACGATTATTCCACTGTCTCGAATCCTTCCAATGCACAAGAAAGCATCGCGAGCGCCGCTGGGGCGTAATAATTTAGGTACGCACCTGGAGGATGCGCGGCCTTGCTTGAAGCGACGGTGTGCGGGCACGTAAAACCGTCATGTGGGTGCAGGGCTGCAGAGAAGAAAAGCCGCCGCATCCTCAACAGCACTGACGTGAGCTGCAGTGCGCAGGAGGAGGAGCGGCGGCGGCTTCCTGTGGTAGGCGTTTTAGGAGGTCTTGCGCTTGCGGCGAGCGGCCAGCTCGTCGAGGCCAATGACAACGTCGATGTCTTCTTCCTCTACAACACGCTCGGCTGGGAAGGAAGTAATGGTACCAGAGAGTTCCTTGAGAATACCCGGCACAGCGATGCCGAACACGCCTTGGCCGCCGGCCAGCAGGTCGATAACTTCGTCGTTAGACCGGCACTCGTAGACCGTGGTGCCGTCCGACACCAAGGTGAGCTCAGCAAGATCGTTGACGCCGCGGTCGCGCAAAGACTCCACGGCGAGGCGGATGTTCTGGAGGGAGATTCCGGTATCCAGAAGGCGCTTGACAATCTTCAGGACCAGCACGTCTTTAAAGGAGTACAAGCGCTGGGAACCGGAACCGCGGGCAGTACGGATCGAGGGCTTAACCAAGTCGGTGCGCGCCCAGTAGTCCAGCTGGCGATAGGTGATTCCAGCTACCTGACACGCGATGGGAACGCGGTAGCCCAGCTCCTCATCAGGCCCTACATCGAAGAGAGATTCCTGAACGTAGGTGTTGGCGGCAATCTCGTCGAGCGGCAGGGCGCTGGACTCAGTACGATTATTCTTACTGCTCACGTAATTACTCCAGTGATACTTGAGGGGAGTTCTATTTTTCTATTAAAGGACACGTCAGCGACGGCGTCAAGGGTCGTCATCGGTGAACCTCTAGTAGAACTTTAGACTTTTTGATTCACTTTGTCATCATTAGTCACACGCGTGTCATTAAAAAATTTCAGTGACAGCACGAGAAAAGCGGCGCCCGTAAGGGCGCCGCTCTGTCCATCAAAGGTCGGTTTAGAACATAAGTCCGCTATTGAACCACGCGGAACCTAGGCTCCTCACAGTGAAGGAGTTAGTCCTCCCCTTCCTCTCCTCCGAGCAAGTCCTCCTCCGATATGCCAGAATCACGCATCATCTGCTCGAAGCCATCATCTTCCTGCGTTTTCTGCTGAGCAGCTCGCTCTTGAAAGTCGCGCATGCGCTTCTCTGGAAAGGTTTCCGGGGATTCCGCCTCGCGCTCTAGGTCGTAATACTCTTTAAGGTCCTCGTCGCTAATGTAGATGGCCACCTCGTCGAGCACATCCTTTTCAAAATGGATGGGTAGCCCATAGTGGTCTGCCAGGACGAGTGCATCGGACAGACGGGCATCATGCTCTTCGCCGGTTCCGTCCACAAGATCAACCATGAAAACGCCTTTGCGGTACTCGGAGACGCAGATGTGCTCGATGCCATCGAGCTGGTCCGCGAAGGCGATGAGCAGCTCGTAGGTACTTGGCCGCGCGTTGAAATGGCGCTCGAGGACTTGCAGCACGCGCGCCCCATCAATCGGTGAGACCCACACTGGCACGTGCCGGTCCGCCTCTTCCCAGTAGAAAAGAGCGCACAGATTGTTTTCGGGTCCGACGGGATGGATTCCTAAAAATTTCAGTACTTCAGTAGTCATGGGACCCACTTTTACACACTTTTCTTGCACATGGTTCTCGGGCCAGCTAGGCAGCGTAAAGATACTCGGAGTGGCACGAGAAGGCGACACGAAGCCTGGGTTAGGCCACATTCCATCGCGAGCCAGGCATCAGGTTTTAAGGCCGGAATTCGTCGCGAAGCTCGGTCTTGACCAACGTCCCGTGGAGCGATAAAACCAGGGCCGCCATCTGCTGTGACAGTTCCTCCGCCTGTTGCGGGGCGGTATCAGACTTCGAATGCGCGACCGGCGTTGCCACCTGCGAAATCATGTCCGCCTGGCGTCGGGCAGCATTGCGCAGCGATTTCAACTGCCGAGCCTCGAGCCCAAAGGACTCCAGCGCCACGGCCGCGGAGACAATGGACACGTCATCCGTGTCGAAGAAGCCCGCCGGATCCGGCTTGATCAGGCCCACCGAGACCAGTTTCGCGATGTTTTCCTGCGTTGTTCCGGCTTGGTCGGCCACGTCGGCGTCGGTAAGCCGGGTAACTACCGGCGCACGTAGCTGCTCAGCGCTGATAAGGGCCTCAGCCTGGGAGGAGACAATAGCGGTCACCTGCCCCGAGTCCATCGCATCCAGTTGTTCCCGAATGACCTTGAGCGGCGTGTAGTGATCACGCTGCGCAGTCAGAATGTAGCGCAGGCGGTCCAAGTCTTTTTGGTAATAGCGACGGTAGCCCTTTGCGGTGCGCTCCGGAGTAATCAGCCCCTCAGACTCCAAGAAGCGAATCTTCGACACCGTCACGTCCGGAAATTGCTTCTGAACGTGCTTCAGCGTTACGCCAATAGACATGGGCTTCTGCTTAGCAGGCTTGGTCTTCTTGGCCACGGAAGACGCTGCTGCGGCAGCGGCGGTGGACTTCTGCGCACTCACGATAGGACTACTACTGCTTTCTACACGGTTTCACTTGGACACAGCGGGAACGTGGGCAGGGTGCGAAATAAACCTACTCCCCTCGCACCCGTTAGTTCCTGCTAACTAGAACTGCTTTATTGAGGGGCAATAAAAACCAGGCGGAACTTACCGATCTGGATTTCATCGCCTACTTCCAGCACCTGCGCATTGCGCGGCTCACGGTTGACGTAAGTGCCGTTGAGCGATCCGACATCGACAACCTCAAATTGGCCGTCTTTGGAGCGGAACTCGGCATGGCGGCGGGACACCGTGACATCATCAAGGAAGATGTCTGCTTCTGGGTGGCGTCCGGCGGTAGTGGTCGGCTGATCCAGCAGGAAGCGTGCGCCAGCGTTGGGACCGCGCTTTACGACGAGCAGCGCCTGGCCCTCTGCCAGGTTCTCAGCGCCGGCAACGGAGGCGTCAGAACCCGCCGCGGTGCCGTTTTCCATCTCCTTGAGAAGATCAGCGCGGAAGACAGAAGTAGTCTCTGCCTGCGGTTCCGGCGTTCCGGTATTCTCGCTCATTTTTACCTCCGAAGGGTCGGATCGATGTTGACTCATTCCATATTAGCGACTCCGCTGTCCGCGCGAGTCACCTCTGGCGCATTTACATTAGCGGAAAATGTTTCCTATGCCCTTGAGCACGGAATTTCCGCCCCCAGATAGTGGGTTATCAGAGACCATATAAGTCCACGTGGCGCTCGGTCGAGACAGCCCATGATCCTCGAGGTGGGCACCCTCAGAATCAATAAGCACAGTCTTAAAAGTATCAAGAGCATCATCAACTGCCCGCTGCGCCAAGTCCTTAAATTCACGCACCGCGATGCGGTGGTATTCGTCGATGGGCGTCTCGCGGGCGATGGCGCGCAAGTGGATGGATTCACGAACGTCATCCATCAGCTCTAGGTGGTCGGCCCACGCCAAATCTAGGTGGTACAGCATAATCTCGCGGGCAGCCCGCTCACGAGCTTCCGCGGGGACGTCGCCAAGCTCGGCTGCGCGTTCGGGCGCCCGTTCAGCCAACTCCTGCCAGGCTTGATCAGTGTCGAGCAACTTGGCACGGCGCTCATCGATAATGATGCGTTGGTCCGCGAGCAGCTGGTTGTACTTCCAGGTTTGCGCGTGAATCTCCAGCAGTTGCCCTTCCGTCACGCGTTGGCAGTGTGCAATGAAGTCCCGGACGCGCTTGGAATCGATGAGCCCATCGGCATCGGGGCGCGCGGACAAGGATTCATCTTCCCCGCCCTGTTTGACCACGTCATCCTCCAAGGAAACGAAAAAGAGCGACATGCCCGGATCTCCTTGGCGGCCTGCACGCCCGCGCAACTGGTTATCCAAACGGGAGGAGCGGTGCCGCGAGGTGCCGAGCACTGCCAAACCGCCCTTTTCAACAACGGCTTCACGGTCAGACTCATCCGCGCCGCCCAGCTTGATATCGGTGCCGCGGCCCGCCATCTGGGTAGACACAGTCACTCGCCCCACGTCGCCTGCTTCCGCAACGATGCGCGCCTCGTCCTCATCATTTTTTGCGTTGAGGACGTTGACCGTAATCCCCTGTTCACGCAGGGCTTCGGCGAGGTCTTCTGATTCAGCAACATCGTGGGTACCCACGAGTACCGGCTGGCCAGTGCTATTGATTGCCACGATTTCATTGACGATGGCACGGGATTTTTCATCCACGGAGGCATAAATGCGGTCAGGTTCGTCGAAGCGCTGCAGTTCCTTGTTACGGTCGATGACCGAGACGTGCAGGTCATAGAACTGACGCAGTTGGTCTGTTGCCTCCACTGCGGTTCCGGTCATGCCGCACACTAGCGGATAGCGCCGCATGAGCTCCTGGAGCGTAATGGTGTCGAGGATGCGCCCTCCTTCTGACACCTCTAGGCCTTCCTTGGCCTCCACCGCGGCCTGGAGGCCATCCGGCCAGCGCTGCAGTTCCGCTACGCGGCCGCGGGAGGCGTCGATAAGCTGCAGTTTTCCGTCCGTGATGATGTAGTGAATATCGCGGATAAGCAATGCCTTAGCGTGCAGCGCTAAGTTAACTTTGACCAGCACGGAGCCGATGTTCTCCTCCGAGTAGAGCGAGTCGAGTCCCAATTCGTGCTCCACACGCGCCGCGCCCTCGTCGGTGAGCGCTACCGTGCGCCCATCCTCCGCAATAACGTAGTCCTGCTCCTCTCGCAGCCGGGAAACCACGTTGGTGATGTGGCCCGTAGATTCCTCACCGGGGCGATTTCCGGCGAGGACGAGGGGGACGAGGGCTTCGTCGACAAGCACAGAATCCGCTTCATCCACCAACGCCACATCCGCGCGCGCTTGCACCGTTTGCTGGCGGGACGTGATCTGGTTATCCCGTAGCACATCGAAACCGAGCTCATTGACTGGTGCATAGATGATGTCGGATATGTAAGCCGCGCGGCGTTCTTCCGGGCCGAGCTTCTCCGTTACCGGGGCCACCGTGAGTCCAAAGAACTCCACGAGCGGGCGCATCCATTCAGCGTCGCGCGCTGCTAGATAATTGTTCACTGTCACCAGGTGCACGCGCTTGCCGGTCAGCGCAAAACCCGTCGCGGCCATGGCTCCCACCAGCGTCTTTCCCTCACCAGTGGCCATCTGGATAACGTCGCCTTCAAGAAGACGCAGCACAGCTTGGGACTGGACAGTAAAGGGACGCATGCCAAGCTTGCGTTCGCTGGCCACGGCTAGGGCTGCGAGGAAGCGGGATTTATCCGCGATCTTGCCGTCCTTCACGCACTCCCGTGCGGTGGCGGCAACCTCTGCATCCGACAGGTTCGCGATATCCTCTACCGCGGAATCTGCGGCCGTCACAACGGCTTTCGACTTCTTGTTGTTGCGTTCGGACTGCGCGCCCATTGCCTTCCAGAACCAATCGAATGCGCCCATGAGCACTCCTCCATCCTTGTGCGTCATACAGGTCTTCTATCGACTCTAGTCAACCCCGGTTCGCAGGCGTGCGTTCGCCCTTATATCCTTATGGTCATGCAATCCGTGAACGTGTCGCTCCCCTCCAGCACCGGTACCACGATGGCCGGAACCATCGACTTTCCTGACTCCCCTCCGCAAGCCTTCGCCATCTTCGCGCACTGCTTTGCCGGCTCGCGCCATACCCCGGGCGCTGCCCGCGTGAGCAAACAGCTGACTAACTTTGGCATCGCTACCCTGCGCTTTGATTTTCCTGGCCTAGGCCAATCCGAAGGAAATTTTGCGGACACATGTTTCAGCCAGAATGTTGCCGATATCCAGGCCGCCGCTGACTGGCTAGCACAGAACTATTCCGCACCGCAGCTACTCATGGGCCATTCACTGGGCGGGGCTGCCGCTCTGGCCGCGGCCAACAACATTCGCTCCCTCAAGGCCGTGGCCACCATCGGCGCCCCCTTCGATCCTGCACACTCCGTGCTGCACTACGCCGACAAGATCGGCGAGGTCGACGCCAACGGTGAAGTCGAGGTCACCCTTGGTGGCCGGGCGCTGACCATTTCGCGTCTCTTCCTCGAAGACCTTGCTGAGACCAACCCGGAGGACTATCTTCCGCGTCTGCGCAAGCCCCTCATGGTGCTGCATTCCCCCATTGATCAAACGGTGGGCATTGATAACGCGCAAAATATTTTCCGGACCACGCGTTATCCCAAGTCCCTCGTCGCCTTGGATAAGGCCGATCACCTGGTGACTAAGCAGGGCGCGGCAGCCCGTGCCGCCGACCTCATCGGGGCGTGGGCGGAGCAGTTCATTGTTCCGGAGAGCATTCCCACCCCAGTTGCTGAGGACTCAGCGCTTGCAATCCCGGCAGTTGGAACCAGGATGGGCGTCGTCGTGCGCCACAATGACCGATCGGTGAGCGCTGACCGCACGAAAAAGAACGGCGGCAAAGGCCAAGGTTTCACCGCGGAAGGCCTTCTTATGTCCGCTGTGGCTGCGGCAAGCACTCAGGCCATCAAAGAAGCGGGCAAGGCGCAGAAAATCGACGCGAAGGTACTCGAAGCGGTATCTGTAAGGGTTAGCCAAGAATCCGAATCTCGTTTCACACGTATGGTGACGCTTCCTGCTTCTCTGAGTGCCGATCAACAACGCGCGCTTGCCGACGCCGCCGCTTCCACCACCATCGACTCCCTCCTCGCTGTGGACATCGCCACCGCCGTGGCAACCACTGCAGAATAAGCCGCCCATGGTTGTTCTTAACCCACTTGATCCTGCCGCCCGCTGCCCCTGCGGTACCGGCCTAAGCTTCGGCGAGTGCTGCTCGCGCTACCATACCGGCACACCCGCCCCCCTCAGCGGAGGCCCTGATGCGCTCGCGTTTCAGCGCTTTCGTCACCGGCGACGAGGATTATTTGCTGCGCACCTGGGACCCCGAAACCCGCCCGGAGCGCCTCGACCTCGCCGAAACCGGCATTC
Organism: Corynebacterium sp. HMSC05D03; assembly: GCF_001807205.1. Taxonomy (NCBI): domain Bacteria; kingdom Bacillati; phylum Actinomycetota; class Actinomycetes; order Mycobacteriales; family Corynebacteriaceae; genus Corynebacterium; species Corynebacterium sp. HMSC05D03. The sequence continues at coordinate 31,988 of NZ_KV788172.1, read as the reverse complement.
GCTTTTATCGCCTCGACATTATCGACACCGTCGCGGGCGGCCCCTTGGACCAGACCGGCATCGTTGAATTCGAGGCTTTCTATAAGGGAGCTGCCAAGGGCTCTCAACGGGAGCGCTCCTCTTTTCGCCGCCAAGGCGGGCAGTGGGTCTGTTCCACCGGAGAGTTTTAGAGCCTTTAAAACAGAGGTTGAGCTGGGATTTGTCGAAGCGAATACCGCTGGTGTAATCTGTAGCAGTTGCACGAAATAGTGCGACGGCGGACTATGGCGCAGTTTGGTAGCGCACTACACTGGGGGTGTAGGGGTCGCAGGTTCAAATCCTGTTAGTCCGACAGTATTACGGCTGGTCAGAGCGATTCTGGCCAGCCTTTTCTCACGTTTTCCTTTCCCATCCTGAGGTGGACTAGCCGGCTAGTCCACCGTAACTCAGAACTTCAAAGTGCCTAATGTGTCGTCGCCAAGCAGCGCTGCCCCTATGTTTCTCCCCCTCATGGGCTAAAGAGCGTTTCTAACTAGGGCTATAACCTGGGTTGAGGCACTATTACAATTCATGGAATTGTTGTTGACCTACCTCGCTGTGGTGTTTGGTTGCGGCCTCATCGCGTGGGCAGTGCGCCTGCCTCCACTTATTGGATTTCTCGCCGCTGGCTTTGCGCTCAACGCCGGCGGAGTCGAGCATGTCGAAGCATTAAATCTATTCGCGGACATTGGCGTTACTCTCATGCTTTTCGCAATCGGGTTACGCCTCGATCTCAGGGCCTTAACTGATAAAGCTGTGTGGCTGACAGCCAGCGCACATGTACTCGTGATGACTCTGCTCGGAGCGGGCTTCATTACAGCACTCGGGGCTCTTGGTGTATTTGGGCCTACGAGCTTTTCGGTAGCTGTCAACATCGCCCTGGTACTGAGCTTCTCAAGCACCATCGTGGTCTTAAAAATCCTGCAGGACCGCGGCGATGAACAAGCCCTGTACGGAAATATCTGTATTGGCGTACTCATTATGCAGGACATCATCGCTGTTGCCTTCATGAGCATTCTCCGCGGGGAGCCGCCCAGCTTGACTGCCCTCTTGCTTGTACTCATCGTGCCGCTACTGGCATTGACAACGCGCCGCTGGTACAAGCTCGGCCACGGTGAGCTGGGCGCACTATTCGGCATCGTGATGGCCCTTCTGCCTGGTTATGCTCTTTTCGAATGGGTCGGACTCTCGGGCAGTCTGGGTGCTCTCATCATGGGCGTGGTTCTCTCTCGCTCCCCTGGGGCGGAACAACTCAGCCATTCACTGTTCACACTCAAAGAATTGCTGCTGGTTGGCTTCTTCGTCAACATCGGCTTCCTGGGCCTCCCGACGTGGCAGCACCTCCTTGACGCCAGCCTGCTCCTAATGCTTTTGCCTGTCCAGGGAATCGCCTACTGGGCCATCCTGTGGACACTAGGGCTGCGCAACCGTACTTCCGTCCTCGCGTCTTTGCTCCTGGCCAATTATTCCGAATTCGCGTTAATCATTGCTGCCCTCGGGGTGGAAGACGGCTGGCTGAATCAGCGCTGGCTACTTTCATTGGTTCTCGCAGTGTCCTTGAGCTTCGTCATCTCCGCCATTTTCAACCCACAGAGCGTCTCGCGGGCCACGCACGTGGCCAAACGCTTACCTACGCGCCCACCGCACAAGATTCACCCGGAAGATCGTCCGATCGAGCTGGGGGATGCCCATGCTTTGGTCCTTGGGGTCGGCCGCCTAGGACTTTCCTGTTACAAGGAGCTCACAGAGGTCTATGGCGCGAAAGTCTTAGGCGTGGAGCATGATCCAGCCCGGGTGCGCCACCTCCAAGAGCGCGGCTTCAATGTCGTGGAAGGCGATGCCACCGATGTCGACTTCTGGGAGCGTGTCAAGGACAGTCACCACATTGACATGATCATGCTTGCTATGCCCGCCCAGCACGCGAACGTCGACGCAGTCAAGGAGATCTTCGCCTCCGATATCAACCCCGAGGAATGCACCATTAGCTCGGTGGCAATGTACCGCGAGGACGTAGAAGACCTCGAGGAACTCGGGCTTAACGTCGTGGTGCATCTGCAGGACGGTGCAGGCGAATCACTGGCCGAACGGACCTTCACCGAAAACCAGATGCGGCGCCTGCGCCTGGCTGGTGAGCTCTAGGTCTACGACGGCATCGGAGCGGCGCCTTCCCACCCCGGCGGGCTTTCTCCTCCTCCGGCCACACAAATGCACCTAGAAACTACGCATATCTCACCCGCCACAAAGTAACTTCACACGGAAGAACTAAGAAGAAAAATCTCCGCTTCCCCTTAAGGAAGTGGAGATTAGCCGTGATAAGCGTTGCGGCCAACTAGGAACGCTGCACCGTCACGAGAGTGAAACTAGTTTGCCATACCGCTAAGGCTTCGCATGATACCGCCAAATTCGATATCCATATACTGCGTGAGGACTTCAAAAATGAAGTCCGAGTCATAACCACGCAATGGACCCTTTGTGCTCAACATGGAAAGACCATGAGCACCCGCCCATACCGAAATAACTAGGGTGAAAAGCACCCACGGGGTGCGTGGTCCATCAACCTCATCGATAACCTCGCGCACAAGAGACATAATGAAGCCAAAAGCTCGTCCAAACTCGCTAAAGTCGCGCTCGAGCTCGACCGCTTTGTTTGCATTCGGGAGGAAATTATCTTCGAATGACATGGGGACGATTGGCCCAGATGCAATCTTGATCAGCGTATCGAAACCTTGTGGGTCATACAGGGCATGTGAGACATACCCATAACCTGTGGCCTTAATCTTGGATACGGCACTAGCATCTTCAGGCAATGCAGCCACCTGACGGTAAATGAACTCATAGTTGATCTTGTCCAGATAGCGCTCAAGATAGTTAGCTAGTTCCTTATCACTTTCAAACAGGTGTTCAGCCTCTTGAACGCTGAGGCCTGCTCGATTCGCAGCTCCGCCGATGTACAGTCCGGTTACACCACGATCAAGAATCTCCTCGACAGCACCCCGAAGCAGCGCTGAACGCTGCTCTTCTTCTGTCGTGCGTGGAAGATCCTTAGCCTTTGTCAAAAGCGCTTCCGGCTGCTCCCCCACCAATCCATAAGGAATGGTGCGTTCAATTCGCTCACCCCTAAAAAATGGGTAAAGACCAACGCTGAGAGTATCCATAACAGCACTAAACGTCTGCTTCTTGGCTGCTGGCGAAAGGTAACGCAAGATTCCTTCAGCAGCGAGCTGCGTTACGCCGTGCAAATGCGAGAAGATAGACAACGCTGAAAGCAGAGTCCCCTTTGCATCGACCTCTCGGCCGCCAGATTCCCTTATAGCGTCTTCAGTCAGCTCAAAAAGCATCCGCATTATAGGGCACGTCTCGGCGCGCCCGCCTCGGTCACCAAAATCTTCCGCCTTCAGCCCCACCTGCGGCGTTGCGTGGACCGCAGTAAATGCTGCGAAGGCGGAAGGATCCTCAACCGCAAAAGAGAAATACGACAGAGCTGTGGCCCGGAGCTTGTCCACTGCAGTTGCGTTTTCAGGTAAGCGTTCTAGATGTAAATCAACTACTGAGGTCAATGCTTCATTGAGCGAATGCTTAGTAGCTTCAACAAGCTCAGCCTCAGATGCAAACAGTGCCCGTGCTTCCCCAAAAGGCACATCGACTTGATCTGCAACCTCCCGCAGGCGGACTTCATCAATACCCGCCTTGGCAATGACCCGGCCGGCTTGCTCAATAAGTAGCTGCCGAGAGGGGCGGTTACCGTGTTCCACATCTACTGAAGTAATCACGGTCATTAGCCTACCCAGGAATAGGTCAATTCTAATTCCATAAACGCAAGATAGGAAACTTTATAGAATATTCTCAGTTTCCTTCCTGGCCGCATCAGTCCGCAACTGAACCAAAACAGGTTGAACTATACATTAGTGTAAAACTTATACAGTCCTGCCCACTTTGTGGACAGGACTTTTTAGACTACTGGGCATGCCCTAGTCGCCCCAGGCTACCATGCCGGAGAGGCGGCTAGTCTTTACTTCTGCTCATCGCCCTCGGGAGCCTCAGCACCCTGGTTGCCGATACGTTCATCAAGCTGGTCACGCACAGAGTCAATCTTATCTGCCTTGTCCTCGCCCAGCTTTCCCTTAGCCAAGTCTGCACCCTTGTCCAGTGCGCTATCCGAAATCTGCTCACCCTTATCGGTGTTCAGCGCATCCTTTGCCTTGTCAAAAATACCCATTTCTACAGTCCTTCCTTTGCTTTACTGTTTCTAACAGTGCTGGCTTCCAACACCCGAAGGCACCTACACCAGAGCCGTGTTCACTATTACGTGAAGCCTCCTTAGACTCCCCACGCAACGAACAGATGCTCTACGGTCGCTGCCTTCGGCGTGCGCGCCGACACACCCCCACCGTACCGACGCCCTGAGTTCTTCGCCACAGCGTTTATAAATTAACGCTGTCAACAGCGCATGGCAGTTTTGGAAAACTAGATTCTAAGAGTTTTAAGTATCTCTATAATGCCCCACCCCCACCATCTACCCCTTTTCGTTCAACAACTTGGTACGTGCCATCACCCTCTCATTTGTGAACGCCTGTACTCTAAGACACAATCCTTTTGTGCTCTTTTCCCTCTTTGCCGCGGGAAACGAGTAAAGGGCCCGATGTTCAACGCCCCCCTTGGTCCTTAATCTCTATAACCAACACACTAATCGCCACGATGTCTTCGTCTCATTCCTCCCCTGATTGCCTTCCTGCCACGCGCCCTCGCGTCACCGCACCATCCCCCGTAGAGCGCGCTTCCACCGATGTGGGGTCGGTTTTTGGGCTTGTATGGCCGGGCAAGGAACAAGCTGCTGCGCTGGCCAAAGAAGACTCTGTGAGCAAGCGAAAGCTCATCAGCGGCCGGGGTTCTTCCCCTAACAGTGTTAGCGTGGCAGATAATCTAGCTGCACTGAATGACTTTATTGAGCGGGGTATGCGCGCGGACATCATCTACATCGATCCGCCGTACAACACTGGTAAAGACTTTGTCTATCGTGACAACTTCCGACAGCGCCGCGATATGCGCTCAGAGCATTTTGGGCAGTGGCATGCAGAATGGCTTTCCATGATGCTGCCGCGCTTAATCCTGGCGCGTGAGGTGCTTGCTGACGCAGGCTTCATCCTCGTGTCAATCGGCGAATCAGAATCGGCCCATCTACGCCTCCTTCTGAATGAAGTTTTTGGTGAAGATTGCTTTGCTGGCCAACTCATTTGGAAGAAGGGCGGGACTGGCAAGAATGACTCGAAGTATGCCGTACTAGAACATGAATACATCTTGTGTTACGCCAAGTCCCCAGCAAATCCTGGGTTCAATGTGGATGTAGAGGCGCAGACCTCGACCCGCTACAACCACAGTGACGAGAAGGGCAACTACTCCTTAGTCCGATTGGACTCTAAAACTTTGGGCTACCTACCCAGTCTGGACTTCCCCATCGTCGCCCCCGACGGCCGCGAGTACTGGCCCCATCAACCAGAAGGAAAATCAAAGGTAGCTCGCTGGCGATGGGGCAAGGACAAGGTTGCTGAACACTACGAAGAATTGGTGTTCAGGCGTGGTTTTGTCTACACCAAAAACTATGAAAAGAAGGGTGCACGACCTCGTTCCATCCTGGATGGGCAGCGATTCGGAGTCACACGCACAGGCCGTCGCGATGCCGAAGAAGCTCTCGGCATCACAGGTGTCTTCGACTTCCCTAAACCCGTACGGCTTCTCAAGCACCTCATTGCCATCGCCGGTGGGCCAGACGCGGTAGTCCTTGATTTTTTCGCTGGCTCGGGGACAACCGCTCAAGCCGTCGTCGAGCTCAACCGCGAGGACGGTGGCCATCGCTCTTTCCATTTGGTGCAGATTCCCGCCCCCACAGAGGCCTCCAGTGCGGCGCGCCAAGCAGGCTTCGACACGGTTGCAGATATCTGTCTCGCACGAGTTCGCTCACTCGATGTGCCCTTTGACCACTTCACCCTGGACTAGCAAAACCGCGCAGTAACGCCCCCTAGGCCACGCCGTGCTCTTCGGTGCCTTCTGGGCGCCCGGGGATGCCAAAGAAATCCAGTACTGCATCGGTGGCGAATCCTTGTCCGACTTCGATTTTCGTGTCATTGTTTCCGCCCGGCCATACGTGAGATCCGCCTTCGATGCGGATGTGCTGTAGCGGTGCTTCACAGGCAGTCCAGGTCTCTCTAGTGGCACCGTTTGTCAGGCGCACGGAATCGACGTCCCCTCGACAGTCATTGCGCCGCTGATCCTGCCCGAGCACCTCTGCTACTGAAGAATAGGCAGTATCGTGGCGCACTCCGCCTTCGTAATTAACTACGGGATCTTTTGTACCGTGGATATCCAAACGGCCGACAGGTTTATCCAAACAATTGGTATGGATTCCTTCGTAATATGCCGCCGAAACTGTCGCTACAGATCGAAAGGTGCCCGGCATCCGGCAGGCCAGGAAGGCTGCGAACCCCCCGCCGTTGGACAGACCTGCGGCATAGATGGCGTTATCGTCCACCTCGTAAGTAGAACGCAGACTATCCACGAGAGAGCGAACGAATTCTAGGTCTTCTTCAGCGCTAGTAGCAGCGTAGGGGGCTGGCGCCCACGCGGCCTTCTCCCCCGCTGGGTAGGCAACGATGGCGTGAGCGGCATTGAATTGGGTGTACTGCTCCATATTCTCCGGAGAATCTGTATACCCGTGGAAAGATAGCAGCACCGGCCAGGAACGCTCAGGCGTGTAGTTTTCAGGCACATGGAGAAGGAAGCTCCGACCAGAGGCCAACCGAACTTTCTTCGTGTGTCCAGGCTCCGGGCCGACCAGCATAGGAGCTAGTGGGATACCGAGATCATTTGTCCACTCTGCTGGGGAGGTTGACGTAGGTGCTTCCTCTTCAGGCGAGCTGCACGACGCCAACGCCATGACAGTTGCCGCGACGGCGACAGACCCAGCGAGCGCACGCAACCGGCGCAGCCGCGTTGCGGAATCTTCGCCCATCATTCCCCTCGCCACATTCATTATCGGAAAATATCCTCGTCCACCTTAAAACATCCCACCAACATCCACGAACCTGCAGCACCACGGTAAGTTTGAGGGCATCATGAGCTCTTTGCCTTCCGACCCATCCGATTCCTTGGGCGTACCCTCTCCGCACCCACTACCCGAGCATTACCCCAGCTACCGGCACGCATCCGGAAAAGAATCTCCTAACTTCGGCACTGCTCAACAGCGGGTGCATTCTGCCCGAGCTTTCCAACAAGGAGCCGACGTCTACCACGATGCTCGTCCTGGATATCCGCCGGAAGTATCGCAACTTATTTCCTCTGCACACACCGTCCTCGACGTTGGGGCAGGAACCGGCAAACTGACCGAGTCACTGCACAATCCTGTCGTCTACGCCAGCGATCCTTCCCCTGATATGGCACGAGTATTGGTACGCCTGGGGATTCCCTGCTGGCGCGCCACCGCTGAGAACACAGCTGCGGATACCGCCTCCCTCGACGCCATCACCTGTGCTCAAACCTGGCACTGGGTCGATGTCGATCGAGCTTGTGCGGAATTTGACCGAGTGCTCCGCCCAGGGGGAAAAGTGCTTTTGGTGTGGAATACTCTAGACGTTCACGCTGACCCATGGATCCTCCGGCTCTCCCGCATCATGCATTCAGGTGATATCCACCGTCCCGGTTTCTATCCCGCTTTGAGCGATCCGTGGACGCTCCGTGAGGAGCTTCGCTTAACGTGGGAACACGAGCTGTGCCCCGAAGATCTGCATGCACTCATGCATACTCGCTCATACTGGCTTCGCAATGGAGCGAAAATCCATGAACGCATGACGCACAACCTCAACTGGTACCTCTACGAGCACATGGGGTTTAGCCCCGGACAAGCGCTGAGCATCCCGTACCGTACGGATGCATTCTTGTTGGGCCGCCATGGCGAGTAGTTCCGCCATGGCCAGGAGCGGGCCTTCGGCAGCCATGACAACTGTCATCACCGATTGGTGACACCTCTTCTACGCTGCAAATACTTCACAGCCATAGCGTGAAGATATGAGCACAACACCTACACTCCCGCCGGCCGTAGATGTCAGGGGCGTCGGCAAAGTCTTCAACGCATCCTCCCGAGAACCTGTTCCAGCGCTTCACGATGTCTCCCTCACCATTCAACGGGGTGAAATCGTCGGTTTGCTGGGTACGAATGGCGCTGGCAAGACCACGCTCATTGACCTCATCCTTGGGCTCACGAGTCCAACTTCAGGGACAATTAACGTGCTCGGCACCTCGCCAAAGGAAGCAGCGAAGACTGGACGCATCGGCGCGGTCATGCAATCCGGCGGCTTACTCCCAGATATCACGGTGAAGGAAACCCTCGAGCTCCTTGGCGCGGCTTTCCCATCCCACCGCCCATTAAAGGACATTATTGAGCGCGCGAACTTAGGCGATATTCTCTCGCGCCGGGTGGGGAAATGCTCCGGCGGCGAGCAACAGCGTGTGCGGTTCGGCTTAGCGCTGTTGGGGGATCCGGAGCTGTTGCTTCTCGACGAACCCACGGCCGGCATGGATGCCGCGGCTCGGCGTCACTTCTGGGAGGCCATGCACCACGAGGCTGAATCCGGCCGGACCATCGTCCTTACTACTCATTACCTTGAGGAAGCAGATTCTTTTGCCCAGCGCATCGTCATGCTCAACAAGGGCGAGGTTCAAGCCGACGGCTCCACGGAGGAGATCCGCAAATCTAACTCCACCCGGATTATTCGCGCCACCTTTCCCGATGGGCTGCCTAATTCCCTCTTGAGTGCTGATCTTCCGGGAGTTGTCCGCCTAGAACGCACCAAAACTGGCCTCACCATCACTACACGGGACTCTGACGCTGTGGCCCGCTTCCTGCTCACTAAAACTGCAGCTCGCGATATCACCATCGCTGGCCATAGCTTGGAGGATTCCTTCTTGGAGCTTTCCAACGCATCCCCGACTACCGCCAATCTTTAAGGAGACAACCACCATGAGCACACGCATGGCATCACCCAACCTTGCCGCCACGCTACGGTACGCCGGTCACGACCTCAAGCGATTGCGCCGCGACCTACCAACGCTCTTCTTTAGTATTGGGCTACCGATCATCTTCTACATTCTCTTCGGCGCGATGCAAGAATATGGCGACGTTGAGTTCAACGGCGGAAACGTTGCTGCCATGGTCATGATCGGCATGGCGCTCTATGCCGGTGCCACAGGTGCTGTAGGCGCTGCTGGCTCAATGATCGCAGAGAACCGCGCGGGGTGGGGCCGGCAATTGGCTCTTACTCCCCTGCAGCCTGTCCAGCTGGGAATCGCTCACTTCCTCAACATTGCGGTTCGAGCTATCTTGCCTATCGCCGCCGTTTTCATCACTGGGGCGCTGACCAAAGCCAACATGCAGCTGGAACAGTGGGTGCTGGCTTTTCTTGCTACCGTAGCCTGCGCCATCCCCTTCGGCTTCTACGGCATGGCTTGGGCCATGCTCATTCCATCGGAAAACAGTGTGTCCATTGCTTCCTCTAGCATAGTCATCCTCGCCTTTGCCGGAAACGTCTTCATGCCGCTCAAGGAAAACCTTCTTGACGTAGGACGCTTCTCCCCCATGTACGGCGCACAAGCTCTTGCTCGTTGGCCGCTGTCTGAAGGAGCTCAAATGATCAATGGCCATCAGCTTTTTATCAAAGATCCTCTCTGGTACGCATGGGTTAGTATCGCGGTATGGACAGTGGTTTTCGTCGGGACGTGCTTACTTCTTCGCAGCCGCGACAAAGACCGAGCATGATGCACAGCTTCAAGGCCCGCGATGCCGCCTTCGCCGCAGTCTGGCTGATATTTCTCCTTCCTGTACTGCTGCAAATCCTCTTCCAACCCACTACTTCTGCAGGACGGCGTTTCTGGGCAGTGGCAATCACCGTCGTCTTCTGCGTGGCCTATTCTCTTGCTTTCGGAACGTTGCACTCCTACCCACAGGAGTGGTCCTACCAGCGTCGCGTAGCTACGTGGTGGCTCATCCTCGCACTGCTAGCGCTTTTAGCTATTCCATCTCACGGTGTCTGGGCTGTGGTCTTCGCGCCCTACCTTGGGGCCTTAGTGTCCTTCACACAACCGCTCAAAACAGCGTCCACCATCATTGCCCTGACCGGTGCCGTAGTTGGTATCCCTCTTTGGTTTTACGCGGAGCAGCGCTTTATCGATTTCGCACTCATCCTCTTCGGGTGGCCGCTGCTCATCTTGACGCTGGGCACTTTGTCCCAGCGCGATGACACTGAAACCGCCTTGCGCCACGACTTGGATTTAGCTCAACAACGTGAAGACATCGCCGCAGATATTCACGATCTCCTCGGTCATACCCTCACGGCTATTAATCTCAAGTCAGAAGTAGCCCTCCGCCTGATCGACCATGATCCGTCGACAGCAGCCGCCGAGCTCGAGGAAATTAGCGCTCTTTCAAGGCTGTCCCTTGCAGAGATCCGCTCGACAGTTACACGGATGAAGAACCCCACTTTTGCCGGTGAGATCCAGGCGGCCCGCCGCATCTTGGACACTGCCGGAATCACAACCCACCTTCCCGATACATTTACGCAGCCCCAGTCACATGAGGATCTTTTCTCCTGGGCACTGCGGGAACTCACCACCAATGTGGTGCGGCATTCTGGTGCCACGGAGTGCTGGGTAACCCTAGACGAAAACTCCTTGCAAGTGACGGATAACGGCGGCGGCTTCACGGAGGACGCTAAGCAGGCGCTTGCCGCCGGCCTCACAGGCCTTGCTGGCCTTCGCCGCCGTGCTGACGACGCGGGCGGCGACCTCATAATCCGGCGTAGCGACGGCTTAACCTCTGTCCTCTTGACTCTTGAAAACACCACCGAGGTAAAGGAGTTTCAGCAGCCATGACAGTTTCGATCCGAGTTCTTATCGCCGAAGACCAGTCACTGGTCCGCGGAGCGCTCACTGCACTGCTCAACACCGAACCGGACATAGAAGTCGTAGCGGACTGCGCTTCCGGGACAGAGGTCGCTGCACTCGTCGCTAAGCACAGCGTTGACGTGGCTCTACTGGATATTGAAATGCCCGGCATGAACGGCATCGATGCGGCACAAACTATCGCAGATACTGGCTGCCGCAGCCTTATCGTCACCACATTCGGGCGCTCTGGTTACGTCAAGCGTGCGCTCCAGGCAGGTGTCGATGGCTTTCTGGTCAAAGACACCCCGCCCGACGAACTCGCTGATGCCATCCGCCGAGTCCATTCCGGTATGCGAGTCATCGATCCGCAGCTTGCTCAAGATATTCTCTTCTCCCCCGACAATCCTTTGAGCGAAAGAGAAGTAGAGGTCTGTCGCCTACTGCTGCGTGGGCTCGGCTCCGCCGACATCGCTTCACAGCTTCACCTCAGCGGCGGGACCGTGCGCAACCACGTCTCCGCAATTATGGCGAAGACGCGGGCAGCAAATCGCTTCGAAGCTGCACGGCGAGCCGAAGCTAATGGCTGGATTTAGGAGGGACTTAGAGCAGGATCTGCGCGAGCACAGAACCGACTACGCAGGAGGTAACGACAGAGATGGCGCCGGGGATGATGAACGAGTGGTTGATGACGAATTTGCCGATGTGTGTCGTACCGGTTCGGTCGAAGCCAATGCAGGCCAAATCGGAGGGGTACGTCGGCAGAATGAAGTAGCCGTAAGCAGCACCGTAGAAGCCCACGATGACCGCTGGGTCAATGCCTAGCTGGAGCCCGATGGGAGCAATAGCTACGAGTGCCGCAGCCTGGGAATTGACCAGCTTAGACACGATAACCAAGACGACAGCGTAGGCCCATGGAGCGGCTTCGACGACGCTGCCAAGGTTGGATTCCAGGGCATCGATGTGGGCTTGGAAGAAGGTGTCTGCCATCCAGGCCACGCCGAATACTGAGAACACTGCGGTCATACCAGCTTTAAAGACAGGAGTTGAGGCGATCTTCGCCGGTTCCACCTTGCAGCTCAGCAAAATGATGGCGCCGGCCACCAGCATATTCATCTGGATGACCAGGTTCATTGGGTATAATGCCAGCGTAACGGCCATACTGTTAAGAGAGCCGCACCGCCCCAACAGCAATCAGAAAGTCAACTAACCAGACATCTCATCGGCGTTGACGGCGCTCGCGCACGCGCACCGCGATGCGCACAGGCGAGCCATGGAATCCGAAGCGCTCGCGGAACTTGCGCTCCAAGTAACGGCGGTAGCCCGCATCCAGGAAGCCGGTGGTAAACAACACGATGGTCGGCGGCTGCGTGGATGCCTGGGTAGCGAACAGCACGCGCGGGAGGCGGTTATTGTTCATCGGCGGCGGGTTGGCGGCGATTGCCTCGCGCATCCAGTTGTTGAGCTGACCAGTCGACACGCGCTGATCCCAGCTCTCGAGAGCCTCGATCATGGCGGGTTCCAGCTTCTGCAGGGCGCGGCCGGTCTCCGCCGAGATATTCACGCGGGTCACCCACGGCAGGTGCCGCAGGTTCTCATCGATCTCGCGCTCCAAGTAGTAGCGGCGATCCTCATCCACAAGGTCCCACTTATTGAAGGCAATAACCAGAGCCTTACCGGCTTCCAAAATCATATTGAGAACGCGTTGGTCTTGCTCGGAGACTTCCTGGGAGGCATCGATAAGCATGATGCACACCTCGGCCGCGTCGATCACGCCGCGCGTGCGCAGCGAAGCGTAATACTCGTGCCCCTGCGCATTCTTGACCTTCTTGCGCAGGCCCGCAGTGTCGATGAACTTCCATAGCCGCTGATCCAGCTGCACCAAGGAGTCGACCGGGTCGACAGTCGTGCCGGCAGCATTGTCCACGACGGAGCGCTCCTCCGCCGTCAGCTTATTCAGAAGCGAGGACTTACCCACATTTGGCTTGCCCACCAGCGCTACGCGGCGGGGCCCAGAAGTAATCGAAGAATGGCGCGGTTCCTCAGGGAACAAACGCAGAATCTCATCCAAGACGTCGGCGCCACCCCGGCCGTGCTGGGCGGATACCGGCCACGGATCTCCCAAGCCCAGCGCGTAGAACTCGGCCATATCTGCGTACATCGTCTCCGAATCAAACTTGTTCGAGACGAGAATGACCGGAACTTCGGAGCGCTGCAGCTTTCGAGCCATCACAGCATCGGTTTCCGTGATGCCCACCTTGGTGTCCACCACGAACACGATGACATCGGCGGTCTCCATAGCCTGCTCTGCTTGGCGGGCGATGGCAGCGTGGATGCCCTTGACATTCGGATCCCAACCACCGGTGTCCTGAACGAAGAAGCGCTGGCCATTCCAGTCCGCCACGTAGGACACACGGTCACGGGTCACACCAGGATGGTCCTCCACCACTGCTTCACGGCGGCCAAGGAATCGGTTCACCAGGGAAGACTTGCCCACGTTCGGGCGGCCGACCACGGCCACAGTGCAGAGGTTTTCCTCAGTGTGCTCCTCGCCTACTCCGAAGGCATGCGATAGTGCTGCCCATTCCTCTTCGCTCAGTGGGGCATCACCTTCGGTCGGTTCGTCTTGCTCACCGAAATCAGCCTCGCCGAATTCCGAATCATCGAATTCTGACTCGTCAAACTCATAATCGAAGTCCTCGGAATCGAAATCTTTTTGCGCCCAGCCGCCGTGCGGATCGCGCACGACCTCTTCCTCGAGCTTGCCTACCGGATAATGAAACTCCGTCTCGAATTCTTCCGGCTGCTGCTCGGGATTCAGGTCCGGATTCTGCGGTTCATTAGTCATTCGAGGCCTCCTTTGCAGCAGATTCTTTCACGACGGCGATGAGTGCGTCGAGGACTTCCTCACGGGTCATCTCGGACGTATCGACGAGCACCGCGTCCTCAGCCGGGCGCAACGGCGAGGTGGCGCGGGAGGAATCTGCGGCGTCGCGCCGTTCGACGTCGGCAAGCACGGTGTCAAAATCCGATTCAATGCCGGCGGCGAGGTTCTGGTCGTGGCGGCGCTGCGCGCGGACCTCGGCACTGGCCGTCATATACGCCTTCGCGGGGGCATCCGCGAGAACGACAGTGCCGATGTCACGTCCTTCCACAATCGCGCGGTGGGCCTGTGCCGACAGCTTCCGTTGCAGTTCAACAAGGTTCTGACGTACTTCCGGGATTGCCGATACCGCCGAGACATTGCGGGTGACCTCATCCTCACGGATAACGCGGGAAACGTCTTCACCATCGAAGATAACCTGGGTGGAATCAGGGTCATCGGAGACCTCAAGGGGAAGGTCTGCAGTCGCGGCAATCACCGCTTCAGTATCTGCCGGGTCCACCCCTGCGCGCAGTACAGCCAGAGTAGCTACGCGGTACATGGCCCCAGTGTCGACATACTTCGCCTCAAGCCGCTTGGCCAGCGCACGGCACGTCGTGGACTTACCGGTCCCAGAGGGGCCGTCAACAGCCAAGATGAGGCCTTGATCGGGCATATTTGAAATCATTACATCCCCACCGCCTTGTACAGGCTGGTCAATTCATTGGAGTTAAGAGCACGCAGGGAGCCAGGCTTCATATCGCCCAGCTGTACTGTGTGAAGCTTGGTGCGCACGAGGCGCTGAACTGGGTAGCCGGCTTCCTTCAGCATGCGGCGAACGATGTGCTTGCGCCCCTCGTGCAATTCGACACGCACCAGCGAATAGCCCTGGTTCTTGTCCACGATTTGCACATAGTCTGCCTGTGCCAGGCCATCTTCCAATTCGATGCCCTCACGCAGTTGGCGAACCAACTTCTTATCGGCCTCCCCCAGCACGGTAGCCAGGTAAGTCTTAGAAACCTCGTACTTAGGGTGCATGAGGCGGTTAGCAAGCTCGCCATCATTAGTCAGTAAAAGTAGGCCCTCGGTGTCAGCATCGAGACGCCCGACGTGGAATAGGCGTTGACCTGCCACGACGCGGTCAGCCACGACATCACCCACACAAGGCCGGCCCATGTCATCCGACATGGTGGACTGCATCCCGCGGGGCTTGTTGAGCACGAAGTACTGTGTCTGTTCGTTGACGTTGATGCGGGTGCCATCAACTCGGATGACGTCCTTGTTGGGGTTCACACGGGTGCCCTGCTTGATGATGACCTGGCCGTTAACTTCGACTCGGCCCTCATCGATCAGGATCTCAGCGTGGCGGCGCGAAGCAACGCCGGCCTTGGCCAACACCTTTTGGAGGCGTTCGCCCTGATTCTGGGAATTCTTCTTGTTGTTGGCGCCTACCAGCCAATCCGCGCCTAGGTCTCGGGCGACGGAATCTGCGGTGGCCTTCTTCTTTACATGCTGGTGGCGAGCCGGCTTAGCGTTCGAGACGATCATGTCGCTGTCACGCTTTTTCTTTTCCGGTGTGCCGTCGCGGCGAGCGGGTGGAGTCACGGGAGTGTGTCCTCTCAATAGTTCTTCAATTTGCTGGGCGCGAAAACACGCCTCTGTCCGGCCGCAATCTTACCGCAGAGTATGCCCTTATGAGTAGTCCTCCTCGATCTGCTCGATGTCTGGCAACAGCGGAGCAAGATCCGGAAGGCGCTCAAGAGAATCAATGCCGAGTAGCTCGAGGAAAAGCTCAGTGGTTTCATACTGGTGCGCATGTCCCACAGAGGGCTCAGGGCTTTCTATCTCCCGAATAAGTCCACGCAACAAGAGCGTCCGGACAACTCCATCAACGTTAACGCCGCGAACACCTGCGACTTGAGCTCGGGTTACCGGCTGGCGGTATGCAATGACCGCCAAGGTTTCCAGGGCGGCGCGGGAGAGTTTGGTTTGGGTGCCATCGAGAACAAACTGCTCGACGGCATCTGCGTTCTCTTTACGCGTATAGAAGCGCCACCCCTCAGGTGTCTCGCGCAGGTCGATTCCGGAACCACGCTCGGCCAATTCTCGTTCCACAGCCCGCAAGGTATCGCTGATAACAGTGGGCTCCGCGTCCAACACGCGGGCCAGCTCTTCCACGCTTGCAGGCGAGTCGACGACGAGGAGTATCGACTCGAGGCGTGAGCGCAGCTGCGGGATGAGGGGCAAAGCTCCCTGTCCGCTGGAGGTGGCCGCTTCGCTAGGTGCCGGAGATGACGTGTCGTCCATGTCTCGGTAGCGTACCTTAATCCCAGTTCGCTGCTGCGACTACGGCCGGATCTACGTCGAGTCCAGTCCACGATAGTTCGAGCGGCCCCAAAGATTCCGGCTGGGAAGCATCCACCGCCTTGGCTTTATATAGCTCCAGCAACGCCAGGAAGCGGCCGACGATTTCCATAGAGACAGTACAGTCCCTCGTTAAGGCATCGAAGCTCATCCACTGCCCCGTACCCAGCAGCTTGAGCGTAGTGAGGATCTTTCCGGCCTGCTCCGGCACGGAAACGGCAACTTGGTGGATGTGCCCCGTCGCGACCTCCTCCGGCGGTTTAGGCCGGAAAACACCTGCGGCCAGCTCTGCGAAGCTCGCTGGAGTGTGCCCAAGCTTCACCGGCGGGAGGAGATCACTAAAGCGTTCCTCCATGGCCACCGCCCGCGGATAGCGCCGCTGGGCAGCACGTTGCCACTGCGCGAACTGGTCGGCGACTTGTTTATAGGCCTTATACTGAAGCAGACGCGCGAAAAGAAGATCGCGGGTCTCCAAAAGCTCTAGGTCCTCCAAGTCATCAACCTCGCCGCGCGGTAACAAACGCGCCGCCTTCAGGTCCAGGAGTGTGGCGGCGATAAGGAGGAACTCCGTAGTCTCATCCAAGTCCGCAGTTTCTCCCAGTGCACGTGTATAAGCCACGAACTCGTCAGTAACTTCAGACAGCGCCACTTCCGTAACGTCCAGCTTCTTTGCCTGAATCAGCTGGAGCAGCAGATCAAAAGGGCCCTCGAAGTTGCCCAGCGCGATGCGAAAGCCGGTGATCTCCGGTTGGGTCATAGTAGGCGGCTAGCCGTTAGCCCGCTCAATGACCTCTTTAGCTAGGTCGCGGTACTGCTTGGCCGCCTGGGAGCTCGGGGCCCACGTAGTAATGGGCTCGCCGGCGACAGATGTCTCAGGGAAACGCACGGTGCGGGTAATCACCGTATCGAACACCTTGTCACCGAAGTACTCCACCACACGGTCCATGACCTCGCGCGCGTGACGGGTGCGGCGATCAAACATGGTGACCAGAATGCCCATGATCTCGAGGTCAAAATTGATTCGGTCAGCCACCTTCTCCACAGTATCGGTCAACAAGGCGAGACCACGCAGGGAGAAGAACTCACATTCCATAGGAATGATGACGCCCTGCGAACAGGCCAAGGCGTTGACGGTCAGCAGGCCCAGGGAGGGCTGACAGTCAATGATGATGAAGTCATAGTCCTTGCGCACAGGGCGCAGCGCGCGGGCCAGAGTGTGCTCGCGGCCTACCTCGTTGACCATCTGGATCTCCGCGGCGGACAAGTCGATGTTGGCTGGAACAAGGTCGAGCCCAGCCACACCGGTATGCACAATCGCCGAGTGCACCGAGACCTCGCTGTCAAGCATGACGTCATAGATGGTGTCCTGGATCTGGTCGTGAGTCAGGCCTAGACCAGCCGAAAGAGCACCCTGAGGATCCAAGTCAACGAGGAGGACTTTACGCCCGAGCTCCGCCAAACATGCGCCCATGTTAATGGTGGACGTGGTCTTTCCCACGCCACCCTTCTGGTTGCACATGGAGATAATCGTCGCGGGACCATGCTTTTCCAACGGCTCTGGTTCCGGAAGCTCCCGCAGTGGGCGGCCGGTCAACCCGACCTGTGCTTCTGAGGCCTCAAACAGTCCCTCGTCGCTCACAGTCACACCTGCTTCCTTGACCTTACGGCCTCTCTGCGGCCTTTCCGCTTCGACACTGCAGCCCCGACCGGCGCTACATTCTTACATCCTTGTGATTATAGGGTACCCCTTGGGTGCCCGCGCCGCGATTATAGCTAGCACAAACCACAGAATAAACCCTGCAGCCTAGATTAAGAAAGCTCTTCCTTCGATGTCGAACGGCGCCTCTTCACGATAAACCCGACGATGAGAGCGATGATCCCGATGCCCACAATGCCCGCTGCGAGAGCGCCAGCTCCCACTTTCGAGCTATTCTGATCCTCGCTGTCAGACTCGTTAGCGCCATCAGAATCGAGCTGCTGCTCCGGCGGTACCTCACCAGCGTTCTCACGAGTCGGATCCGTAAGCGTCACTACCAGCTCCGCGGACTGAGTGTCCTTATTAAAGAACTGCATGATGAAAGGATTGTCAGGCTCCGTACCTTCTGGATAGGTCAACGTCATTGTGCGCGAGCCTTTATCAATCTCGCGCTTCACGCCTTCCACAAACTCGCCCTCCGCATTGAGGTAGCGCAGCGTGACCCCGTCATCCTCGAGATGCTTGAAGCGGTTGTACAGATCTAGAGCCTGCTTGAAGCCAAGCTTGGCGGTAATTGTCTGTCCGTCGATCGTGGATTCCAGGTTGACATAAGCCGCGTGGGAATCATCGACACCCTCCCAGCCGCGGCCAGTGCGCGGAGGACGCGCTTGGCCTTTTCCACCGCCATCCGTGGCAGGTGCCGAGCCGCCGGTGGCAGGATCATTTCCGCCTTCTTTTTCATCTCCGCCTGTGACACCCTGTGGTTCTCCGTTATCCCCAAGACTATCCTCACCACCTGGGTTCTGCTGTCCCCCTCCGAGGCTGTCCGGATCACCACTTTCAGCCGCGTCATTGAGTTCCTCGGCAGTTACCTCAGCATCTGCCACGAGCACGATAGTCATGGTCACGCCCTGGTAGGTAACCGGAACACTGATTTGTCCTCCAGCTGCCGGCGCGGTCACCGTTGCCGTACCACCAGAAGCGCTCACATTCCATCCATCGGAGGCCACGTTGACATCGACAGGCACAGGCAAGGAGACGGTTGTCGTCTGACCAGCCGGCACCGGGATGGTGGCATCTTGCGCGTGCGCAACCGCCGACCCAATCCCAGTTATTCCACCCTTCCCGCTCACGGGGCCGGCGACGATACCGGACAGCGGGGCTACGGTGATCGCGAAGGCCAGAGCCATCCCGCGATAAGCTCGGGAGAAAGATGCGGTTGAAGCCATAAGAATCCTTTTCATTGGTAGACGTCGTGATGATTCTAGGTGCCTTTAGGCACGTGGGTGCGCAGTGCGCCATACTTCGCGGAGCGAATCCGCGGTCACGTGCGTGTAAATCTGTGTTGTCGTCACGGAAGAATGTCCCAAGAGCTCCTGCACGGTACGTACATCCGCCCCGCCTTCTAGCAGGTGGGTAGCAAAGGAATGCCGCAAAGTGTGCGGAGAAATTTTAGTGCTCAAGTGTGCGCGCTGCGCTGCGGTCTTGATCGCGGCCCAGGCGCTTTGCCGTGACAAAGCCCTTCCCCGAGTGTTGAGGAATAAGGCGTGGGAGGCCCCCGTTGCCAAAACCGGTCGGGCACGCACCAGGTAGTTCTCTACCGCTTTCACCGCATGCGAGCCCAGCGGAACCAGGCGCTGCTTATCGCCCTTACCGCTCAGCAGGAGAATATCGCGCACCGACGTCGGTCCCTCACCCGTCACATCATCCACACTCAGCGAAATCACTTCGGAAATACGGGCGCCCGTTCCATACAGCATTTCCAAAAGGGCGCGATCCCGAATATCAATGGGTGTTGCGGATTCATTGGTGGGGATCGCGTTGAGGAGAGCCTCGACGTCGTGCACGCTGAGTGTCTCTGGCAACGCTTGCGCCCGCTTGGGCGGGGTCACTTCCGCAGCCACATTCGCCTCAATCATCCCCTCCGCTAGCGCAAACTTGTGCAAGCCGCGCGCCACAATCAGTGCGCGGCTAGCAGAGGACTGCGCCAAAGATTCTCGGAGAAAAACGAGGTAGTTTTCCACGTGCGCGCGGGTCACCCGGCGCAGATCCGTGATGCCGGATTCCGCGAGCCAATCAACGTAGCGATTGATATCTCGGCGGTAGTTGCTCACCGTATTCTTTGAGGCACCTTTTTCCACCATGAGGTGCATCAACCACGCTTGTCCAGCAGCTGCGGCGGGGCTTGACTGCGTCACAGCTTCTTCAGATCCGGTCCGGGGCGCCGTTGCGCTAGGGATTGCGGGCGCAGCTCGAAGGGCGCTTCGACCGAGCGCGCTGTGCGTCCCTCTTGCACGCAGGCATAAGCTGCGAGAATTCCCGCCACCGCAATCGAGTTCACGATCTCCCCCGCGAGGATTCGCTCGACGGCCTCTGCGAGGGGCACCCAGGCGAAATCCATGTCGGCTTCTTCATCGCCTTCGGCTGCGAGCTTCTCCACGGGGGACAGGCCACGCGCTAAGAAGACGCGCACGGCTTCCTCACAGAAGCCCGGGGAGGTCACCAGATCGGTCAACACTGCCCATTCCTCGGCGGCTAACCCGGCCTCCTCCTGGAGTTCGCGTTGCGCGCCGCTGAGCTCATCTTCATCCTTGACGTCGAGCAATCCGGCTGGTAGCTCCCACAGGCGCTTGGCGACGCTATGGCGGTACTGCTGCACCATGGCGACCCGGTTGTTCTCATCCAAGGCCACAACGGCGACAGCGCCGAGGTGCTCTACAATCTCGCGTTGCGCTACGACCTCCCCTGGCATGATGACGTCATCGCGACGTACGGCGATGATGGGAGCGTCGACAAGCATCTCGCTACCTACCGTGCGAAAATCGTGGGACATCTAGAGGTCCTTCGGCAGTGCCGGAGCTGCGCCTTCAGCATTCGCCGCAGAACCGTAGACGCCCTTACCGCCATCCAGCTGTTCCTTCACCGCCAGGACTGTCGCCATCTGGGACACTGGGTGATCAATAGAATCCACAGTGCTGATTCCTGTCTTGGCGGCACGCAGCTTATCCAATACTCCATCATCGCCGGCAGACTGCACTCGACCGGCATAGACCATAGCGGTGTCTACGGAATCAAAACCTTCGAGGAATTTGACGGTGGTATCGATAGCGTACTTCTTGGCAGGGCTGTCCTCATCATCCCCTGGGACCAAGCCGCCGCCCACGACAACGACTGCTTGGGCTGGAAGAATAGTCCCGTCTTTGTAGTCGATATAGCCGGCATCGCGCAAGGCACGAAGCAAGGTGGCCCGGTCCTCAACGCTGGCAAGAGGCTGGGTTGTTTTAGCATCCATCAGCAGGCCCGCGGCGAGAGCTTGGCCGGAATGAGTACCGGCGTCGACTTTCTTTTTGTCGAGCTTCGCGCCGGCCGGCAAGGTAGAGGTGACGAGGGACAGGAGCTTGTCTGCCGAATCTTGGGCAAGGAATTTATCGGTCAGCTTGATGCTTCCGGCATCGGTGGAATCCGCCGAGCCCAGCAGATCCTTCACGGCCTTAACATCGGCATCATCAGCATCGGGCATGCTCAGCACCATGACTGGGCGCTGGACTAGGGTTCCATCGACTACGAAACGGCCGAGTTCGCCCATGACGGAATCCGCAGAGTCCAGCTGAGCCTCTGCAATTTTATTGTCCAGTACCAGCTCGCTGTACTTTTCCCGCACCTCATCTGTGGATTCACCGCCGGGGCCAGGGGCAGAATCCATGTTGGGGGCAATCACCAATGTGCCAAGTGCAATGCCTAGTGCTGCGCCGAAACCGAGCCCGGCAACGACGAGGGATTTAGGAGACATCATCACTTGAACCACCCCTGCACGCTCAGTGCGAAGTTATTCCAGGTATCGATCAAGTTCTGGAGGAAGGATTCATCGCCACCCAAGCCGACGATCAGAATAACCACAGCAAGCGCCACGAGAATGCCGAGCAGCGCCCACAGCCACCCCATAGCGCCGGAATTCGGCGCAGTATAGAGGTTAATAACAGCGTCCGCATCCACGAGGCGCGTTCCTGCCTTCATGTGGCACAGCAAGGCTGCCGGCGTAGCATTCGGCTCATTGGCGAAGATGTCATCGAGGTCGAGAGCTCCCCCTACCTGCACGATCATCTGGGCCTCGTGGTAGTCCGCTAACAGAAGGGCAAGGTCGGTGGCTGAGTCCGTAGCTGCTGGGAAAGTCATCGCCCCGATCCCCAGATCCTGAATGCGCTCGAGCCCTTCAGCGGTTCCGTCTGGCTCAGCGGGAAGAATGACCTGGGCGCCGCTGCGCAAGGTTTCCGAGCTCACCTCGGAGGGATTTCCCACGATGAAGTGAGGCTGGTAGCCCAGCTCTACCAACGTATCGGCTGCAGAATCCACGCCGATGATGATGGGTTCATACTCGCGGATGAAATTACGCAGAAGTGTTAGCTTCTTACGGTGTTCCTCGGAGGGCGAGACCACGAGTACTTTACGGCCAGCCATGTCGGAACCCGCATCGGGTACGCCTAGGCCGTCGATGAGCAGCGGGCCCTCGGAGTGAATGAACTCGATGGAGTTGCCGAAATATGCCTCCATGTGATCGATGAGTTCCTGTTGAGCAGAAGCGAAATTCTTCTCCGCCCGGTCACGAGTAACTACCGTTCCGGAGGACAACTGGGTATCGCCAGAATAAATCGCTCCGTCCTCAGTAAGTCGAGCCTTCTTTCCATCCTTGAAGTTACTCACGAAGTCTTGACCGACGCCTTCAACGAGGGTGACATCGGCGTCGAGAAGCATATGCGGGCCATAGTTCGGGATAGAACCAGTGGAAAACTCGGCGACGTTGATAACGGCGGCCGGCTTCATGTCCACGAGGGTCTGGGCCTCTTGGCGGGAAATATTGGCGGCGTTGATGACGGCGAAGTCACCGGCGCTAAACTTCTTCATGCCCTTGCCACCCGGGGTGCAATCACGCAGCGCGCCGTGTTCTCCAGGCAGATCGGTGTTACGGGAAAACAGACTCATGCCTGACAGTTTCCCCTGTTAGGCGCTCAATGTGTGGAAGGCGCGCGGAAAGTCTCCACTTCTGCTTGAGCTCTATCGAAAAGCTCCTGAGCGTGCGCGCGACCGGTCTCGGTGTCATCGAGACCAGCGAGCATACGAGCGAGCTCCTCGACGCGCTCCTCAGGGGTCAAATCCGCCACGCCTGACGTGAACTTCTCTTTGGACACATGCAGGTGCGAATCTGCATAGGCAGCTACCTGGGGCAGGTGGGTAACGCAGATGACCTGGTTGGTAGTCGAAAGCCGTGCTAGGCGACGCCCAATTTCCACCGCCGCACGCCCTCCGACGCCGGCATCCACCTCATCGAAGACCAGCGTGGTGCCGTCGCCACTGGCCAGGACCACCTCCATAGCCAGCATGACGCGGGAAAGCTCACCTCCCGAGGCCGCGGAAGCTAGCGGCTTGCCGTTGAGTTGGAACTCAACCTCATCCGCGCCAGTTTTGGAATATTTGGCCTTCTTTACGGCGACCGTCAAGGTGGAGTTGGGCATGGCCAAGCCGTGGATCTCTTCGGAGACCTGGGTGCCCAGTTTCTTCGCTGCCTTAGTACGGGCAGCAGTGAGTGCTTCTGCCTTGGCCACCATCGTCTTTTCGGCCTCCATTACGTCCTTCTTCAAGGCTTCGAGGGCTTCGGTGGAGGTATCTAAGGTCGCAAGTTTCGCTTCAGCGGCGTCCCGCCAGGCCAAAACTCCATCGATGTCAGCGGCATACTTGCGCGTGAGGAGCTTAAGCTCCTGCTGACGTTGCAGAGATTCCTCAAGGAGGTTGGGATCCGCGGGCAGATCGCTTAAATACGTGGTGAGCTCGGCAGCGATATCGGTCAGCTGCGCGGTGACTTCACCCAACCGCTCTCCCAGCCGGGTCAGCTCGGCATCGCTCGCCCCATTTAGTGCCGATTCAGCTGCGCCGACAAGATTGACAGCAGTGTCCTCATCACCAAAACCTTCTCCACCGTCCACAGCGCTCAGAGCAGTAGCTGCGCCTTCACGCAAAGCATCGACGTCCTGCAAACGCTTAATCAGGGTCACGAGCTCAGCATCCTCACCAGGCTCCGGCTCGAGATCAGAAATCTCCTTGATGGCAAACTGCAAGCGGTCCACCTCTTGGGCCATCTCACGACGGGACTCCATCCGGTGCTGGTAGTCCTTGGCCAATGCGCGCCACTTCCTAAAAGCCTCGGTATACGCAGTACGGAACTTCTCGATGGAAGGCTCGAAGCGATCGATGGCGGCCAACTGTTGATCAGCCGACAGCAAGCGCAGCTGGTCATTTTGTCCATGCACAGTGATGAGGTGGGAAGCGAATTCCCCCAATGTCGCCGCCGGTACCGAACGCCCACCCAGGTACGCGCGTGAACGTCCCGCCGCAGACACCGTGCGGGAGGCGATATACTCACCGTTTTCATCCGGCTCTCCCCCTGCGTCCTCGACCAACGCCGCCACAGCCAGTGAATCGGAGGAAAAATGACCTTCCACAGCCGCCTTCGCGGCCCCATCGCGCACGCGTGAGGCATCAGCGCGACCGCCAGCCAGCAGGCGTAGTCCAGTCACAACCATGGTCTTACCGGCGCCAGTTTCACCGGTAAGCACGGTAAGACCCTGCGAAAGCTCCGCAGCGGAGCTTTCGATAACGCCGAGGTCAGAGATGCTGATATCTACGAGCACAGTGCGGTATCTTCCTTCCTGAAAACGCGCTAAGGCAGTTAATGCCGCGGTCCGCGCCAGCCTTCCACGGGAAGGCGGAGCTTGGACACGAGGCGGTCGGTGAAGGGCTGCTGGTCCAAGCGAACCCAGCGCACGGGCCTTTCACCACGCACGATTTCCACGCGCGAACCCGGCGGCATAGAAATCTCACGGAAACCATCGAGGATTACCACGGCCGGAGTCGTAGCCGAGGCCGATTCGACCGCCACCTGCGAATCCGGAGAAACTACGAGTGGTTTAGTAAACAGTGCATGCGCATTGTTCGGAACCACCAGGATGGCATCGAGAGAGGGCCACAAGACGGGACCACCCGCTGAAAAGGCATAGGCCGTAGACCCCGTCGGAGTGGAGATAAGAACACCATCACACCCAAAAGCTGAGACTGGGCGCCCATCTACCTCGAGGATGGCATCGAGGACCCCCGAGCGGTTGAGGTTCTCAATGGAGGCCTCATTGAGCGCCCAACTACGCTCCCGCAGCTCGCCTTCCGAATCAAAGACGCTCACGTCGATGGTCAAGCGGTCTTCGACGTCATAGGACTGCTCGATGACGCGCACAAGCGCACGGTCTAGGGACTCCGCTTCCCATTCTGCGAGGAAGCCCACGTGCCCCAGATTGATGCCTAGGACGGGGACGTCTACTGCGCGTGCCATGTCGGCAGCGCGCAAGAACGTGCCATCACCACCGAGCACGAGGACTAACTCACAGCCTTCGGCTGCCGCCGGGGTATGCCGCACGTGCTGCAGCCCAGGGAGAACGGTGTCCGCTCCGCAAACGCGTACCTTGATGCCAGCCTCCTGCAGCAGCTCTGCTGCACGGTGTGTGGCAGCGAGGTTGTCCTCGCGGCTAGCGTGCGGGACAAGAAGAATTTCGCGGCGAGTGGCGCCCTCCGCGGCACTAGTCCTGCTCACTGGGGTCCTTCCTTGATTGCCGTGTCGATGAGTACATCCAGCTTATCTTGCGGGGTGGACAAGCCATCCTTGACCAACCACAGGAAGTATTCAACATTGCCGCTTGGTCCAGGTAGTGGGGATGCCGCCACGCCTTTGACGCTCAACCCGAGCTCTTGGGCGAAGACAGCCACGTCCTTAGTCACTTCCGCGCGAAGCTCAGGCGAGCGCACTACTCCGCCCGCCCCAATCCGGTCCTTTCCTACTTCAAACTGAGGCTTGACCATGGGTAATAACCATGCGCCATCAGCCATGCATTCTACGATTGCCGGAAGTACCAGCTTTAGGGAGATGAACGAAAGGTCACCCACCATAGCGTCGCAAGGCCCATTCGTCTGTTCAAGAGTCAGGTTGCGAATATTGGTGCGGTCAAGCACAGTAACGCGCTCATCATTTTGCAGGCGCCACAATAGCTGCCCGTAGCCCACGTCAACCGATAACACTTCCGCCGCACCGCGACGCAAACAGACATCAGTAAAGCCGCCGGTGGACGCCCCCGCGTCCAAGACACGCTTGCCCTTGAGGTCCACGTCGAAAGCCGCGAGCGCACCGAGGAGCTTGTGAGCACCACGCGACGCCCAATCATCACCCTCGCTAGCTTCGACCTTGATCGACACCTCAGGCTCGACCACTGTCGCGGGTTTCGTAGCCTTGAAGCCCCCAACCGTCACCCGACCAGCCTTGATCATCTCAACGGCTTGTTCTCGTGAGCGCGCAATCTTGCGGCGCACCAATTCTGCGTCAAGGCGGCGACGTTGCGGTGGCATGATTAGGTCCTCTTTCCCCTAGATTCCTTGGCGATTCGCGCTAATTATCTTGGAGCGCATCGCGCAACACGGTATGAGCGCGGTCCAGCTGGGCTAGCTCTTCCTCAAGAGTCTCTGCCGGCTCGGTGAGAATCTCGGTGATGGACGCATTGAGGGTCTCTGGAGCCAACACTGCGCGTGGGTCATGGGGTTTTACTGCCATGTGGATACTACCCTCTCCGCGGCTTCGCTCCGCGGCTGAATGTAGCGCGGAGGCTCAGAGCCTGCCCAGGCTACTTCCAAAACGGTACGCAGTGCCTCGACCGACGTAGACTTCTCGTTACCGCCTTGCAGAACGATGTCATAGCCGTCAAAACGTGCTCTAAACCCGCCCTGGGCGCCCGGACGCGCTTGCGCTTCCGACAAGGAAAGCTCGTGGAATCCGGCACCAATGAAATTCGGACGCTCCTCCGGTGTTGCTTCAATGAGCGCCAGCTCACGAGACACGCCTGTCAGCACGTGGAAGGTATCCATGGCTGCGTTATTACCACCGACGATATCGGTGTCTAGACGGTCACCGACAGCCAGGGGTTTGGTCGACCCCACCAGCTTAGCCGCCTGCGTAAACATAGCGGGCTCCGGTTTGCCTGCAGAAATAGGTTCAACACCGGTGGTCGAAACAACGGCCGCGACGAGCGAGCCATTACCCACAGCCATTCCGCGCTCCGTCGGCAGCGACGTATCCAGGTTCGAGGCATAGTATTTGGCACCTTGATTGATGGCGAGCGCACCTTCAGAGAGCTGCTCCCACCCCACAGACTTATCCATGCCCTGCAGCACGGCGGCAGGCCGATCATCAGCGCTGTCGACGACGATGAAACCTGCGTCCCGCGCGAGCGCGCGGAAGGAGTCTGCGCCAATAACAAGGACCTTCGCGCCCGCGGGCAGATCTTCGCGCGCGATTTTTATTACAGCTTGGGCTGAGGTGACAACGCGATTGGCATCAGCGTCCAGCCCGATCTCACCGAGCATGTCTGCCACGGTCTGGGGGCTACGCGACGCATTGTTCGTCACATACACCGCGGGAATGCCACAGGAGTTAATAACGTCAACGACGCATTGAAGGGCCTGTCCGCCTTCCCACACGGTCCCGTCAAGATCCAATAGCAACGAATCGTGAGTTTTGAGAATACTCATTATTTACACTCGGCCAGACGCTCCGCGGCGTCGGTCCAGTCTCCTTCGTCAATCTCAATAGCATGCTGGAACCATTCCCGTGCCTCATCCTTACGGCCGGCCTCCAGCAACGCATTCGCATAGGCATAAGCAAGACGGCACGCGGAGACACCCTTGGCGTCCTTCGTGGGCTGCGCACGCTGAATCGTGACCACAGCGGAGTCTGCCTGGCCCATATCCAGCCGCGCGCCTGCAGCGACGATGGCCAATTCGACGGCATCCTCTGGACTAAGCTCCTTAGCCTCCTCGCTACGCCACAGCTCGACAGCTTTCTCAGGGCGCCCAAGTCCGCGCTCGCAATCAGCCATGACGGCCATCAAACCAGGGCCACCGGAAATGCGGCGTGCTGCGCGCAGCTCCGCGAGTGCTTCCTTCCACTCGCCGGCGCGATACGCAGCGATTCCGTTCATCTCACGAGCAACCGAAACACGGCCTGCACGGTCTTTGGCAGCACGGGCATGGCGAAGTGACAGCTGTGGATCGTCATCAAGCCACGTCGCCGCCATGATGAGGTGCTTAGCCACTGCTTCGGAGTTTTCCTTCGAAAGCGAAGAGAGGTCCTGCAAAACAGAGGGATCGAGATCAGTGATGTCGATATCAGAAGGCAGGTCCGGATCCGTCATGCGGCGGTTGATACGCTCCTCACGGTAGCCCGAACGCTGCGGATGCGAGGCTTTGTTCTTATCACGACCATGGCGCTTTCGATCATTGCGGCGCTCATCACGGCGATCACTGCGGCGCTCTTCACGACGCCCCGATGCGCCACCACGTTTTTCAAACTTGCGGCCCCCAGAGCGGTTGTGCCCACGGTTGCCTTCCGAGGAACCTTCGCGGCCACGGCGGTGGTCGCGGGAGTTGGATTCAGACATTAAAGCTATGCACTTTCTGCGGTTGACGCGTCCGTATGTACCGAACCAGTCTACAGGTCAGCGAAACAAAACCGGCAATACACTGGCTAGTAAGTGAAACGGCCCACAACCACCGATTGACGTCCAAGACTCACGAGAATTCAAGAGGCAAATCTAACCCGTTCAGTGGCCAACAATGCCTCACGCGGTCTAAGCCAGCAGCCACCTGGGAAGCGGATAGTCCATGTTCCACGCTTCCATTCTCCAGTTGCTTCCCGCGGACAACGGCCCAGAATGTCCAGCCATTATTATGAATGGCGTCAAGACGAATCCCTTGGTGATCCCTCGCCATGACCGCGCCTTCCTCAATCAGTCGGTCCGGGCTCATTCCCTCTACGATCACGTCAAGCATGCGCGATTCGCCGCTTGGCGCCACAACGAGAGCTTTCGTGGCATAAAAATGCCCCTTTTTTCCAGCCTTTGCACCTTTCTCTTCGTGGAAAAAGCTCCCGAGGAGGACTGGGTAGAACTCTATCCAACCATTCTTCCAAGCCTTGCTAATCCTCAAAGCGAAGAAGATATGCCGAGCTACAAGAAAAAGAAAGTAAAGCAACAACCCGCCAAGGAGAAACGCCAATAATCCTGGAATCTGCATGCTGTTCAGCAGTAAACCGAAGAAGAAGATAAAAGCTGCTATCAAGACCATCGCACCGAAAAAGACTAGCCCGTCGCGGATAGCACGCATCTGAGGCACTGGTTCCTCTGCCTCAAAGACGCGACACAGGCCATAGGGAGAAGGACTATCGTTCTTTCGACTAAAGGGCACAGCCTTCAAGTCCCTCAGGAAGGTCGCATTATAAGCATGCGTAAACAGACTCGATGATTGTGAAAACCTCATCTACTTCTCCTCAGCGGCCCCTCAGAACGAAGTGCATATACGGAAATCATTCTAGTTCGCGGGCGATGAAGGTCCGCTATCTATAAGTGCAGACCTGGATGTGCATTCATCCAAGTTGCTGGTCCTGGGCTGTTTGCGGTGTGGTGTGAAGCGTCCTGGGTTTAGTTCCTACCTCAGCTAAGGAAGGATTGAACTATGCCTAGAAAGTATTCCGTCGAGTTCAAGGAGAAGGCGGTCCATCAGATCATCGAAATGGTCCGCTTGGAGTCCTGCTCACTGCAACGTGCCTACACGGAGGTCGGTGAGCTGCTTGGAGTGTCTCACCATACGTTGCGGGCTTGGTATCGTGACAGCGCTTCAGTACGTGATGACTCTGACGCGTCTGGCGGCGAAACAATGGAAGAAGAGCTCAAGCGTTTGCGCCGCGAAAACCGTGAGCTGAAGCGAGCAAACGGGATTCTTAAGACTGCTTCGGCTTTTTCGCAGCGGAACTCGACCGACCCACGACCAAATGATCTCCTACATCGACGCGTATAAGGATCAGTTTGGGGCCCGGGGCCATCTGCCGAGTCCTTAAACAAGCAGATCGTGGATTCATTACTTCACGCGGCTACCGCAAAGCCACCACACGTGTTCCCAGTGCAAGGGCCTTAAGCGATAGCCTTCTCATCCCAGAGATACAGCGTGTGCATGCGCAGAATTTCTCGGTTTACGGTATCCGCAAAATGTGGCACGCTATGAACCGTGAAGGTTTTCATATCGGCCGCGATAAGACCGCTCGATTAATGAAGTTAGCAGGTGTTTGCGGCCGCAGACGCGGACGAACCCCCGTGACAACGACTAGCCCGAAGACACCGGATCATCGCCCGGACCTAGTGCAGCGAAACTTCCGTGCACAAGCACCAGAAAGGTTGTGGGTTGCCGACATTACCTACGTTCGTACCCTGTCAGGATTCGCCTACACCGCGTTTGTCGTGGATGTCTACAGCCGAAAGATTGTTGGTGTTGCTACACGCTCGACGATGCGTACCGATGCGCTGCCCATGGAGGCTTTGGAGCATGCGTTAACGACTGCTGGGCGAATCCATGGAAACCAGCTGATTCACCATAGTGATCGGGGCAGCCAGTACGTGTCACTGAAGTATTCCACCGCTCTCGCGGATTCCGGAATCCGGCCGAGTGTGGGAACAGTCGGCGATTCTTATGACAATGCTCTAGCCGAAACAGTCAACGGTCTCTACAAAGCGGAACTGATTCATGCCCAAGGCCCGTGGACATCGGTCGGAGAAGTCGAACTGGCCACCTTGCGGTGGGTGCATTGGTGGAACACCAAACGGCTTCACGAAGCTTTGGACTACGCCACCCCACAGGAAGTAGAAACCGAGTACTATCTCACCCAGCCCATCAACACAGGGTCGTAAAAGAAGCGGAACTAAACCCAGGACGCTTCATTCTCCCTCACGATGCTCACAGTGGTGATTTTCGCCTTACTACCCATGAAGATAGTTGGAAGGAAGTTGAGTATATTCATGACTGGTTCAAGTTATCGATCAAGAGTATTTGGATATAATTTTAGTCGGATCGTACTTATCTTCGCAGTACTCTTATTGTGTGTCTACTTCTTGACCAGAAGAGATCAAACCGCCTTTATCACATGCGGTCTTTTAGTGTCTCTGGCAATTTTCTTTAATGTCGGGGTGTTGCTGAATGATGAAATCCTTCGGATTTCAGTTCTTGGCATTCCAGTTAGCAACGTTCGTTTGGAATCTCTGAAGGGGGCGGAGATCCTTCCCTCGGGCCCCATACTCGAATCCCAAACGTTTGGGGTTCACTTCCTGGATGGCACTATTTCATTCCATGCCGGTTCTGCAAATATCCTCCTACACCGCAATATCGGAAGACCCATTCGCTTGACGGTTAAAGACCCAGAGGAATTTTTACACCTCCTAGCGGAGAACTCCGCTATTCGACCCGCTTCTCACAGTTAAGCCCCCGGTGCCGACACAACTGGCAACCAAAAGCATACCTCGAAGAGCTACTCACTCAAGCATCACCCGATCTGACGCGTCAGATGCTCGGTGATTTCATCAACCAAATTCTATCTTCCCAAGACGATACTGTCGGCAGCGCTGACTACGGCACCACCAGCGACAACCGCGTCAACCACCGCAACGGCTACCGCAACCGACTACTGGATACACGGGTCAGCACCGTCGATGTGGCTATCCCGAAACTACGCCACGGTTCCTTCTTGTCTGACTGGCTGTTAGAACGACGAACCCGTAGCGAACGTGCCATGTAGATAAGCCTCTGGGCACTAAAGTACCCAGAGGTACTATGCAGTTGGTATGGACTGCGGAAGCTGCATTGACTGTCAGTAGCGCGAATACGAGGAGTGAAACATGGTAAATAATTGGAGCATAGCGTCTTTTGCCCATTACATGAATTCGCTTTTAAAGCGGTATTTTGCTCAAGAAAACCTCATTTCTTCCGGAGCTGTCGAGCTACGGGCAGCTTGGAGAACGGCTCAGTACGTCTACTGCGTATTCTCAGTAATGAAGCGTCCTGTTACTTGGGGGTCTGTACTTTCAGGTCTGTACTTTTAGCATTTTCGGGTCTGTGCTTGTAGGCTGTGTGCGAAAACGACGACGAAACCCGTCACCGTCGAGTGGTTGCTCAAAGGTGACGGGCTTGGTGTATTGAGTTGTTTGTTTTGTTTGGTGTCGG
>NZ_KV788171.1:0-98386 GCF_001807205.1 Corynebacterium sp. HMSC05D03 | reverse complement strand
CACCCCGCTACGCACCCCGAAACCGGAAGAGCCCCTTTAATCCGACCCACTGCACGCCAGAAGCCGCCATGGGCTGGATTTTACTATAGATTGATTGAGAAACAATAGTATAAAAAGTAAACTTGACGAGTTAGGGGCTTTAAATGTCCAGAGCAGACCATGACCCCGCCGGAGCAGCGGCAGATTTGCAATCTATTGAAGAAGAGGTAGCTAAATATGAGCATGCGAGAGATGAAGCGGAGGCGCTTCACACAGAGTGGCAAGCACGATGAGCTTGCCACTCTTTTTCGTATGATCGGCGACCATGCACTTCTACATTGTTCATGGATACCAAGCCAGCCCTGACAGTCACTGGTTCCCGTGGCTAGAACGCCTGTTGACCTTCGATGGCCACACCGTTCACACCATCGCGCTGCCGGAACCGAACGCTCCGAAGCTCGATGAGTGGGTAGAGGCGATACGCAACGATATTAAGCGTCCAAACGCTAATACCTGCATCATCACGCATAGCCTGGGCGGCACTGCGCTGCTGCACTATCTCACGGCATTGGAGGGCGAGTGGGAGCTTCCTGGCCTCTTCATTGTCTCTGGGTTTGTGGAGAAGCTTCCTGTCATCCCAGAGCTTGACGAATTTATTGGCCAGGCCCACGTCGACGTGCCTGCTGTCAAACCCCACATCGCTCACATAGAGGTCTTCGTGTCTACGGACGATGTCCTGGTGGACCCTTCCCTCACGCAGCAGCTTGCCGACGCCCTCTCGGCCGCACCCATCACCATCCACGACGCTGGACACTTCCTTGAGAGCGACGGCTATACCGAGTTTCCACAGCTGGGGAATCGCATAGCGCAATGGCTGCGCAACCTATAAGCCCCCAGTCATGGCTTTGAGCGCCTCCACGTGCTGCACGTAAGCTTGTGTGCCTGCCTCAGTAAGCGTGACCCACACAGTGTCCTTAGCGCGGGTAGAACCGTACTCTCGGGCGCGGCTAATATAGCCGCGGTCTTCGAGGTGCTTTAACTGCTTGGAAAGTGTATCGGCGGGTAGCTCGGTCAACTCGGCGAGCGTGCTGTACTTCATTTGCCGACCGTCGGTGGCACCGGCGGAGTAGAGCGTGGCACAGATTCTGAGGCGGTTAATCGGGTGGATAACTGGATCCAGCTCAGAGGATTGGTTGGGCGCTTCCCTAGACACTGGCGCCCTTTATTGCCGCGTTGCGGTTCTCGTACAGCATCCAAGCCGTCGCTGCTGAAACGACGACCCCGCTGGTGATCATCCATGGCCATGTATCAGGTGTCGGCGTGGTGGAGAAAATCATTGCAGCGGGAAGCAGTACGCGTGACCACGTGGCGCGATCGTTCCTTGGCCCCTTGTTGGGATTGGGGCGAACAAAAGGGTTCGCGATTTTGTCCTTGAGGAGGTAGCCGAGAATGAAGGTCGGTATGAGGATTGCGAGGGTGTACCACCACGACAGCTTAGAGAATGCGAGGCTACTGCCGATGCCGAGCGCTACAAGTGTTACCGCCCACCTGCTCTGCTTCCAAGCTGTGCGTTGTTGGACCTCTCTAATGACTTTTAGGTCGCTGCCCATGATGTGCCTCCTTTGTTTGCATCTAGTGCAAGTGTAACGCTTGCACTAGTGGCAAGTAAAGGGGCGTGGCTTCTCGTGACATCTGAGTGGTCTGGTTTTACCCCATACCGGTGTGCATCTTCGGCGAGGTGGACGGGAGGGGCGGTGGAGTACCAGGGGGTGGACCAGTGGCCAATTGGTCTAAGTCCTACCGGTATGCCTTTTCTGGCCATACACTGCAGGTGCAACGCATTCCCGACAGAAAGGAGAGCGGATGGCGGAAGTTGAAAATCATCACTATCGCCGACGCAACCCTAGCAGATAATACAAGGCGGCATCGCCATAATCCACAACTTCTTAAAGCCAACACTCGAGCGAAGTAGGAGCCTTGCACCGCATGCTGTTAGCGCACGTGTCCTCCCGAACCTCCAGCGATGACTAACTAGTGCTCCGGCCCCAGCAGCCAACGGCACGCCAGCGGAATAACCACTGATTCGATCCGCACCTAGGCCTTGAGAGTCGAAGTTTACATCGCAGCCATAAGTGGCAACGAGGTTCGGGATTTTATCTGTGTAAAAAGGGTCCGTTACCTGCCGATTTGTGCAATCTTTCGGGGATCCTATAGTGTTTAGCAAGTCCGAAACGGACAGCTAAGCGAGCCCCGTTCGTCTAGCGGCCTAGGACGCCGGCCTCTCACGCCGGTAACACGGGTTCAAATCCCGTACGGGGTACAAATAAAGAGGGCGACAAGCGATATAGCTGTCGCCCTCTTTCCTGATCGGGTTATGGGTTAGCGGTCTGGAGTCTAGACAATGAGGACTTCAGCGTTATTACCGCCCGTGCAGCGAATCACCTCGTGCTCATCAATGTTGCACGTCAATGAGTAGTTCTGCTGTGTGACCGAGCTGTTGACGGTTACCTGTGCGGGGATATAGGCGCGGAGGTCATCCTGGGAGCTTGGGGCTAAGGTCATCAAGCGGCCGGCTGTGGAGCGCGCAAAATCGCAACTAGTGTTTGCGCCGGCCATGACGAAGGCGATGTTATAGCCATCGCCCATCTGGCACACCGTGGCGGGTGTGCCGTGAACGTTGACTGCTGCACCGTTGGCTTCGCCTTGGGGAAGCTGTCCGGAGAGGCTATTGTAGGTGGACATCTTTGCAGCCTGAGCGGTCTGGTGCTGGCCTGCGCCTGGTTGGGCTCCTTGCACACTCTGCGCTTGAGTATCCGGCTGTTGAGGCTGGCCCCCAGGCTGATCGGCTGCGGTGCCGGGCAATGTCGGTTCGGGGCCGGATGGGGCTCCTTCGTCGGCGGAGTTGGGAACGTGAAGTTCAGCGTCATCATTGAGCGGCTGAAAGGCTGGGTATGTGTTCTCGAAAGTTGGCTCACCCGATACTTCGCCCGGGCCTGACGATGCTGCCATGTCGGATGACGTGGAGCATCCAACCGTTAAAACACCGGCGGTGGCTATGGCTGCAAAAGCTGCGACGGGTCGGAGGGTGCGCGTGGAAGTCATAAGTTCCACCCTAACGGGATGTGCCGAGATGCGCTGGAGAAAACGGGGAGAGCTGCCCAAGCCCGGCATCGTGGGCGCGGGCTAGGCAGCTCAGAAAAACGGAATCCGGAGTGCTCTTAGTGGCAATCCCAGTGGCCATCATGCGCTGCGTGGCGGTGGCCATCGTGCAGGTAGTCCACGTGATCGCCGTGCGGGAATGCGACGTGGCCGCAGCCTTCGCCGTGCTCGTGGTCGTGGCCCTCGTGAACGGTGTGCTCGGATGTCTCGCACTCGTCCCAGTGGCCTTCATGCTCGCGGTGGATGTGGCCATCGTGCAGGTAGTCCACGTGATCGCCGTGCGGGAATGCGACGTGGCCACAGCCTTCGCCGTGGGTGTGCGTGTGCTCGTCGTGAATGGTGTGGGTCATGACTCCTCCTTGAAAGGCTGGGGATTTTCAATCAGTTTTCAGTAGCTGTCACTGTCAGTAAAGCGTGTTTTCAACTCAGTTTCATTATTGGGGGTGCTAGGGGGTGTTAGTAGAGTGACGTGCGGGGCGTGAGGTGTATGTGGGGTGAAACAGGCTAGAGTGAAAGTATGATGAATAAGTCTCCTCAGCGTCGCCTTTCGCTTTTTGCTTCCGGCCTTGGTTCTGTGGTTGGTGCATGCTCGCTAGCCATTGCTCTTGCTACCCCCGCAACGGCTGCCGAGGGTGTGCCGGTGAGGCAGGGGCAAAAGGTTGCTGCTGCTGATGGCACCTTGTGCAGTGTCGGTTATGTTGAGGCTAGCCGGGCGTGGACTTCGGCCCACTGCGGTCTCAACGGGGAGCAGATGTATAACGAAGCGGGCCAGCACGTAGGAACCTTGCGTTGGTTCAAGCCTTCTGGGGCGGCAGGGCATGACTTGGCCTATATTCAGTTCGCCGGCGGAACGTACTCGGCCGGAAACCCCCTGACAGGGGATGGCATGGCGCCGGTCCCAGGCGAAGGAGCAGCTGTGTGCTTCGACGGGCAGGCCACGTCGCGTCAATGCGGTACTGCGGTGCGGGGGCCAGGCCTCTTTCCTGGAATGAACTATGCGGTCGACGTGTCGCTGGCACCAGGGGATAGCGGTGGAGCAGTCTCCGTTCCAGGGCAGCCAGGTGTGGTGGGTATTTACCAGGGGATTACCCAGACCAATCGAGAAGGCCGGACGGTAATTTTCTCAAACTATGCACGGATGCCACACGCGGATGAACTGGCGCGCTTGCCGCACCAAGGTTGGGTACCGCGACGTCCCAACCGGGAACCAGGAAATCCAATCCGGGTGGCGCAGGAAAAGGGTGAGGCGTTGTCCTCGACAAGCAGCGCGGGCCCAGAAGGACTGCGTGGCCTCGCAATGTATTTTGGTTTGAGTATTTAGAGGTATCTGGGGGCGGAGTTTGCAGGCCTAGCCGTCGGCGGTCTTAGCGGTTGCCATTGTTCGGTGCGCTGTTGGAAAGGGCGGCGCTCAGCCGGTTGGAAGCGCTGACCAGTACATCCGCAAATTTCTCCGCTGGGGAGGGACGGAAGCGCTCGGCCGAACCAGAAATGGAGAGCGCGGCGATGAAGTTTCCGGCGCCGTCGAAAACTGGTGCGGAGATGGAGGCGAGGTTGGACTCGCGTTCCTCGATGGATTCGGAATAACCGTTGGTGCGTGCGAGTTCGACATCGTGCTCGCTGAAAATGGCATCCTCAACGT
The DNA here is from genome assembly GCF_001807205.1 of Corynebacterium sp. HMSC05D03. Taxonomy (NCBI): domain Bacteria; kingdom Bacillati; phylum Actinomycetota; class Actinomycetes; order Mycobacteriales; family Corynebacteriaceae; genus Corynebacterium; species Corynebacterium sp. HMSC05D03. Next base: position 93,609 of record NZ_KV788171.1, on the reverse strand, counting down.
GTACATCGGCAAAAGCTGCGAAGATTCTAGCGGCGGAGCCAGAGGTGAGCGGGAGCTGGCGGCCTACAGGGACCACGTTGTGTAGTCCAATTTCTGGCTCGCGCGTGGCAATGCAGGTGCGGGTGGTTCCCGAGAGTTCGTATAGCTGGACGGATTCGCCAGTGGCGTCGAGAAGCTCCTCCATGATGGGGCCGGCGGTCTCGATGATTCGATCCCGGTTGCCGGGAAGGGCGGGACCCGCACCCCACTTACCGTCGGGCGTGCGGGTAAGGATCCGGTGTGCCTCGAGCGCTGTGGCGAGACGGTGTGCGGTTGCCCGGGGTAGGCCGGTGGTCTCACACAGCTCATTGAGCGTGGAGGGGCGGTTGGTCGCGGCCATCATGATGGCTACTGCGCGATCCAATACCTTAATTCCTGATACTGCGCTATACTCTCCCATATAATGAAATCTACGTCCCATTAATTGAGATTTCAAGTGGAGAGATACATGACTGAGAAACTGACACTCGCAGAGAAGGTATGGCGCGACCACGTTGTGCGCAAGGGCGAGGGCGGCGAGCCCGATCTTATCTACATTGACTTTCAGCTCCTGCACGAAGTTACCAGCCCCCAGGCTTTCGACGGTCTTCGCTTGGCCGGTCGCACTATGCGTCACCCTGAGCTGCACTTGGCCACTGAAGACCATAACGTGCCCACCGTCGGAATTAAGACCGGCAACCTTTTAGAAATTAAAGATGAGGTCTCCCGCACGCAGGTATCTACCCTGCGCAAGAACTGTGAAGAGTTCGGTGTGCGCCTGCATTCGATGGGTGATGCTCAGCAAGGCATCGTTCACACCGTAGGCCCCCAGCTGGGAATTACCCAGCCTGGCATGACCATTGTGTGTGGTGACTCGCACACCTCGACGCATGGCGCCTTCGGCTCCATCGCCATGGGCATCGGTACCTCCGAGGTTGAGCACGTCATGGCCACCCAGACGCTTTCGCTCAAGCCTTTCAAGACCATGGCTATCGAGGTTAGCGGAGAGCTGGCGGAAGGTGTTTCGGCCAAGGACTTGATTCTGGCTATCATCGCCAAGATTGGCACTGGCGGCGGCCAGGGCCACATTATCGAGTACCGCGGCGAGGCCATTCGCAAAATGTCGATGGAAGCGCGCATGACGATCTGTAACATGTCCATCGAGGCTGGTGCCCGCGCGGGTATGGTGGCTCCGGATGAAACCACCTTTGAGTACGTCAAGGGCCGCGAGTTCGCCCCGCAGGGCGAAGACTGGGACGCAGCGGTTGACTACTGGAAGACGCTGCCGACTGACGAAGGCGCCGAGTTCGATACCGTCGTGGAGATCGACGGCTCTGCCCTCCCCCCGTTTGTCACTTGGGGCACGAACCCGGGACAGGGCCTGCCGCTGAGCGCTGTGGTGCCCAACCCGGAGGAGTGCGGTGACGACGGTGAGAAGGCTGCAGTCGAGAAGGCCTTGGCGTACATGGACCTGGAGCCTGGCACGCCGCTTCGCGATATCCAGATCGACACTGTCTTCCTGGGATCCTGCACGAACGCTCGCATCGAAGACCTGCGCGCAGCCGCTGAGGTAGTCAAAGGGCGCAGTATCGCGGCTGATACCCGCATGATGGTGGTTCCGTCATCGGCCGTGGTCAAGGCACAAGCGGAGGAAGAAGGCTTGGATAAGATTTTCACCGATTTTGGTGCTGAATGGCGAACCGCTGGTTGCTCGATGTGCCTGGGCATGAACCCGGACCAGTTGAAGCCGGGGGAGAGGTCGGCGTCGACAAGCAACCGCAACTTTGAGGGCCGCCAGGGCCCCGGTGGCCGCACCCACTTGGTCTCCCCGGCCGTTGCGGCAGCGACAGCAGTCCTGGGCCACTTGGCCGCACCAGCAGATATCGACGATGCCGCCGTAGCCGGCGCCTAAGGAAAGGGAGAAGACAATGGAGAAGTTCGTAACTCACACTGGCATCGGCGTTCCGCTGCGAGTATCCAATGTGGATACTGACCAGATTATTCCGGCGCGCTACCTGAAGTCCGTTAAACGCACCGGCTTTGCCGACGGACTGTTTTCTAACTGGCGCAGCGATCACAACTTTATTCTCAATCAGGAACCGTTCAGGGAAGGCTCTGTGCTTTTCGCGGGGCCGGACTTTGGTACCGGATCCTCTCGTGAGCACGCAGTATGGGCGCTTGCCGAGTATGGATTCAAGGCGGTATTTTCCTCCCGTTTCGCCGATATCTTCCGCGGCAATTCCGGAAAGGCTGGCCTGCTGACGGGGCTCATGGAACAAGAAGACATCGAGCTCATCTGGAAACAGTTGGAGGCCGGCGAGACCGAAACCACCGTCGATTTGGAAGCGCGCACGGTTACCGTCGGCGGCAATAGCTACACCTTTGAGATCGATGATTACACTCGCTGGCGCCTTATGGAGGGGCTCGATGATATCGGTCTGACCCTGCGCAATGAGGCCGATATCGAGGCTTTCGAATCCACGCGCCCCGCGTTCAAGCCCCGCGTCGTAGCATCTTAACGTGAGCAATAAAGGTGTGGGAGCATTCCCCGCCTCCTGTGGCGCGGTGCACATAGCGCCGTTAACATCCTCGGCATGAGCAATCCTTATCAAAGCTTTAGCGGAGACAGAGGCAATCAGTTCGGCGGCGCAGGCGGGTATGGCGGGTATGGCTATCACAACACTTCGGGGTATGGCTATCAACAGCCAGGGAACTACGGTTATCAGCAGTCCAGCAGCTACGGTGAGCGCCAGCCTGGCGCCTGGGCTGGAAATCCACCAGTCGGGGCGCCCGCCCAACCCATCGACGCCATGGATATTGTGGGCCAATCATTCAAGGGCTACCTGAAGCAGCCTGTGCCAGGGATGTTGGCCATGCTGGTGCATTTCATCATCACTTTTGCTCTTCTTCTTGTTCCGAGTACCGCTGTAGGCGGCATCTTCGCAGTAATGGAAGAAAACGGCACGGACATTGAGCCTTTGGTGCCTACCGTCGGGATCCCTCTCATGGTTGTCATGGGGCTAGTCGCCTTCGCTTATCTTTTCTGGCTAATGGCGAACCTCTTTAATGGTTCCCGGAAGATCGCTGATGGGGAGCAGGTCACCTTCCGCGACTACTTTAGGTTTGCCCAGCTGAGTGGTTGCGCCGGCGTCTATGCCTGCTTCTTTACTTTGGTAATGCTCGGATCTATTGCGGGCGGCTTCCCTGGTCTGATTCTCTTTGCGCTCCTGTGGCCAGCGCCCGTGATTAAGGCGGATAACCCTGATAAGCCTCTCATGGACTGCTTCCGAGAGGCCCTCAACCTGGTCATGGAGAATCTAGGGCAGTCGCTGCTCTTTATCTTGGTCTGCTCCCTCATCGCGAGCTTGCTTGTCTTTATTCCCATAGTCGGCTTCCTTGCCGCCTATCCGATCTGGGCGCTCGGGATGGTCCTTTTCACTCGCGCTATGCAGCGCCGCCCTGCAGCGCGGTGGGAATAAGACAGCAGGGCAGCACTGAAGTTCCTGAGAGACGGCGGCGATGCCGTACTTAGCGCACAGGAAGCGGGCTAGCCAAGTAGTCCGCCCCGGTAAGCTCACCGTCGTTGAAGGAAAGAACCCATACCGAAGCCTTCTTGAACTTGAGCTCATCGATCGACTTTTTAAGGAACTTCGGCGCGTAGGACTCGATGATGCCGGGGATGGTCAGCCCTTGGCTGACGATAACCGGAACACCGCCGCCGTCGACCACGCGCTGGAAGGCGGCGCGTGCGTCGTCGGGAGATTCAGCAAAGACATCATCGCCGAATGCTTTATTCACGGCGATGTCCATGCCGAGTTCATCGGCCAGCGGGGCAGCGGTGTGCTGGCAACGCTGCGGCGGAGCGCTATAAATGGCGGTCGGATGAAATGGCGTGAGCATCGGCACGAGCATCTCCGCCTGGCGGCGCCCCTTTTTATCCAGCGGGCGCAGGTCATCATCGCCTTCCCACGAGCGGCGCTGGTGTGCGCGTGCATGGCGCACATAAAGAACGCGGGTCGTAGGCGCAAGGCGCAGACGCTTGTGTGCCTTGCCTAGCACCTGGGCATCAACGTCGTAGGAGAGTAATGAGCTGGCCTCGTCGATCTTCATCCAACGCAGCTCATCGGTCTCTTCATTCGGGGAGTACTCACCGTCGAGTACACGGGCCAGCCAGTAGTAGACCACCTTCGTGCGGCCTTGCACCGGGTAGGCCACCTTGCCGATGAGCTTGCCTAGGCGCACGGAGTAACCGGTTTCCTCGAAGATCTCGCGCGCGGCGGTCGCGGGGAGCGATTCGCCCGGATCGACCTTGCCCTTGGGCAGCGACCAATCGTCATAGTGGGGGCGGTGGATAAGTGCAACCTCCGGATCGTGCGGGTCGCCACGCCAGAGAACCGCGCCGGCGGCAAGCGTCGTGCGCTTGAATTCTTCTGCCGGATCGACGGGGATCTCCTGGTGGCGTCCGGAAATGAAGACTTCCGAGCGAATGTCTTTGTCCGTCTCGTGCATGTTCTTTGCCTTGGGCATGCTGCTCCTTTTGCGCCGGTAGCTTTCAACCTTCTCTATCTTCCTCCACTCGCCGTCGCGATGCAGCCTTACGCGCCGAGCGTGCAGGAATCCCAGGCGTGCTTTAATGGGAAAAGCCAATGCAGAGGAATCTAGAGTGAGGTGGCACATGGCAAACGTGGCAGTAATGGGGGCAGGCTCGTGGGGAACCACGCTGGCAAAAGTCTTTGCTGACGCCGGCAACGACGTCCGCTTGTGGGCGCGCCGCGAGGAATTGGCGAATGCCATCAACACGCGCCACGAGAATCCGGATTACCTCCCAGAACTCCCGCTTCCTGAGTCGATTAAGGCCTCCACAGAGCCGGCAACAACGCTGCAGGCCGCGGATATTGTGATCTTCGGCGTTCCCTCCCAGACGCTGCGCGGAAACCTGGAAAAGTGGGCGCCACTCTTGCCTGAGGACGCGACCTTGGTGTCGATCTCTAAAGGCGTGGAGAAGGCCACACTCAACCTAATGAGCGAAGTTATCGCAGACGCCGCTGGTGTCTCCTCCGACCGTATCGCGGTCCTCTCTGGGCCCAACCTAGCCAAGGAGGTGGCCCAGGAGCAACCAGCAGCCACGGTGATTGCCTGCAGCGATGCTGCCCGTGCCGAGGCCGTGCAACATGCCGCCGCAGCACCGTATTTTCGGCCCTATACCAACACCGATGTCATCGGCGCGGAGATCGGCGGCGCCTGCAAAAACGTGATTGCACTTGCCTGCGGCATGGCGGCGGGTAAGGGGTTAGGCAACAACACCATGGCCACCATCATCACGCGCGGGCTCGCGGAGATTACTCGCCTAGGAGTGAAGCTGGGAGCGGACACGTTCACCTTCTCTGGTCTTGCAGGCATGGGAGACCTCGTGGCGACGTGCAGTTCGACACTGTCGCGTAACCGCACCTTTGGGTATCGCCTCGGCCAGGGTGGCACGCTGGAGGAAGCAACTGCCGCCACCAACGGGCAGGTTGCGGAAGGCGTTATCTCATCTGATTCCATCTTTCGGTTGGCGCAGCGCGCAGACGTAGAGATGCCGATTACCCAAGCGGTCTACGGTGTGTGCCACCGCGGGGTGACTGTCGACGACATGATTGTTGCTCTGATGGGTCGCACCAAGAAAGCTGAGTAAAGCCGAGTAAAGTTGCTCGGTATGACTGAAGCGAAACCTGTGCGCGTTGCCGTTGTGTACGGCGGTCGCAGCTCCGAGCATTCGGTGTCGTGCATTTCCGCCGGCGCAATCATGGAGCACCTTGATCCGGAAAAGTATGAAGTCGTGCCCATTGGCATCACGCGGGAAGGCACCTGGACGCAGGGCAACCGCGCGGGACTCGACATTGTTGACGGGCGGCTGCCCGAAGTAGAACTGCACGATGAGCTGGCGTTATCCCTCAACCCTGCCACGCGTGGGCGCATCCACAATGTCACCCGCCACGAGCACTACACAGAGGTCGATGTCATCGTCCCAGTTCTGCACGGCCCCTATGGGGAAGACGGCACAGTGCAGGGCCTCTTTGAACTTTCCGGGATTCCCTACGTCGGCGCAGGCGTATTGGCTTCGGCTGTGGGAATGGACAAGGAGTTCACCAAGAAGCTTCTGGTCGCGGAAGGCCTTCCGGTAGCGCCGCAAGAAGTACTCACAGGGGAAGCCACGCTTAATGACGCCCAAAAGGAACGCCTTGGCCTGCCCGTCTTTGTGAAGCCGGCGCGGGGTGGATCCTCCATCGGTGTGTCCAAGGTCTCCGCGTGGGAAGACCTTGAAGCAGCACTAACCCTGGCCTATGAATCCGATGACAAGGTTCTCATCGAGCCAGAAATCAGCGGCGCCGAGGTGGAGGTGGGAGTTCTTGAACGCCCCGACGGCAGCCTCCAGGCCTCTGTCCCCGCCAAGCTCTTGGGCACCACGGAGTCTGAGGAAGGCTTTTATGATTTCGATGCCAAGTACATCGACGAGGGCGTCTCGGCAGCAATTCCTGCTCCGTTGAGTGAGGAGCTGACCGCCGAACTTCGTCAGCGCGCTATTGAGGCTTTCCGGGCGCTGGGTGCCTCGGGCCTATCGCGCGTGGATTTCTTCGTCAGTGATGATTCCTACTGCATCAACGAAGTGAATACCTTCCCCGGCTTCACCCCGATTTCTATGTACCCGCAGGTCTTTGCTGCGGAAGGGGTAGGTTATGCCGAGCTGCTCGACACCCTTATTCAGACGGCCCTCGCGCGTTTCTAGGGTGACGATGTAGGCCGCGCCTCTCACACCTACTGGGAGGGAGTGGCTGCCACGAGGGCGTCGCTAAGCCGCACCAGCGCGGAATTCGCAGCATCCTGTGGGGCAGACAACGCGAGGTCCTCCGCCCGGCCGAGCGCGAACCATGTGCCGGCCGTGGTGCCCTCCGCCAGCGTGGTGTCTTCGAACCACGGGACGTCGTTGACCTGCTGGAGCTGAACACCTGCTCGGTAGTTCTCCGGAGAGGCCACGCCGCAGCGCACGACAATCTCTTCCTGACCCGGTGCGCTATAAACCCAGGTGTTCTTATCTCCCACATCCGCGCGGCGCGTATAGCCCTCTGCAAGTGTTTCCGGCAGGGCCTCTTCTAGAGCGGGACACATGGAATCCGGTCCAGCCTTGAGCTGCGATAGCGGCGCTGGGTTGGCCTTCTGTGCCTTTTTTTCTAGTTGCTTGAAGGCTGCTTCTAGCCCCTCTGGAGCGTCATCGTGGGCCTCCTCCGAGGAGGTTGTCACCGCGATGGCGGGGGTGTGCTTGGTGCTGTACCACGTCGTGAGGGTGGAGCCGGGGGTGGCGTCGAGGACCTGTAGCCACGATTCGCCGTCGGACTCGACGGTGTGGGAGTAGTCGGTAAACTGCTGCGGCAGGTCAATACCACAGCGCAGCGTTACTTTGTCCTCCGAGTTCTTTGCCCACGCGGCGGCGCCCGCCGGGGCAGGATCGACCAAGTCGACGCGCGGGTAACCCATGAGCTTGTCCGGCAGCGCATCGACGACAGCGGCACACTCGGGGGAGTCCGCTGCCTCAGAGGGAGTGGGAGGCAGCGCCACTGGCTGTTGCGCGGCGCTGGTGAATACGTATTTGGCACCAAAAATCACCGCGAAGACCATCGCGATGGAGATCCCGAGTGAGATGTAAATAGCGGTGCGGTTAAATTGGGTATCCATAGGGGCTTATCCTATCGCTGATAGCCCGAGAAGAACGAACGTGGACGGCGCGCACGAGTGGCGTGTAGCCCGCGCAAGGAAAAGGAGTCCGTGACGGTGGGTTTGTCCCATACCCTCGATCAAGCCGGTGAACGGCACGTTATCCATGAGATTGTCACTGCAGCCCCGAGCGCGCTCAACGGCGACGATGCGGCCGTGCTCTACCCGGCAGCACCTAATTCGCGCACGGTGGCCGCGACAGACATGATGGTGGAAGGTCGGCACTTCCGGCGGGACTGGTCCACCGCCGCGGAGATTGGGCAGAAAGCCATCGTGCGCAACTTCGCGGATATTGAGGCGATGGGGGCGCGCCCTACAGCGGCATTGCTGGCAATCGCCGCCCCGGGAGATACCCCGGTGGACTTCGTGCGGGGGATTGCGCAGGGTATCGCTGAGCGCTGCGCGGTATATAACGCGGAGCTCGTAGGCGGTGATCTGACCCGCAGTGAGAGCTTGGTCATCAACGTCATGGCGTTAGGCTCCCTGGGTGGAAGTGGTGCAGCGCTGACTCTGGATGGTGCCCGGGCTGGCCAGAAGCTGGTGGCACACGGCAAGATTGGCTATTCCGGAGCGGGGCTGGCGCTGTTGCAACGCTATGGCCGCGCATTGCCGCCGGAGCTAGAGGAATTCTGGCCATTGGTCGACGCCCACTGCGCTCCCTCCCTCACCCCGGGGCGTGGTGTCATCGCGCGGGCAACCGGTTCGACCTCGATGACGGATAACTCGGATGGCCTCGTGCGCGATATAGGACACTTAGCTGGGCGTTCCGGGGTGCACATCGACCTTGACCGTGGAGCGATTGCCCCTGACCCGCTGCTGGCTGCCGCCGGCGCGGTGCTCGATATCGATCCTTGGGAATGGGTCTTAACCGGCGGCGAGGACCACACGCTGTTGGCTACCACGTACAAGGCCCCTCCCTCCGGTTTCCGGGAAATTGGTCGGGTGATGCGCGGTAGCGGCGTGACCATTGACGGAGAGGAGCCGCGCTATAGCGAGGGCTGGGAGGGATTCGCGTGAGCCACATTGATACCTCTCACATTCACTACTCGTGGATGCCTTACATCCGGCAGGCACTGGAGGAAAACCTTCCACGCATTGAGCGCGAGATTGGCGCAGAGTTCCTGCCGCCCGCCGAGAATGTATTCGCCGCCCTGTCTATGCCGCTCGAGGACGTGCGGGTGCTCATCGTGGGCCAGGACCCCTATCCCACGCCGGGGCATGCCATGGGTTTGTCCTTCTCCACGCGATCGGGCGTGCCGGCCCCGCGTTCGTTGAAGAATATCTACGCCGAGCTTGGCGACGACCTCGGCATCCCCGGCCGCGCTGATGGTGATCTACGGGCCTGGTTTGAGCAAGGAGTGCTGCTGCTCAACCGAGTGCTTACCGTGGCCCCGGGCCAGGCCGGTTCACACCGCAGGCTCGGGTGGGAAGCGATTACCGAGGCCGCCATCAGAGCACTGGCGGGGCGCGATATCGTGGCCATTCTATGGGGCCGCGATGCCCAAGCCTGCCAAGCTTTCCTGCCCGGTACAGAGTGCATTACCTCCCCGCATCCTTCGCCGCTGTCAGCGCGGCGTGGATTCTTCGGGTCGCGTCCTTTTTCCCGGGCCAATGCGGCTTTAGAGGCCCGTGGCGTCCCCGCGGTGGACTGGCGCTTGTAGACTAGCCAGCATGTCATATCCCGCTGAGTTGGATGCTCGTGGCCTCCACGAGTGGGCCGCCCGAACCGTGGAGGAGCTGCAGCGCCGCCGCGCCGAGATCAATGCCCTCAACGTTTTCCCAGTGCCCGATTCCGACACGGGATCCAACATGGCGCACACCATGGAGTCCGCGTTGGCGGAGGCCAATAAGGGCGAGGTGGACGTGGCCGAAGCCCTGGCCATCGGCTCAGTGCGCGGTGCCCGCGGCAATTCGGGGATGGTGCTCTCCCAAGTGCTGCGGGGGGTTGCCGATGCCACGACGGATTCGCGCGTGGACGGTGCGGTACTCGCCGATGCTTTGACCTTGGCTGTCACTTTGGTGGACCGCGCGCTTGCCGCACCGGTGGAAGGAACGATTATTACCGTGCTGCGAGCCGCGGCCATCGCCGCCAATCAGGCTGCCGAGCAGCCTGGGGCCGAGCTTCACGGCATCTTGCTCGCAGCGGTCGAGGCCGCACGGAAGGCCCTTGCTGAGACCCCCTCGCAGCTATCGGCCCTGCGCGAAGCCGGCGTTGTGGATGCCGGTGGAACCGGCTTCGTAATTTTGCTCGAGTGCTTGCTCACTCAGGTCACAGGGCCCGACCCTGCCAGCCAACCCCTGACGGAGTCGGTGCCACTTTACTCCGCGGAGCCTGCCGTGCGGGAGCCACAGGCAGGAGAAGAGCTCGCAGAGATCGAAGCCATCTTCTTCTTTGAGGGCAACCTGGGCGACATCGAAGAGACCTTGGCTCCGCTGGGCAATAGTCTCGTCATTGCACGGGCGACGGAAACCTCCGCCAGCGTGCACATCCATAGCGCTGAGGCGGGGACCGTGATCGAAAAGGCCTATTCCCTGGGAAAGGTCAGCAACCTGCGGCTCGAAGCGCTACCGCAGACGGGTCAGGCGGCCAGCTGCCAAGATTCTGGTGGTGGCGGGGGAGCACAGCGGCGTATCTTTGCCGCGGTGCCTGAAGAGGCAGCGCGGGAGCTTTTTGAGAAGGCGGGGGCGGACGTCGTCAAGCCCGGCGAAGAACTGCAAAGCGCCGGGGAGGGAGATCTTTTCTTGCCCAATGGCTGCGGTGGTGACCCGGGCAAGGCTACTGTCATTCCGACCGATTCCCTGGTAGCCGGGCTGGCGGCGCTCTCGGTTTATGCGCCGAGTTCCGCGCACACCGACGACGTGCTCGCCGCGATGAAGGACGCTGCCCGCTCCATGCGGGTAGCCTATCCAGATAGAGAAAACGTGGCTGGGATTCTAGCGGCATGTCGTACTCAGCTGGGCTATGGCGGCGAGCAGATCACGGTGCTGACTGGCCTTGAGCTAGAGGAAGACGAGTTAGCCCGAGAGTTGGGGGTTGATGTCGTGGTTCTACACGTGCCTGGACTGCGCACTGAGATTGGGGTGGAGTAGGCCATGCTGGGCTGGCAGGATGACCGCGCACTGACGGATATCTTGGCGAAGAAGGATGCCGCGGCTTTCAAGCGCGCCTTCGGATACACCACGTGCGGGGAGCTGCTCAGCCACTATCCGCGCGACTACATCCGCCACAATAAGGACGTGGGCCTCGGCGGTGCTGAGGATGGTGATCACGTCACCATCACTGGCGTTATCGAAGAACTCCGCGTTAAACACACATCTAAAGCCGTGGTGTTTATCCTCTACATGGATAGCGGAGTCCAGGCCTCCTTTTTCAATGCGCACTACGTGCAGCGCGTGCTGGGGCGCGGCATGCGCGTCATGCTCTCCGGCAAGCTGAAATACTTCCGGGGATACCCCAGCTTGCAGCACCCCGATTTTCTCATCCTCGACCCCGGCCGCTATCAGGAGTCCCTGCTGGATAGCACTACTGGGCAGGGGACAGGTTCGCTGAAGAAGCTCTCCCAGTTCGGCTCGCTGGAGACCTTCCTGCAGCGCGAATGGATTCCCGTGTACCCGGCTAGCGGAAAGGTGACGTCGTGGTACATCATGGGCGCTATCCATAAAGTGCTCGAGCACACCCCACCGATCCCGGAGCCGCTGGACTATCGGATGATGGTGACGCTGGATCAAGCCGTGCGCGAGATCCACGAACCGGGTAATAATGGCCCGGAGCGCGCTATCCAGCGCCTCAAGTACAACGAGGCCCTATCGGTGGGCCTAGTTATGGCCTTGCGTCAGCGCGATGTCAAGGCGCGCACGGCAACCCCGATGCCGGCAATTCTGGAAGGTTACCGCGATGAGCTGCTCAGCGAGCTACCCTTCGCGCTGACTGACGGTCAACGACGTGTCATCGGCGAGATCGACGCAGATCTGTGTGGCACCGCGCCCATGATGCGGCTGTTGCAAGGTGAGGTCGGTTCAGGCAAAACGCTCGTTGCCACCTGTGCCATGCTGCAGGCGGTTGATGCTGGAAAACAAGCTGCACTGCTTGCCCCGACGGAGGTACTGGCGGCGCAGCATGGGGCGTCGATTAGCGCCAGCGTTCCCGAAGGTGTCACCGTCACGGTCCTAACGGGTTCGATGAAGACGGCGCAGAAACGCAAAGCTTTGTTGGAGATTGTCTCTGGCGAGGCCGATATCGTGATTGGCACCCACGCCATCATCCAGGACAGCGTTGAATTCTTCGATTTGGGTCTCGTCATCGTGGATGAGCAGCACCGCTTCGGCGTCGAACAGCGCGATAGCCTGCGCACCAAAACTCGGGAGGGAACCAGCCCGCACCTGTTGGTGATGACTGCGACACCTATCCCGCGCACGATTGCCATGACGGTGTTCGGTGATCTAGCGGTATCGACGCTCAAGGAGCTGCCCGGTGGACGCAAACCTATCTTGTCCGCGGTGGTTCCCGAATGGAAGCCGGAGTGGGTACGCCGCGCCATCGAGCGTATCCGTGAAGAGGTGGACAAGGGCCACCAGGCTTATATCGTCTGCCCGCGGATTGAAGGAGAGGGTGGTGTGGAAACCATGTCGGTCCAACTGCGTAACCTTCCCTTGCGCGGACTGCGGGTGGAGATGCTCCACGGCAAAATGCCCGATAAGGACCAAGTAATGGAGAGCTTCGCGCACGGGGAGATTGATGTCCTCGTGGCCACCACGGTCATTGAAGTCGGCGTCGATGTTCCCAATGCCACCGTCATGCTGATCCGGGAATCGGAGAACTTTGGAGTCTCGCAGCTGCACCAGTTGCGCGGGCGCGTGGGACGCGGTGGCAATGAATCGGTGTGCCTGCTGCACACGACGGCTGAGCCTAATAGCAAGTCTTTCCGGCGTATCAAAGCTATCGCGGATACGTCATCTGGTTTTGACCTAGCTGAGCTCGACCTACAGCAACGCCACGAAGGCGATATCTTAGGAACACTGCAATCCGGTACGAAGCGCACGCTGAAGTTGCTGAACCTCATCAATGACCGGGACATCGTTGAGCGCACGCATGCTGATGCCGCCGCGTTGGTCGAGCGCAACCCTGAATTAGCGGAGGAACTGACGCACAACCTAAGCGCAGATGAACAGGGATTTTTGGAGAAAAACTAGGCTTGTCACCGCGGGAAACTGAGGGGAGATAGGGTAGAAGCCATGACCAGAATCATCGCCGGAGAAGCCCGCGGGCGCACCATCAAGGTGCCCGAAGCTGGGACGAGGCCCACGTCCGACCGTGCCCGCGAGGGCCTTTTCTCATCGTTGAATGTGCGCTGGGGGTTTATTGATTCCCGCGTGTTGGATCTCTTTGCTGGTTCCGGCGCCTTAGGCCTTGAGGCAGCTAGCCGTGGCGCTGAGGAAGTCGTCCTCGTGGAGAATAATGCCGCGGCCGTGAAAGTCATTCGCCACAATATTGGGGTGGTGAAGCACCCGCGCGTGGAAGTACGAGAAATGAAAGCCTCGTCATACCTTGCCACCGCACCGCGCGGCTACTTCGACATGGTGCTCGCGGATCCGCCCTATGAGTTCGATGATGTTGATGGTCTTCTCGCCGCCATCGAGCCGGTGCTGGATGATGCCGCGATAGTTGTCATCGAGCGCCACGTGGACTCGCCGCACACACAGTGGCCAGATGGCTTTGAGCCCACCGGTCAGAAGCTTAAGAAGCGGACCTTTGGCATCGCGCGTTTTGATATGGCGATCTATCACCGCAGTGCGGATAGCTCGAAGATCGATACCACCGGAACCCAGGAGGACTAGCCATGCCGACTCACGCCGTATGCCCCGGTTCTTTCGATCCCATCACGCTGGGGCACGTCGACGTTTTTAATCGTGCCAGCGAGCTTTTTGACAAGGTCACGGTGCTGGTGACGGGAAACCCCGACAAGCCTTCTGGGCTGTTTAGCGTGGAGGAGCGCGTGGACCTTATTCGCCGTACCGTTTCCCCGGAGATCGAGGTGGACTGGTGGGGCGGATTGTTGGTGGATTACACCAGCGCCCATGGCATAGACACGATTGTGAAGGGCTTGCGCTCCTCCTTGGATTATGAGTATGAGCTGCCGATGGCGCAGATGAACCGGCGCCTTTCCGGAATCGATACCGTCTTTTTGCTCACGGATGAGAAATACGGATATATCTCTTCTTCGCTGTGCAAGCAGGTGGCGCAGTACGGCGGTGATGTTACGGGTATGTTCCCGGATCATGTGGCTGCCGCAGTGATGGAACGCTACCGAGGCTAAAGGGATATGTCTGTACTGGCAATACCCCTCGTTGTCCTCCTTACCGTCATCGCTGGCTCGTGCTTGCAGCGAGTCTCCGGCATGGGCCTGGGCCTCATTGGTGGGCCCATCCTGACGCTTTTCCTCGGCCCCGTCGAAGGCATCATGGTCATCAACGTCTTGGCCTGCCTCAATGCCATCCTCACGACCTATTCGATGCGTGAGAATGTGGACTGGGGAAAGTGGCTGCGCATCGGTCCTTTCATGGTCCTCGGCTCAATTCCGGCGGCGCTGCTCATCGCCCGTATTGATACTGCGGCGTTGTTGGTTCTGGTTGGTGCCGCCTTATTGATTGCGCTGGCCGTGGTGGTCTTTGGGCGCAAGTTCGTCCCGGAGATGAGTGGCACGGGCCCGGCCATCTCCGCGGGTATTTTGGGCGGGTTCACCAATACCCTGGCCGGCGTGGCTGGCCCGGTCATCACGGTCTATGCCCAGGCCGCGCGGTGGCCCAAGGAGGTTCTCGCGCCGACCCTGCAGCCCTGCTTTGTCATCGGCGGATTGTCCTCTGTTCTGACGAAGTACTTCTTGGGCTCCGGCGGCTTTGACGGTTTGCACTGGCTGGTGTGGCCCTGCGGGGTAATTGGAATGTGCGTTGGCATTCTCTTAGGAAAGAAGATTGCTGGGCGCGTCTCTCGGGACAAGGCCCATAAGCTATCACTGTGGCTGGCCAGCCTAGGAGCTCTCAGCGCATTGCTGCGAGGCCTTTTTACTCTGGGTGCTTAAACAGCGTCTCGGTATGGTGGAGTCCATGGCGAAATTCAAGATTGAGGACGCGCTCGCCCTGCGAGCTGGCAAAAATTTTCAGATTGACTCGGTTGATGCCTCGGCAACGCCTGGCTTCGACGGCGATAAAGCGGCGCTCGACGCCCGCTTCTCCAAGTATGACGATGAGCTCTATGAGCTGCAGGAGCGGCTTTTTGCCAACGGCCGCAGCTACGGTGAGGACGCCCCGGCGGTGCTCATCGTCCTGCAGGGCATGGATACCTCGGGCAAGGGCGGTGCTATCCGCCACGTGTTGAGCACCTTCGACCCGCAAGGAACCACGACCGTCGGCTTCGGTAAACCCACCGAAGAGGAGCTAGAGCATGACTTCCTGTGGCGCATCCGCAAACACGACCCGCAGCCGGGACAAATCGTGGCCTTCGACCGCTCCCACTACGAGGATGTCCTCATTCAGCGCGTGCACGAGTGGGTGGATGAAGAAGAGGTGGATCGGCGCATCGAGGCCATCCGTGACTATGAGCTGGAATTAACGGCCAGGGGAGTCAAGGTCATCAAAATCTTCCTTCACTTGTCCAAGGAAGCCCAGAAGGAGAATCTGCTGGAGCGCACGGAGCGGGAAGACAAGTTCTGGAAATACGACCCGGCTGATGTTGAGGAGCGCGCCTATTGGGATGAGTACATGTCGGCCTACGAGGATGCTATTCAGCGCACGGATGAAAACTACGCGCCCTGGTACGTCATTCCTACCGATAACAAGAAGTACGCCCGGATGGCGCTGAAGTTTCTCATCGTGGATCTCCTGCGCCACCTAGATCTGGAATGGCCGGCGCCCGACTTTGATCCGGAAGTCGAGCGCCAGCGTATTAAGGACGCTGACTAAGAGCTAGTCGCTCTCTGTGCCATCGACGTCGCTGGCCAGCTCGCGGGCGGCGGCGTTAAACGCATCCAGAACAGACAGCAGCGCTTCTTGCGCATTGATGATGCCGAGGTTGAGCGCGTGAAAGAGCTGGTCCTCGTTCAGACCAGCGGTGGTGACGAAGCACGCATCACCGCGCAGCTCAACCTCATCCTCAGCTAAACCAACGAGCGCGCGCCCATCGAAAGCACCGGAATTGAACTCGTTGCAGAGCACATGGAAGATGGGGAGCATCTCCGCATTGAGCTGTGTGGACAGCACGCTCTCGATGCGCACGAGGCCCTCTTCCACGGTGATGACCCAGTCAAGGTCGTTGAGGCGGGCAACTGCGGTTGTCGCATCTTCAGGGTGCGCGGTGGCTGCCATATCCAGCTCGGCGCCGTTGAGCACGCTCAACACGCGGTCCCGGCCGACGGCGGCCAGCGGTGATCCGGAGAGAATGTCGAAAGGATCGGAACTGCCGGATGCATTCTGGTTCTGATGTGGGTCCTGGCTCATGCTTGCTCCTCCTTATCCCAGGTGACAGCCTGCGGGAAGCGCTGTGCCACGACGTCGAAGATCTCAGCGAAGCTGGCCAGTGAACTCAGCAGGAAATGGCCGAGCTGAGCCAAGGAGAGGCCTTCGCCCACGCCCATGGCGCGGTTGGCGCCTAGGTGGATCTCCGCGTTACCCTTCGCATCCTCTTCTACGAGGAAGTTCAGGGTGGGCGCAACGCTGGCCCAGTTCAGCTCCGCCACCACGGCGGCTACCTCCGGTTCGAGGTGTGCTGGAAGAGTGCCCTCCCACGAGGCGAAGGCACTGAGTACCTCGCCTTCAGCGTCGAGCTCACAGTGCACTGCGATATGGGGGACACCGGTCTGCAGAACGCGGCGCGCGGAATCGGCACTGTCGGCGCCAGTGTCAGCGTCGTCTTCTGGCTCTGGGGTTGCCTCGATGAGTGCATAGTCGGCGGCGATAAGCTCGCACAACTGCGCCAACCGGTCGATGGTGACCGGCTCAACCACGTGGAGATCGGTCACTGCTGCTCACCCTGAGCGCCCTCGGCCCCCTCGCCCGCCTGCGCGGCTGACTCGGAACCGAGCTTAGCCATTTCTTCGGCAGCGGCGACCATGGCGTTCTGGGCGTTGATGACGCCGTCCACAGAGGCGCGCAGTGCGGCCGCGAGTTGTTCATCGGTCATTCCGGCCGCGCAAGGAATGTCAGCCTCGGTGCGTACGAGCAGCATGCCATCGAAGTCAGCAATGACGGCGCGTGCCCCCATAGCCACGGAGTTGATCTGGTTAGCGGCCAAGAAAAGACCTGCGTCTGCCTTGGCATAGTTGACGTCCGTCGGAACATCGCAGCGCACGATAGCAACGCTCTCCAGGACGGCGAACATGCACGGCAGACCGTTGAGATTAGCGGTCGCGGCGTCGTCGCGACCGGTGACCGGCTCGAGTTCGATGTCGAAGGTCTTCATCGCCTCGATAATGCGGTCAAGGGTGACCTCCGGCAGTGCGTGCGGATCCTCGGCGGTAGGCGTTGTCGGATTAGTCATGGTTGTGCTCCTTCCAGGTGACAAGCTGCGGGTACTGCTGTTCCATCCACTCGAAGGATTGCAACACAGCATCCAGGGTGGACATGACGAACGCGCCGAGCTGGTTGCGGGATGCACCATGGGTCACGTCCAGATCGCGTGCACCGGAGACCGCCAAAGCGTTGTCTGGCGCTTCGAAGAAGCGGAACGTCGGCGTGAAGTGGTCCTGGTTCCATGCGTTGATGTGCATGAGCAACGCAGGGCCTTCGGAGGCGGGGACAGAGCCGCGCCATACGGAATCGACGATGAGAGAGGAGCCAACGAGCTGGAAGGCGATGGCGGCGTTGGAGAAGCCGGTGCGCAAGAGGTTGACCGTTTGGCCGTCTTGAGTCTTCTGCTCTTCGATGCGGTATTCCAAGCCTTCTGACTCAAAGATTTCCGCTATGCGCTCGAGGCTGACTTCTTCGATGGGTGTGTCAGGCTGCAGCTGGCGCTGCTGCGCGTGGTCATGGTTAGTGGTGTCCGTCAATTCTTCTACTCACTTCGCTACATTTTTCTTAATCTTTTCCGGCCCCGACACTACCGGAGCCGTCTTCCCCGGGTGCGCAGGTGGGGGCCTCGACGAGTTTTTCGCCACCGAGCTCGTGGGCGAGCGCTGGAGCGATGTCGGGGTAGCGGAAGGTGTGGCCCAGCGCTTCCGCGCGCGTGGGAAGGACCTTTTGGTTGGCCAGTGCCAGCTCACGCGCACCTTCCTTACCCAGCAGTAGCGCTGGACCGACGCTGGGAATGGGGATGACGGTCGGCCGGTGAAGGAGTGAGCCGAGGGCATCCACATAATCGCGATTGAGCACCGGGGTGGGAGAGACCGCGTTGATGGCACCGCTCCAGGCAGGGTCGAGGGCGGCGCGGACGAACATATCTGAGAGATCATCCTGCGCAACCCAGCTATTCCACATGCTGCCCTTGCCAAATGCACCGCCTAGGCCAGTAGAAAACAGCGCCCGCAGCAGCGGCAGGATTCCCGCGTTGGCAGATTGCACGATGCCGGTGCGCAGGTTCACTACTCGTTTCCCGGCCTCACGTGCCGGCGCGCAAGCATCCTCCCACGCCGTCACGACATCGGCCAAAAAGCCCTCACCGCGCTCCGAGCCTTCGGTCAGTTCTTCATCGCCCCGGTCCGGGCCGTAGATACCGATAGCGGAAGAACAGACCATCGCAGTCACGGAGGGAGTCTCGGCCGCCAGCTGCGCCAGCAGGTGAGTAGGGCCTACACGTGAATCCCGAATAGCTTCCTTGTGCGCGGTATTAAAGCGCCCGAAAATCGGCTCGCCGGCCAGGTGGATGAGGATATCAACGCCGTCCAGCAAATCTTTGGCGGGCACAGTAGGCCGCCACAGGCGCTCGCCGGCACCTGGTTTAGAGCGCACGAGCGGAATGACGGTGTGGCCCAAGGTGCCGAGCTGTGCGGCCACAGCAGTGCCTACCGTGCCGTGCGTACCAGTTATTGCTATTGTGCGGGGCTCGGCGTTGAGAGCACCCAGCCGCTGAGCAAAGCGAAAATCCTCAATGAGCTGCTGCTGCCGGTAGGCAAAAATCGATTCCACTGCCCCCGTGGGGATGCGGGTGTCCACCTTGTCGGTGATGAGTGTGCCCTCTGGGTGGTCTTCAAAGACGTGTTCGTGGCGCCAATTGGCCAGCGAACGGAAGGGGGCATTGATGCAGACATCAGCGAAAGAACGCCGCGGCTGGTACCTACTCAAATCATGCCGGGCGACCCATTTCAAACCACCAGGAAACCCCAAGATAGAAGTCCCATCAGCTAATGACTCAGCCTGCTGCAGGGGAGTCATGAAACCGAAAGGCGCGGTGAGGCGCGCGAGCGCTCCCGGGCGGGTGTGCCATTGCCAAACCTCTTCGCGCGGGGCTGGAACAACGTGCTGGGTAGTAAAACTCACTGTCTAGGGACCTGCCTCAAAAGATTCGGGGTGCGAGGGCGTACACAGCACGCCTGAAGAGTGCTATGGTTAGTGCTGGCTTTCAAGCATAGACAAGTCCTTTTAACCATTGTCCGACATCCTTTAAAGACCGCACCGTGAGGCGGGGAAGGAGGTCACGATGAGTGAAACCGGCACCCACGCGGAGTCCAACGAGCTGTTGAGCTCGAAAGACGTCGCGCGCACTGTCGCACGCATCGCGCACCAGATCATTGAAAAGACAGCGCTAGATTCGAGTGATTCCGCTCGAGTCCTGCTCTTAGGCATTCCCTCTGGTGGCGTGCCGTTGGCGCAGCGCCTTGCCGAAAAAATTGAGGAATTCTCCGGGGTGGAGGTTCCTTGGGGCTCCCTAGACATCACGCTGTACCGCGATGATCTCTATGCCCGCCCGCACCGTGCATTGCAGCCTACGACGGTGCCCGACGGCGGCATTAACGGCGCCACCGTGATTCTTGTCGACGACGTCTTATACTCCGGCCGCACTATCCGTGCCGCACTCGATGCCCTCGCGGACATCGGCCGTCCCGACATCATCCAACTCGCAGTCCTCGTGGACCGTGGACACCGCCAGGTCCCCATCCGTGCTGATTACGTGGGCAAGAACATTCCCACCGCGCGCGACGAGGACGTCACCGTGTACAACGCTGATATCGATGGCCGCGATGCCGTCGTTCTCACCCGCTTCACTGCACAGCCCGGCAAGGAGGCATAAATGAAGCACCTCATTAATATCGCCGACCATAGCGCCGAGGAGATCCTTGGGCTGATGGATGAGGCCGACCGTTTCCGGGAAGCCCTCGAAGGCCGCGAAGTCAAGAAGCTGCCCACGCTGCGCGGGCGCACCGTTTTCACCTTGTTCTATGAAAACTCCACCCGCACCCGTTCTTCTTTCGAAACGGCGGGTAAGTGGATGTCGGCTGATGTCATCAACCTCTCCGCGTCGACGTCTTCGGTCAAGAAGGGCGAGTCCCTCAAGGACACCGGGTTGACTTTGACGTCGATCGGCGCAGATGCCATCATCATGCGCCACCCTTCCTCGGGTGCTGCGCAGCAGCTCGCCGGCTGGGTGGCACCTGAAGGGCAGGGGCCGAGCGTCATCAACGCCGGCGATGGCTCTCACCAGCACCCCACGCAGGCGCTTCTCGACGCCGTCACGATGCGCCAGCGCCTGCACCTAGGAGCGGATCGCTCCGCTGCAGGCACCGGCTTCGAGGGACTGAAAGTCACCATCGTTGGTGATTGCCTGCACTCCCGCGTCGTGCGCTCCAACGTGGACCTGTTGTCCACCCTGGGAGCCGAGGTCACGCTCGTCGCTCCGCCGACACTGTTGCCCTTCGGCGTGGACACTTGGCCGGTGCGGGTCTCCCATGACTTCGACGCCGAGATGCCGGAGGCGGACGTCGTCATGATGCTGCGCGTTCAGGCAGAGCGCATGAACGGCGGCTTTTTCCCCTCGCACCGCGAATACGCCGCCCTCTACGGGCTGTCCAAGGACCGCGCCGCGGCCATGAAGAAGGATGCCATCATCATGCACCCAGGCCCCATGGTTCGTGGCATGGAGATCAACTATGCCGTGGCCGACTTTGACAACACCGCAGTGCTCCAGCAGGTCAACAACGGTGTCCATGTGCGCATGGCCACCCTCTTTATGCTGCTGACGAACGGCGAGAACGCCGGTATCTAAATCGAGATGTCCCACTTAGCAACGAGGAGAGCTGAAGAATCCATGACTAATTATCCAGACACCGGCGTGCTCTCGGCTCCTGCGGCGGGCACCTTGCTCATCACCAACGTCCGCCCTTATGGCGAGGGCGAACCCACCAGCATCCTGATCAAGGATGGCGTCATCGAGGCCATCGGCACCGCCGCCGATGCCGGGGACGCCAGGGACGCCGGGGCCGTGACCCCGGCAGTTGAGGTGGACCGCACTATCGACGGTGGCGGCAACGTGCTGTTGCCGGGGTTGGTGGACATGCACGTTCACCTGCGTGAGCCCGGCCGCGAGGACACCGAGACCATCGAAACCGGCTCGCGCGCTGCCGCCAAGGGCGGCTTTACCGCCGTGTTCACCATGGCCAACACCTCCCCGGTGACGGACCAGCCCATCATCGCCGAGTCCGTCTGGGCCAAGGGCCAGGCACGTGGCCTGTGCGACGTCCATCCGGTCGGCTCCATCACGAAGGGCCTCGAGGGCAAGACCCTGACCGAGTTTGGCATGATGGCCCGCTCGGACGCCAAGGTGCGTATGTTCTCCGACGACGGCAAGTGCGTCCAGGACCCACAGCTCATGCGCCGTGCCCTGGAATATGCGAAGGGACTTGACGTCCTGCTGGCGCAGCACGCAGAAGACCACCGCATGACCGAAGGCGCTAGCGCCCACGAGGGCGAGGTTGCGGCCCGCCTGGGCTTGCGCGGCTGGCCGCGCGTCGCTGAGGAATCCATCGTCGCCCGCGACGCCCTACTCGCGCGTGATTACGGCAACCGCATGCACATCTGCCACGCTTCGACGAAGGGCACCGTGGAGCTGCTCAAGTGGGCCAAGGAACAGGGCATTCCGCTGACCGCCGAGGTGACCCCGCACCACCTGCTGCTGACCGATGACAAGCTGGTGACCTACGACGGCGTCTACCGCGTCAACCCACCGTTGCGCGAGGAATCCGACGCCCTGGCCCTGCGCCAGGCCTTGCTTGACGGGCTTATCGACGTCGTGGCCACAGACCACGCTCCGCACGGCAGCGAAGACAAGTGTGTCGAGTTCGAGCACGCTAAGCCGGGCATGCTGGGACTGGAATCCTCCCTGGCGGTCATCGCCAAGCTCTTCGTCGCCACCGGCCTGGCCGACTGGCGCTTCGTCGCCCGCGTCATGTCGGAGCGTCCGGCAGAGATTACTCGCCTGCCTGGTCATGGCCGCCCGATTGCGGTGGGCGAGCCAGCCAACCTCACCATCGTCGATCCCAAGCACAAGTGGGTATCGGATTCCACGCGTCTGGCTTCGAAGTCGGAGAACAACCCCTATGAGGGGGAGGAATTCGGTGCACGCGTGGCCTACACCATCCTGCGTGGCGCGGTGACCTACGACCTAGCGGCTGAAAGCGCCAGCGAGGCGGCCGAGTAATCGGGATAATCGACAATCAGAGTTGCTCGACACTTAAGTAACCAACGCACGTCCCCAATACAACCAACCCTTCACCGAGAAAATTCACTGAAAGGTTCAACACACAGTGACTTCCACTACCACCACCCCCGCCATCTTGGTCCTCGCTGATGGCCGCACCTTCCGAGGCTTCGGCTTCGGCGCCACCGGTACGACTCTGGGCGAGGCAGTCTTCACCACCGCCATGACGGGCTACCAGGAGACCATGACGGACCCGTCTTACCACCGCCAGATCGTCGTCGCCTCTGCGCCGCAGATTGGCAATACGGGCTGGAACGATGAGGACAACGAGTCCCATGACGACAAGATCTGGGTTGCCGGCCTAGTTGTCCGTGATCTGGCCCGCCGCGTTTCCAACTGGCGTGCCGCCCGCTCCCTGCCGGAGGAGATGGAGAAGCAGGGAATCATTGGTATTGGGGGAATCGATACCCGCACTTTGGTGCGCCACCTGCGCAATCACGGCTCCATCAAGGCAGGTATCTTTTCCGGAGAGGCCGCTGAGCGGGACGTCGAGGAGCTCGTCTCTGAGGTCAAGAACCAACCTTCCATGGCCGGCCTTGACCTGTCCGAAGAAGTCTCGACCGATGAGGTCTATACCTTCCCAGCCGTAGGGGAGAAGCGCTTTACCGTCGTGGCCTATGACATGGGAGTCAAGACCGCCACCCCGAAGCACTTTGCCGAGCGCGGCATCGAGACCATCGTGGTTCCCGCCAACACCCCGTTCGAGACGATCAAGCAGTACAACCCAGACGGCGTGTTTGTCTCCAACGGTCCGGGCGACCCGGCTACCGCTGACACCATGGTCGGCATCGTGCGCGACATCCTTGCTGCCAAGTACCCCTTCTTCGGCATCTGCTTTGGCAACCAGATCCTCGGCCGTGCGCTGGGTATGGACACCTACAAGCTGAAGTTCGGCCACCGCGGCATCAACGTTCCGGTGCGCAACCAGCTGACCGGAAAGATCGATATCACCTCCCAGAACCACGGGTTTGCTTTGGCCAGCCCCTCGGGCAAGGAAGACCCGGCCGGCGAGGAATTCGATACCGACTTCGGCCCGGCAGTGGTCTCCCACACCTGCCTCAACGACAACACCATCGAAGGTGTTGCGCTCAAGGATGGCATGGCGTACTCCGTGCAGTACCACCCTGAGTCCGCCGCCGGCCCACACGATGCCAACCCGCTCTTTGACCAGTTCATCGAGCTCATGACTGAAAAGTCCCCGAACAAGTAGAACGCAACCAGGAAAAGGAAGAAGAAACACATGCCAAAGCGCAACGACATCAATCACGTCCTGGTTATCGGCTCCGGTCCGATTGTTATTGGTCAGGCCTGCGAGTTCGACTACTCCGGCACCCAAGCCTGCCGCGTGCTCAAGGAGGAAGGCCTGCGCGTCACGCTGGTTAACTCCAACCCGGCAACGATCATGACGGACCCGGAGTTCGCCGACCACACCTATGTGGAGCCCATCGAGCCCGAGTTCATCGAGAAGATCTTCCAGAAGGAAAAGGAAGAGGGCAACCCCATCGACGCCGTGCTGGCAACCCTGGGCGGCCAGACCGCTCTGAACGCCGCGGTACAGTTGGACCGGCTGGGCATCCTCAAGAAGTACGATATCGAGCTCATCGGTGCTGATATCGACGCCATTGAGCGCGGCGAGGATCGTCAGAAATTCAAGGACATCGTGGCCTCCATCGGTGGCGAATCCGCGCGCTCCCGTGTTTGCCACACGATGGAGGAGGTCCACGAGACCGTTTCCGAGCTTGGCCTCCCGGTCGTTGTACGCCCATCGTTTACCATGGGCGGCCTGGGCTCCGGCCTGGCCTTTAACGAAGAGGACCTTGAGCGCATTGCCGGCGGTGGCTTGGCTGCCTCACCGGAGGCGAACGTCCTCATCGAGGAGTCCATCCTGGGCTGGAAGGAGTTCGAGCTCGAGCTCATGCGTGACGGCGACGATAACGTTGTGGTCATCGCTTCCATCGAGAACGTCGACGCCCTCGGCGTCCACACCGGTGACTCCGTGACCGTGGCCCCGGCATTGACCCTCACTGACCGCGAGTACCAGAAGATGCGCGACCAGGGTATCGCCATCATCCGCGAGGTCGGCGTCGACACCGGCGGCTGCAATATCCAGTTCGCTGTAAACCCGGATGACGGCCGCATCATCACCATTGAGATGAACCCGCGCGTGTCCCGCTCCTCCGCGCTGGCCTCTAAGGCCACCGGTTTCCCGATTGCCAAGCTGGCAGCCAAGCTGGCGATTGGCTACACCCTGGATGAGGTACGCAACGACATCACTGGCGTGACCCCGGCGGCCTTCGAGCCGACTCTGGACTACGTCATCGTCAAGGCCCCGCGCTTTGCTTTTGAGAAGTTCCCGGGCGCCGATGACACTCTGACCACCACGATGAAGTCTGTGGGCGAGGCCATGGGTATCGGCCGCAACTATATTTCCGGCCTGAACAAGGTCATGCGCTCGCTGGAGGGCAAGCCTTCTGGTTTCTGGACCAAGCCGGATGAGTACTTCGCTGGGGAGCGCGCAACGGACGTGGAGGCCGTTCTCAAGGACCTGGAGCGTCCGACCGAGGGCCGCATCTACGATGTCGAGCTGGCTCTGCGTCTCGGTGCCACGGTGGAGCAGTTGCACGAGCACTCGCACATCGACCCGTGGTTCCTCGCCGAGCTTGAGGCGCTTGTTGAGTTCCGCGAGGAGCTCGTGAGCGCGCCAGTCCTGGACGCTGAATTACTGCGCCGCGCTAAGGTCTTTGGCCTGTCCGACGCCCAGATCGCGGCTCTTCGCCCAGAGTTCGCCGGTGAGGATGGCGTGCGCTCCCTGCGCTGGTCTTTGGGCATTCGCCCGGTGTACAAGACCGTTGATACTTGTGCGGGCGAGTTTGAAGCCCAGACCCCGTACCACTACAGCGCTTATGAAATGGACCCGAACGCTGAGTCCGAGGTGCGCGAGAGCAGCGAGAAGACCAAGGGCAAGGTCATCATCTTAGGCTCCGGCCCGAACCGTATTGGCCAGGGCATCGAGTTTGATTACTCCTGCGTGCACGCCGCCCTCGAGCTATCCCGTGAGGGCTACGAGACGGTCATGGTTAACTGCAACCCGGAGACGGTGTCGACTGACTATGACACCGCCGACCGTCTCTACTTCGAGCCGCTGACCTTCGAGGATGTCATGGAGGTTTACCACGCGGAGGCCGCTGGTGGTGAAGTTGCCGGCGTCATCGTTCAGCTGGGTGGCCAAACCCCGCTGGGCCTGGCTGAGCGCCTAACGGCTGCCGGCGTTCCGGTCGTGGGAACCTCGGCCGCTGCCATCGACTTGGCCGAGGACCGCGGTGAATTCGGCAAGGTGCTTGCCGAAGCCGAGCTGCCTGCACCGGCCTTCGGCACCGCTACCTCCTTTGAGGAGGCCCGCCAGGTCGCTTCGAATATCGGCTATCCGGTGCTGGTCCGCCCGTCCTACGTGCTGGGTGGCCGCGGCATGGAGATCGTCTACGACGAGGATTCGCTGCGCGATTACATCGAGCGCGCTACCGAGATCACCTCGGATCACCCAGTCTTGGTCGACCGTTTCCTAGATAACGCCATTGAGATCGACGTCGACGCGCTGTGTGACGGCGAGGAGGTCTACCTCGGCGGAGTCATGGAGCACATCGAGGAAGCAGGTATCCACTCCGGTGACTCCTCCTGTGCGCTGCCGCCGATGACGCTGGGGCCGGAGGATATTGAGAAGGTGCGGGAGTCGACGCGTCGCCTAGCGCACGGCATCGGCGTCAAGGGCCTGATGAACGTTCAGTACGCCCTGAAGGATGACACTCTCTATGTCATCGAGGCCAACCCGCGTGCCTCCCGTACCGTGCCCTTCGTCTCCAAGGCCACCGGCGTGCCGCTGGCTAAGGCTGCCGCACGCGTCATGCTGGGTGCATCCATTGCGGAGCTGCGCGAGGAAGGCATCATTCCGTCCACTTACGACGGTGGTTCCCTGCCGCTGGAGCACCCGATTGCGGTCAAGGAAGCCGTGCTGCCGTTTAACCGCTTCCGTCGCCCCGACGGCCAGCTGCTGGATACCTTGCTTTCTCCAGAGATGAAGTCCACCGGCGAGGTGATGGGCTTGGCTGATAACTTCGGTGCCGCCTATGCCAAGGGTGAGATGGCCGCCTTCGGTGAGCTGCCCACCGAGGGCACCGTGTTCGTCTCCGTGGCCAACCGCGATAAGCGCACCCTTATCTTCCCGATTCAGCGCCTGGCCTACATGGGCTACACCATCGTGGCCACTGCCGGTACCGCGCAGATGTTGCGCCGCAACGGCGTCGAGTGCGAGGTGGCCCGGAAGGTCTCGGAAGCTGGGGAGGGGGAGGAGTCCATCGTGGACCAGATCCTCGGCGGCAAGGTCGACCTCATCCTCAACACCCCGGCAGGCTCCGCCGGCGCCCGTCACGATGGCTATGACATCCGCGCCGCTGCGGTATCCGTGGGTGTTCCACTGGTGACCACCGTCCAAGGCGTGACCGCAGCCGTGCAGGGCATCGAAGCCCTGCGCCGCGGAGACCTCAAGGTACGCGCGCTGCAGGAGCTTAAGCATGACCCAGCCAACTAGGAAGACGCCGTCTTTCGGCGAGCGCCTCGTGGCAGCCGGTGCGGAGCGCGGGCGCCTGTGCGTGGGCATCGACCCCCACCCGCACTTGCTGGAGGCCTGGGGCCTGTCGGTTGATGTGGATGGTCTGCGCACGTTTACGCTGCGCTGTGTAGAGGCTTTCGCGGAGACCGCGGCGGTGGTGAAGCCGCAGGTGGCCTTCTTTGAGCGTTTCGGGTCTCGCGGTTTCGCTGTACTTGAGGAGGCCCTGGCGGGCCTTCGAGAGCAGGGCTGTTTGAGCCTAGCGGACGCGAAGCGCGGAGACATCGGTTCCACCATGGCGGGCTACGCGCAAGCTTGGCTCGGGGAGGACTCGCCGCTGCGGTCCGATGCTGTGACGGTCTCGCCCTACCTCGGTGTGGGCGCTTTGAGCCCAGTCTTCGACCTAGCGGAGGACACGGGACGAGGGGTCTTCGTCCTTGCGGCGACCTCCAACCCGGAGGCCGTGGCGTTGCAGTCGTTGAGCGTCGACGGCCGCAGCGTGGCGCAACGAGTCGTCGATGAGCTTGCGCAGCGCAATGCGTCTGCGGCTGGGCCAGACAACACCGTGGGTGCTCTCGGCGTGGTCGTGGGCGCGACGTTGGAGGCTCCGCCTGTATTAGACCAATTAAACGGTCCAGTGCTGCTTCCGGGAGTCGGCGCCCAAGGCGCAACGCCCGCGGATGTAAGGCAACTCACCGCAGCGGCGCCTGAACTCGGCTTTGCTAACGTCTCCAGGGCCATTCTTTCGCAGGGGCCTAATGTCTCTGACCTGCGGAAAGCCGTAGTGGATACGGCGGCGGAGTTCCGGCACTAATACTCAGACCAGGTAGCGGCGTGCTGGATTAACAGGAGCGCTGTTTACCTGGTATTTTGTTTAAGGCATGTGCGTTGACGTGCAGGAACCTTTAAGTGAAAGGGGCCGCGTTGCGTCACCGCGTACAGACCAGTGCTAGGATTGCCAGAAGTCGGTTCGTGGAGGTAGCAAAAGCTATCCCGCGCTGGGGAAATCTTCCCACCGTGAGCCGAGATTCTGGTGCTAGCCATCAGATGACAATGTTCGTACTAATGAAATCGGAGGAAACCCGTGGCCCTTCCCAAGTTGACAGATGAGCAGCGCAAAGAAGCTCTCGCAAAGGCCGCTGAGGCCCGCAAGGCTCGCGCTGAGCTCAAGGCTGCGTTGAAGCGCGGCGAGACCAACCTGCAGGAAGTTCTGGAGAAGGCCGAGACTGACGAGATCATCGGCAAGACCAAGGTCTCCGCTCTCCTCGAGGCTCTGCCGAAGGTTGGCAAGGTCAAGGCCAAGGAAATCATGGAGGACCTGGAGATTGCTCAGACCCGTCGCCTGCGTGGCCTGGGTGACCGTCAGCGCCGCGCCCTGCTCGAGCGTTTCGGCTACGGCGAGTAATTAGCACAATGGCTGACGAAACTGCACGCGGGCGCCTGGTCGTTCTGGCCGGGCCGTCCGCTGTGGGTAAGTCCACTGTGGTTTCGCGCCTGCGTGATGATGTTGACAACCTCTACTTCAGCGTCTCAATGACGACGCGCCAACCCCGCCCCGGCGAGACTGATGGGGTGGATTACTTCTTCGTCTCCCCGGAGGCTTTCCAAGAACATATTGATGCCGGTGACATGCTCGAATGGGCTGAGATCCACGGTGGTTTGCAGCGCTCCGGGACGCCGGCTCAGCCGGTGCAGGAAGCGATGGTGGCCGGCCGTCCGGTGTTGGTGGAGGTTGATCTTGCAGGCGCCCGCAACGTGAAGGCGGCGATGCCGGAGGCGGAAACCGTGTTTCTCGCCCCACCATCCTGGGAAGTTCTGGTTGAGCGCCTAACTGGGCGCGGGACCGAACCGCAGGATGTCATTGACCGCAGACTGCATACTGCAGAGACGGAACTTGCCGCGCAAAAGGAATTCGACCACATCGTTGTGAATGAAGATCTCGATGAGGCCGTTGCTGCAATTAGTGCTATCCTGCGTGGATAGACCACGATTTTGACCATCTACCAACAGTAAAGGTGCATGTGACCAACGTGACCACACCTGCCAATTCTGAGGCCGTGAAGCCGGAGCCAGTATTCGATCCGCCGACGGGTATTACCGATCCGCCGATTGATGAACTGCTGGGCAAGGTCTCGTCCAAGTACGCTCTGGTGATTTTCGCTGCGAAGCGCGCACGCCAGATCAACAGCTACTACCAGGAACAGGATGAAGGCGTCTTCGAGTTCGTCGGACCACTGGTAACCCCGGAACCGGGTGAGAAGCCGCTGTCCATCGCCCTCCGCGAGATTGACGCTGGCCTGCTGGACCACGAGGAAGGCAACTAGCCTGCTCATCGTGAAGGCAACAAGGCAGCTTCTTAAAGTGCCTTAGCGCCATTCTGAATCTAAACCCACCCAAGTGTCTCTCTAGGCGCTTCGGTGGGTTTGCTGTGTCTTGGGTACTATCGGCCGAGTGAAGGACGTACAGAAAACCCCAGATAGTTCAGAGTTGAGACCTGCGTCGACCAAGCCCGCAGGAGGCCGCCAAATCCTTATCGGCGTGGCAGGCGGCATTGCTGCCTATAAGGCGTGTCACCTTATTCGGGATTTTAAAGAACAGGGCGATGATGTCCGCGTCGTTCCCACGGAGGCCGCATTGAACTTCGTTGGGGCGGCCACCTTCGAAGCTTTGTCAGGACACCCGGTCTCCACAACCGTCTTTGATGCCGTGGATGAGGTCCAACACGTTTCCTTGGGGCAGCAGGCTGATGCAGTCGTCATCGCTCCTGCCACCGCGGATCTTATCGCCCGGTTGGCCTGTGGCCGCGCCGATGATCTTTTGAGCGCTTCCGTGCTGGTTGCTACGTGCCCCGTCATCATTGCCCCCGCCATGCACACGGAGATGTGGCTGAACCCGGCAACCCAGGACAATGTGGCAACGCTCCGCCGGCGCGGTATCACCGTGATGGAGCCGGCGCATGGCCGACTCACCGGCACCGATACGGGTGCCGGCCGCCTGCCGGAACCAGAGCAGATAGCGGAGTTTGCTCGTACGATTATCGCGGGGCATCGCGTGAAGCATGATTGGCAGGGCCGGAAGGTTGTGATCTCTGCCGGAGGTACCCAAGAGAACCTCGATCCAGTGCGGTACCTTGGCAACCGTTCTTCTGGACGCCAGGGTTTTGCCTTGGCGGAGATCGCTGCGCAACGCGGGGCGGATGTCACTATTGTTGCTGGAAGCACTGAAGCGCTTCCCATCCCTGCAGGCGCTTCCGTGGTGCGCGTGACATCGACGCGGGATATGCAGGAGGCGATGAATAGCGAAGCTGCCGATGCCGACATCATTATCATGGCCGCGGCTGTTGCCGACTACCGTCCCGCGTCCGTGGCGGATTCGAAGATGAAGAAGGGCGCAGCAGACGAGGACTTGGCCAGCCTTGAGGTCGTGGAGAACCCGGACATACTCAAGGGTCTGGTGCAGCGGCGTGAGAATGGTGAAGTTAAGCGCGAGGCAATCATCGTTGGCTTTGCTGCGGAGACTGGTGATGAGACTACTAGCGTGCTTGAGTATGCCCAGCAGAAGTTTGTGAAGAAGGGCTGTGATGTGCTCATGGCTAATGAGGTCGGAGAGGGCAAGGTCTTTGGCCAAGCCACGAGTGCCGGGTGGATCCTTCGTCGCTCTTCCGACCCAGTGGTGGTTGCCCCGGGCTCAAAGCAAGTTGTGGCCGCACAGATTCTTGATGTGGTGAATGAAATGTTGGAAAAGTAGCGCTCGTTCTTGCAGTTGTAGACCGCTTGGTCTACGATGGGGCGGTGTTAACAGCCGAGGCGTGGGTGAGGCGAAGTCCTGCCCACGGCGCGCGGAATTAGTTTAAGGAAGATTTGTGACTGATAAAGCTGCTCAGGCGGTGCGCCTTTTTACTAGCGAATCCGTGACAGAAGGTCATCCGGATAAGATTTGTGACGCGATCTCAGACGCCATTCTTGACGCCCTCCTGGAGGAAGATCCTGACGCCCACGTCGCTGTGGAGACTCTCGTGACGACGGGCCAAGTCCACGTCGTGGGCGAGGTGCGCACCTCCGGTTATGTTGAAATCCCACAGATCGTCCGCAAGACCCTTGTAGAGATCGGTTTTACCTCTTCCGATGTGGGCTTTGATGGCCACACCTGTGGCGTCAACGTGGCCATTGGTGAACAGTCCCAGGAGATCGGGGCCGGCGTCGACGCCTCCACAGAGGTACGTTCGGGGACGTTTGAGGATGATGACCAGTATGGCGCTGGTGATCAGGGCCTCATGTTTGGCTACGCAACGAATGAAACTCCAGAGTTTATGCCGCTGCCGATTTCGACGGCTCACCACCTTTCGCGCCGTCTTACCCACGTCCGCAAGGAAGGTATCGTGCCTTCGCTCCGTCCCGACGGAAAGACTCAGGTCACCTTCGCTTACGACGAAAATGATGTGCCGACGCGCTTGGAGACGATCGTGATCTCCACGCAGCATGATCCGGATGTGACCCAGGAGTGGTTGGCCGAGCAACTTCGCACCCATGTCGTCGAGTGGGTCGTGAACGATGCTGAATTGGGCCAGTACTACACCGAAGATACTGAGCTTCTCATCAACCCATCCGGCTCCTTCATTCTGGGCGGGCCCATGGGTGATGCGGGCTTGACCGGCCGCAAGATCATCGTGGATACCTACGGTGGCATGGCCCGCCACGGTGGCGGTGCGTTCTCCGGTAAAGACCCAAGCAAGGTGGACCGTTCCGCGGCTTATGCTATGCGCTGGGTGGCTAAGAATATCGTGGCCGCTGGCCTGGCTGACCGTGCCGAGGTGCAGGTTGCCTACGCCATTGGACGTGCAAAGCCGGTCGGCCTGTATGTGGAGACCTTCGGCACTGCCCACGAGGGCTTGAGCGACGCTGACATTCAGGCAGCGGTGAATAAGGTCTTCGACCTGCGCCCGGCCGCGATTATTCGCGAGCTCGACCTGCAGCGTCCAATCTATCGTCAGACTGCAGCCTATGGACACTTCGGGCGTACCGATGTCGATCTGCCGTGGGAGGACACCTCGCGAGCCGACAGCCTGCGTCGCGCCGCCGGCCTGTAGAATCGGGCCCTATGCCCAAGAAGACACCCGCCGCCCAACAACCGGTCGCGCGGGTGTTGCCTTTGTTAGGGGTGGCCCACTTGGACCGAGAATTCGACTACCTCATTGATGAATCGGATTCACAGGCTGCTCAGCCCGGAGTGCGGGTGCGCATCCGCTTCAATGGTCGTCTGGTTGACGCCATCTTGTTGTCGCGGGCTAGCGATTCCGACTATGCGGGTTCGCTTCGTTATATTGATCGCGTCATTTCTCCTTATGCGGTGTACACCCCGACAATGTCAGCGCTCATCGAATCCCTCGCGGCTCGTTATGGCGGCGTGCGCTCCGACATCATTCGCACCGCGATCCCGGCGCGCCACGCCAAGGCCGAAGAAGCAGACGTGGATACGCCGTGGGAGGAACTTGGCACTGCCGAGTATCCGGATCTTTCCGCGTGGTCGGGCTACCAGCACGGGGAGTCCTTCGTAGATTCGATCTTGTCCGGGCACATTGCCCGGGCAGCCTGGCAGATAGCACCCGGGGAAGACTGGGCCGGTGCTTTGGCAGCCCTTGGAACCAGCGTGGCCCTGCAGGGCGGGGGCGTGCTCATGGTCGTCCCCGATCAGCGTGACTTGGATTGCCTAGAGGCGGCGTTTCGCCGTCACGTTTCTGCCAAACAAATCACTGTCCTCGCGCACAGTACTGGGCCCCAGGCCCGTTATCGTCGCTATCTTTCCGCCTTAACTGGTCAAGCACGGATCGTCATCGGTACTCGCTCCGCAGCCTTTGCCCCAGTCAAGGGCCTCAAGCTGGCCGTTGTCCTCAATGACGGCGACGATAATTTGGTGGATAACCTCAAGCCCTATGCCCATTCGAGGGAGGTGCTTAGCACCCGCTCGGCACAGGAAGGCTGCAGCCTTGTCCTCGCCGGCCATGCGCGCACCGCAGAAGCCCAGTTGCTTGTTGAATCGGGGTGGGCCCACGATCTTTTACCTAGCGACACAGCGCTGGAGAAGAGGCGCCCCAACATCCTTGCGGTGGGTGCGTACGGGATTAATCTGGCCCGCCACATGCAGGGCGGGACGACGGCTGTCAGCGGCCCGGCATTTCAGGCCACACGTGCGGCGCTCGACCGCGGTGAGCCCGTTCTCGTACAGGTCCCGCGTAAAGGTTATGCGCCGATTTTGGCTTGTGGGCACTGCGCGTCCCCGGCGCGTTGCCGTCATTGCAATGGCCCCTTGGGTCTGCCTTCCGCTGGTGCTTCGAGGGATGAATCGACAGATTCGGCTGCGCTGCCGACGTGCCGGTGGTGTGGGCGCGTTGACGCTCATTATCGGTGCTCCGAATGCGGCTCGCCGCGGCTGCGCGCCATCGTGCTGGGTTCGGAACGCACGGCGGAGGAGATGGGCCGCGCATTTCCCAACACCCGAGTGATTCAGTCGGGCGGATCCACCATTCTCGATGAGATCCCTACCGGTCCCGCGCTGGTTATCGCTACACCGGGCGCGGAACCGCGCATCGCGGAGGGTGGGCACTACGGCGCCGCCCTCTTGGTGGAAACCGGGGCGCTGCTGGGCCGCCAGGATCTGCGAGCCACGGAGGACACTTTGGCCAAGTGGGCGGCTGCTGCGACTCTCGTCGCGCCGGCACGCGACGGCGGTGCGGTGATCGTTGCTGCCGATGAGCAACTGCCACTCGTGGGCTTCTTGAGCCGCTGGGACATGGTGGGAGCTGCAGCAGCGGAATTGCAGGCACGCCGCGAGGTACGCTTTCCACCTGCTGTGCATATGGCGGCCGTCGACGGCGCCGATGCCTCCCTCGATGCATTTTTGGAGTTGGCGGAACTGCCGGAACATGCGGAGCTTCTCGGGCCCGTCCCGTTGCCGCCGGGAGTGAGCCTGCCAGGTGACTATGATCATGAGCGCGGCGGTGAGCCGCAGCGGCTATTGATTCGTACCCCACTAGGTCCGCGTTCAGAGCTCGGTCAGGCTTTGAGAAGGGCTAATTCCGTGCGCAGTGCACGCAAGGATGTGTTGCCACTGCGCATCACCGTGGACCCAATCAACATCGGTTAAGGGCTGCGTTCTTTTCACCCCTGGCGGGCGCGCGCTGCTGGAGGTGAACTATTCTCGGTAGCCGACACACTGTTTAGCCCTCGAGGAGTACCACTATGACTGTGCGCGAGGTTCGCCTTTATGGCGATCCGGTCCTGACCACCCGTGCCGAGGAAATCACCGAGTTCGGGCCGTCACTGGAAAGCTTGGCCCAGGACATGCTGGAAACCATGGAAGATGCTGGGGGAGTCGGATTAGCCGCCAACCAGATTGGTGTGACCAAGCGCATCTTCGTCTTCGATTGCTCACACTTTCAAAGCGGCCTGCGCGGTGCGGTAATCAACCCAGAGTGGGAAGCGGTAGGGGAGGACATGCAGTTAGGAACTGAGGGCTGCCTGTCCATCCCAGGTATTTCGCAGCCCACCGAAAGATTCTCCACGGTGCGTCTGCGCGGCTACGACCCGCAGGGCCGACCTGTATCGATGTTGGCTTCGGGGCTGATGGCGCGTTGCACACAGCACGAAACAGATCACCTGGACGGTGTCTTGTTCCTCCAGCGCCTGAGCGACGAACTGCGCAAGGAATCTATGAAGACCATCCGCCAAGCGGAGTGGTTTAACTCATAGCCGCGCGCACGCTCTGACGCCAGCGCGGCCCCACATCGATTAAAACCTAGAACCCAAACAACGTGAACTAAGAAAGGCCTGCCTTCACAGTGCGCATTATTTTCGCCGGAACCCCCGAGCCCGCTGTTGTGGCTTTGCAGAAGCTTATCGAGTCCCATCATGAGGTAGCCGCAGTCATCACTCGGCCCGACGCCCGCCGTGGTCGTGGACGCAGCGTCCATCCGAGCCCCGTGAAAGCCTTAGCTGAGGAACACGGCATCGAGGTGCTCACGCCGACCACCCTCAAGCAGGGCACCGAGGACGGCGATGCATTGCGTGCACGGCTAGCAGAGATCGCCCCCGAGTCCATTCCAGTGGTCGCCTACGGAAACCTGATCACCGAGGACCTCTTGAGCCTTCCCAAGCACGGCTGGGTCAACCTTCACTTTTCCCTTCTCCCAGCGTGGCGTGGCGCTGCCCCAGTGCAGGCTGCTATTGCTGCGGGAGATGAGCGAACGGGTGCTACAACCTTCCGGATTGATCGAGGCCTGGACACCGGGGATATCTTGGCCACCATGGAAGAGACAATCCGGCCCACTGATACCGCGGATGACCTGCTGACGCGCTTGGCGTATGCCGGCGGTGATCTGCTCGTCGAGACGATGAATGGTTTGGAAGATGGCAGCATCACCCCGCAGCCGCAGGCGGGTGAGGCCACCTACGCGCACAAGATTTCCACGGAAGACGCCCGAATCGATTGGACCGCGCAGGCCGATGTTGTCGATCGCCATATCCGTGCGCATACTCCAGGGCCGGGCGCGTGGACCCTATTGGGGGAGTCGCGCTTAAAGGTAGGCCCGGTCAGCATCGTGGAGCCAGCAGAACTAGAGGAGTTGCCAGACACCACCGCGTTGACTTCGCTGCAACCGGGCGAAGTACACGTGGCGAAGAAGGAGGTAATGGTCGGTACCGGAAGCGCCCCGGTGCGCCTAGGCCAGATCCAACCGCCCGGCAAAAAGATGATGAATGCCGCCGACTGGGGCCGCGGGCTTTCTAGCCGGGCTTCCCAAGCAGCAGAGGGCGGCCAGGATGAGGTGAAGTTTTCATGAGTGGAGGTTTCCGATCCCGCAGCAAGTCCGGTGATCCGGCAGCTCGCACCGAGCGCGCCGAACAGCAACGCAGCGGTGGACGCAGAACCGCACGTGGCGGTACTAACCGCCAGACTAAAGGAAAGCGAGAGAATCGAGGCGGACAGCGCCAGCACAGCCGCCGGGACCGACAGCCAGCGTCCTTCATGTCCGCAGCGCGGCGCTGCGGAGTGGATGTCCCACGCGCGGTGGCTTTCGAGGTGTTGCAGCGTGTAGAGGCCGATGATGCTTTTGCCAACCTCACGCTGCCAAAGGTAGTAAGTGCGAACAACCTTAGCGGCCGTGATGCAGCCTTCTCGACGGAACTCACCTACGGCACGCTGCGCAGCGAAGGCGTGCTTGATGCGGTTATCGCCGAGTGCGCTTCGCGCGGCCTAGAGGCCATTGCACCTGACGTTCTCATCGCCTTGCGAATGGGCACCTACCAAGTGCTGTACACCCGCGTTGAAGCGCATGCTGCGGTCGATACCACCGTCCGCCTCGTGGAGGCAGCTGGCCACGAAAAGGCCAAGGGCTTTGCCAACGGCATTATGCGCACCATCACCCGCACACCTGCGCAAGGGTGGCTAGACAAGCTTGCTCCAAAGGAAGAGGTCGCGGCTGTGGCCTTCCGCCATGCCCACCCGGAGTGGATTGCCCGCTCTTTCGGACGCGCCTTGGGCCTGCTGGACGCCGCTGGTGAGAGCAAGCTCAACGCCGAACAGACAGCGGAGTTGGAACGCGCACTCGAAGCGGATTCTGAGCGGCCTCTGGTGCATTTGGTAGCGCGGCCCGGCGAAATCTCTGCGGAAGAGCTTGCGCTCATTACCGGTTGTGAGGAAGGGCGTTATTCGCCTTATGCGGTGTATCTTGAGCAGGGTGACCCGGGCTCGCTAGAGCCCGTCCGTCAGAAGTTGGCAGCGGTCCAGGACGAAGGATCACAGCTGATCGCACGCGCAGTGACGGAAGCTGAACTCATCGGCGACGACACCGGACGCTGGTTGGACCTGTGTGCGGGCCCCGGTGGCAAGGCTGCCTTGATGGGTGCCATCGCCCGCATTGAGGGGGCGGAAGTCGATGCCGTAGAAGTCTCTCCGCACCGCGCTACCTTGGTGGAAAAGACCGTGGGAGACCTACCTGTCCGCGTGCATCGGGCGGATGGTCGTGCGCCGGGTCTCGGTGCAGGCTTCGACCGCGTGCTTGTCGACGCCCCCTGTTCCGGCCTGGGTGCGCTCCGTCGCCGCCCAGAGGCTCGCTGGCGCAAGGCCGAGTCCGATATTGCGGAGCTCAACAAACTCCAGAGCGAGCTCCTCGAATCCGCATTAGAGCTCGTTCGTCCCGGTGGTGTTGTGGTGTACTCCACCTGCTCGCCCGATCTGCGAGAGACCCGAGGCATTGTGGATGCGGCCTTGGAGCGCCATGGAGCTGGGACAGAGGCGCGTATCGAGGAGCTGGATGCGCGGGAGGTGCTGCCGGAAATGGGAGACCTCGGCAGCGAGCTCTCCGCCCAAATGTGGCCGCACCGCCACGGAACAGATGCAATGTTTTTCGCCGTCCTCCGCCGAGTAGCGGACTAGCGCCCCGTGAGGGACTAGGCTGAGTGTCATGTCTGCACACTCGTCTGGTCCCATCATTTCCCCATCCATTCTGGCCGCTGATTTCACCCGCTTGGGTGAGGAGGTTCAGGCCGTGGCCAACGCGGATTGGATCCACGTTGACATCATGGATGGTCACTTTGTGCCCAACTTGTCCTTCGGCCCGGATATTACGGCGACGGTGGACGGGATTACCTCGCAGACCCTCGACGTTCACCTCATGATCGAGGAGCCGGAGAAGTGGGTGGAAACCTACGCCAAGGCCGGGGCTGATTGCATCATCTTCCACGTCGAGGCCGTGGCCGATAAGGAAGCGGCCATCGCCTTGGCCCGCAAGATCCGTGACCTAGGGGTGCGCGCGGGCTTCTCCATCAAGCCAGGCACCCCGATTGAGCCCTGGCTGGATGCCTTGGAGCACTTCGACGAGGTTCTCGTCATGTCTGTTGAGCCTGGCTTTGGTGGTCAGAGCTTCATGCCGGATCAGTTGGACAAGGTTCGCACCTTGCGTGCGGCCATTGACGAGCGCGGCCTCGACGTCCTCATCGAAATCGATGGCGGCATTTCTGCCGAGACGATCCGCTCCGCCGCCGAGGCGGGCTGCGATGCCTTCGTGGCGGGATCAGCCATTTACAAGCAGGCGGATAAGGCGGCGGCCATCGAGGAGCTGCGCCGATTGGCTACGCTGTGAACCCACGCCACGATTCTGCTGTCCTTGCGCAAGCGTTACGCCTAGCCATGGAGGCCGGCGAGCAGGTGCGCGGTACAACGAGCCCAAACCCACCGGTGGGAGCAGTCATCCTTGATTCCGCTGGGCAGGTGGTTGGCGTCGGCGCAACCCAGCCCCCGGGCGGACCGCATGCTGAAGTCATGGCGCTGCGCGATGCGGGGGACAAGGCACGCGGTGGAACCGCGGTGGTCACCTTGGAGCCCTGCAATCACACGGGCCGTACTGGTCCCTGCGCGCAGGCGCTTATCGATGCGTCCGTATCCGCTGTCTACTACTTCCACCCGGACCCCACCCCGCAAGCTGGGGGAGGGTCAACCACTCTGCGTCGCGCCGGCATCACCGTGGGACAGCTCTCGGAACCGGCAGAAGGAGCAGATGCGCTGGAGCCGTGGCTGTGCGCCGTTGCACTCGGTCGCCCGCACGTCACGTTGAAGTTCGCACAGAGCCTGGATGGTTTCACCGCCGCAGTGGATGGCAGCAGCCAGTGGATCACGGGGGAGCAGGCCCGCGAGCATGTGCACCGTGACCGAGCTCAGCGCGATGCCATCCTTATCGGAACTGGCACAGCCTTAGCGGATAACCCGTCTTTGACGGCGCGCTGTGCGGATGGTTCCTTGCGCCCGCAGCAACCGCGGCGTGTTGTCATCGGCTCCCGGGATGTGTCTCAAGGAGGACAAACCAACCTTGAGAGACTAGGTTTTGAGCACTATGCCTCTCCACAGGAGGCCCTAGATGAGCTATATGCCACGGGTGCCCGAGATATTCTCGTCGAAGGCGGCGCGGGGCTCGCAACAAGCTTCATGGAGCTAGGTTGTGTCGACCGGATCCAGGCTTATATAGGAAATGTCATCCTCGGTGAAGGCAGGGGTGTTCTCACCAGTGCTGTGTCGTCGAACTTGGCCCGCGCCCAAAGATGGCGGCGTTGCGCGGTTACCGAGCTCGGCGAGGACCTGCTTGTGGAATATCGCAAGGATGAAAAGCTTTGAAAGCTGGGAAACATTGAAAGCTGGCAAGCTTTCAATGGGTAGAAGATTCAAGGACTAGAAGATTTAGAGTGTTAAAAAGAAAGGGAAGTGCGGTCTATGTTTACCGGACTCGTTGAGGAGATCGGTCACGTCGATAGCGTCGAACCGCAGGGTGATGCCGTGCGGTTGGGTATTGCGGCATCTACCGTATTGAATGACGCGCAACTAGGTGATTCCATCGCGGTCAACGGCGTGTGCCTGACCGTGGCTGAGTTAGGAGAAGGGACCTTCATCGCCGATGTCATGAAGGAATCCTTAAACCGTAGCTCTCTCGGCGAGCTCGCGGAGGGCTCGCCGGTTAACCTCGAGCGTGCGGTGCTCCCGACGACGCGTTTGGGCGGCCATATTGTGCAGGGCCACGTCGATGGCACCGGGACGTTGCTGTCCCGCACGCCTTCAGAGCACTGGGAGGTATTGCGCTTTAGTCTGCCGGCTGAGCTGGCGCGCTACGTGGTGGAAAAGGGCTCCATCGCGGTGCAGGGGACCTCCCTGACGGTATCGGCTTTGTCAGTTGGACAGGAAGAGCCCGGTGCGGAAGCCTTCTTTGAAGTCTCACTCATTCCCACCACCCTGCGCGATACCGTCTTTGGTTCCATGAAGCCAGGCGCCCGAGTAAATCTCGAGGTAGACGTGGTTGCCAAGTATGTGGAGAAAATGGTTCACCCTAACGCCCACGGCGCGGGAACAGAGGGATAGAGTTAGTCCTTATGAGCGCTGCAGATTCAGCTTTTAGTTTAGATAGCGTCGACCAAGCCATCGCCGACATCGCGGCCGGCAAGGCAGTCGTCGTCATAGATAATGAGGACCGCGAGAACGAAGGCGACCTCATCTTCGCCGCTGAGCTCGCCACCCCGGAGCTTGTGGCCTTTATGGTGCGCTATAGCTCCGGCTACATTTGCGCGCCGCTGCTCCCGGAAGACTGTGAGCGGTTGAACCTACCTCCAATGCTGGCGGTTAACCAGGACGTGCGCCAGACCGCCTACACCGTGACCGTGGACTTGGCTAATGGCTCGACGGGTATCTCCGCCACCTCGCGCTGCGACACCATTCGGCGCTTGGCTGATCCTTCCTCTGAACCGTCGGAGTTCACACGCCCTGGCCACGTGGTCCCGCTCGCTGCCCGCCCGAATGGTGTGCTCGAACGCGATGGGCATACGGAAGCTGCCATCGACCTGGCCCGGCTGGCCGGTCTGCGCCCTGCCGGCGTGCTGTGTGAAATCGTCTCCGAAGAGGACCCCACGGACATGGCCCGCTCGCCGGAGCTGCGTCGCTTTGCCGACGCTCACGGGCTGACGATGATTTCCATCGAGCAGCTCATCGAGTGGCGTCGTCACAACGAACAACAGGTCCGCCGCGAGGTAGAAACCCGCCTGCCCACCGAGTACGGCGAGTTCCGCGCGGTGGGCTATTCGAGTGACGTCGATAAGCGCGAGCACATCGCCCTCTTCGTCGGTGACGTGGAGAGTTATAGCGGTGCGGAGGATGTGCCCGTTCGTGTCCACTCTGAGTGCCTTACAGGGGACGTCTTTGCCTCTCAGCGCTGTGACTGTGGGCCGCAGCTGCAGGAATCCCTTCGTGCGGTGCAAGAAGCAGGACGCGGGATCGTCATCTACCTGCGCGGACAGGAAGGCCGCGGCATCGGTTTAGTGAATAAACTCAAAGCCTATCGCCTGCAGGACAAGGGAATGGACACCGTTGATGCCAACGTGGAGCAGGGCCTGCCCGAAGATGCCCGCGAGTATTCCGTGGCCGGCCAAATCCTGCGGGATGTAGGCGTGAAGTCCGTGAACCTCTTGACCAATAACCCGCACAAGGGCGAGGGTCTACAGGGCTTTGGCATTGATGCCACCGCACGCACCGCGTTGGCTACCCCCGCGACGGCGGAGAACATCAGCTATCTGCGCACGAAGCGCGACCGGATGGGGCATGATCTGCCACAGGTCGCCGAATGGGACCAGAAGCACTCGTAAGGCATTAAGCCGGAAAATCGAGCTGAAAACTAAAACAAAGGAGCACCCAATGAGCAAGGAAGGCTTGCCAACCCCGAAGAATGTCTCGGGTGAAGGACTCCGCGTCGCGGTTGTCACCGCCACGTGGAACGCCGAGATTTGTGATCAGCTGCATCGTCGCGCACTGGAGACCGCTGAAGCAGCCGGTGCCGTTGTGACCCCGCTGCGCGTTGTGGGCGCTTTGGAGCTCCCCGTAGTGGTCCAGGCCGCGGCGCGCACGCATGACGCCGTGGTGGCACTGGGCTGTGTTGTCCGTGGCGGTACTCCGCACTTTGATTATGTGTGTGATTCCGTCACCCAGGGGCTGACCCGCATCGCGCTCGATGA
This sequence comes from Corynebacterium sp. HMSC05D03, assembly GCF_001807205.1. Classification (NCBI taxonomy): domain Bacteria; kingdom Bacillati; phylum Actinomycetota; class Actinomycetes; order Mycobacteriales; family Corynebacteriaceae; genus Corynebacterium; species Corynebacterium sp. HMSC05D03. The sequence continues at coordinate 52,031 of NZ_KV788171.1, read as the reverse complement.
ATCCACTCCGGTGGCTAATGGTGTGCTCACCGTCAACGACTATGATCAAGCAGTTGATCGCGCTGGCTTTGCAGACTCCGCAGAAGATAAAGGTGCAGAGGCCATGCAGGCAGCTTTAGAAACCGTGCACACCTTGCGTACACTGGACGAGTCAAACCTAAAGTAGGCTGCCACGCGCAACCACGGCGCCCTGCATATCAGCACAGAGCCGTGGCCTGCCTCAGCGGAGTGATGAGGAGATGGAAAACTCGATGACGGACCCACAGGTGCCCTTGGGCCATGAAGAGCGGGAACAGTCAGCTCACGCCAATTCGTCCTCGCAATCCTTGCGGCCAGCCGCATCGAGCTCTGCGGGGGGCGCACCGCGCATGAGCGAGGAGCAGTTGTTGGCCTATACCAGCGCTGATCCTTTTGCCCAGACCTCATCCAAGCCTTGGGAATATGAAGCGACGTCGCCTTACCTGCGCAAGGTGGCGATCATCTGGATCATCCTCGTCATGGCAGCGCACTTATTTATGGGCTTCACTGTGGGCTTGTCTTTTACCGGCGCAACGGTGACGACTATTGATAAGTTCGCTTTCCCCGGGGTGGGCGTGGTGATTTCGATCCTGTCGTGGTTGGCATTGACTCGGCCGCGACTCCGCGCGAACTCTGATGGGGTAGAGATCCGCAACATTCTAGGAACCCGCTTCTACCCGTGGCAGGTCATCTACGGCCTATCTTTCCCTGAGGGATCACGCATGGCGCGTATTGAGCTGCCTGACTTCGAATACGTGCCGGTTTGGGCCCTGCAGTCAGGTGATAAGCAGAACGTCATCACCAAGGTCCGCTCTTTCCGTGACCTGGAAGCCCGCTACATGCCGCAGGATGACTAGTGGCTGATCCCTCTGAGTACCGCCCCGCGCCCGGAAGCATCCCCACGGATCCGGGCGTTTATAAGTTCCGCGATGAGAACCGCCGCGTCATCTATGTGGGCAAGGCGAAGAACCTGCGCGCGCGGCTATCAAACTACTTCCAGGACATCACCCAACTGCACCCGCGAACCCGCCAGATGGTTCTGACTGCGGCCTCAGTCGAATGGACTGTGGTGGCCAGCGAGGTGGAAGCACTGCAGTTGGAGTACACGTGGATCAAGCGCTTCGATCCACGTTTCAACGTCATGTACCGCGACGATAAAACCTACCCTATGCTCGCGGTATCTGTGGGGGAGACCGTCCCGCGTGCGTTCTTCTATCGCGGCCCACGCCGCAAAGGAGTGCGTTATTTCGGCCCTTATTCCCATGCCTGGGCGGTGCGCGAATCCCTCGATCTTCTGACTCGAATCTTTCCCATGCGCACGTGCGCCAAGGGTGTGTATAACCGTCACGAGCGCTTAGGACGGCCGTGTCTTTTGGGCTACATCGGCAAGTGCGATGCTCCCTGCATTGGCCGCGTCAGCCCCGAGGAACACCGCGAGACGGTCAACCAGCTCATCAGCTTCATGAATGGCAATACCGCCCCGGTGCGCAAGAGGATAACTCAGCGCATGGAGGAGGCGGCGGAGAACCTAGAGTTCGAGTTGGCAGCACGCCTGCGCGATGACCTCGGCGCGATAGACAAATTGATGGAGCAGCAAGCCGTGGTTCTGTCCGATGGGACGGATGCAGACCTCATCGCGTTTAGCTCCGATGAACTTGAAGCGGCGGTGCAGATTTTCCACGTACGTTCGGGCCGCATCCGCGGTCAGCGTGGTTGGGTGGTCGAGCGCTCTGGTGATCAGGCAACGACAGACGTGGTGGAGGAGGGCCAAGCAGATCCGGGTCTGCCGGCACTGATCCAGAACTTCCTCATCCAGTTCTATTCGGATGCCGTCGAGCGTCAGCGCCAAGAGGCTGCCGAGGACGCCAAGTTGGAACGCAGGGGAGTGGACCAAGAATCCCATGCCGACACACGGCAGGGTAACGCCATTCCTCGCGAGATTCTGGTCCAAGCCCTTCCAGATGAAGCTGACGAAGTCAAGATTGTTCTCGAGGAGTTGCGAGGCTCCCAGATTGACTTGCGCGTCCCGCAGCGCGGCGACAAGCGCGCACTGATGGAGACCGTCGAGAGGAATGCCAAGGAGCAACTGAAACAGCACAAGCTCAAGCGCGTGGGCGATCTGACTGCCCGGTCCGCAGCACTCCAGGAGCTGCAGGAGGCGCTAGGCATGGATTCCGCGCCGCTGCGCATTGAGTGTACGGATATCTCGCACATTCAAGGTACCGATGTCGTGGCTTCCTTGGTGGTCTTCGAAGATGGCCTGCCACGCAAGTCTGATTACCGCCGCTACCGCATCAAGGAGGCTGCGGGTGATGGACGCTCCAACGATGTCGGTTCCATCGCTGAGGTGACTCGCCGCCGCTTCAAGCATCACCACGATGACAAGCGAGCGGTTCCGGACGAGGAACTGGAGAACACTACCTTCGCCGAAGAGATGGTGCACGAAGAGGCGGCGAGCCAGACCAAACGTAGCTCCTACCCACCGCAGCTTTTCATTGTGGATGGAGGCGCACCGCAGGTGGCTGCGGCGCAGGCAGTTTTCGACGAACTCGGCATCGTGGACGTAACCCTCATCGGTCTGGCGAAGCGCCTAGAAGAAGTGTGGGTTCCGGGTGATGATGAACCGGTGATTTTGCCCCGCAATTCTCAGGCGCTCTTCTTGCTCCAGCACCTCCGTGATGAAGCCCACCGTGTCGCCATTTCCTATCACCGCCAGCAGCGCTCGAAGCGTATGCGCTCATCGGTTCTTGATGCCGTTCCGGGCTTGGGGCCCCAGCGTCGTACTGACCTGGTCAAGCACTTCGGCTCGGTGAAGAAGCTCAAAGAAGCCAGCGTGGAAGAGATTGCTGAGGTCAAGGGTTTCGGGCCGAAGTTAGCGCAAACAGTATTTGATCATCTTCACGCTTCCTAAGAAGGCTTGGCTGTCGAGATAATTCCCACCGAGGACTTTAAATAGGTGGTAAGAATGGAAGCCATGACGCTGTTTGATTCCCCACCCATTTTGATCACCGGCATGTCAGGCGGTGGCCTGACGTCGGCGGCTAAAGTGCTGGAGGATAAAGGCTATTACGTAGCCCACAACATTCCCCCCAAGGCAATCGTTGACCTACTCAAGTTGTGCGCGAGCCCGGAATCCCCGGTTTCTAAAATTGCCGCGGTGACCGATGTGCGCTCCCGCTTGTTCCCGGGTTCCTTGGCAGAAACTCTTGATGAACTCGAGCAGTTAGACATGAAACCGACACTGCTTTTCCTCGACGCGCGGGATGATGTGCTCATTCGCCGCTTCGATTCAGTTCGTCGTACGCACCCGCTGCAGGACGGGGAAACCCTCAAGGCGGGCATTCAGCGCGAGCGCGCAGCAGTACAGTCCATCCGTGACCGCGCGGATATCATCATTGATACGACCAATCTGTCTGTCCACGACCTGCGCCGCGCGATCGAGGCCTCTTTCGGCGAGATGGGTCATGAGCTACAGCACGTCACGTTAGAGTCCTTCGGCTTCAAGCATGGCTCCCCGCGTGACGCAGATCTTGTCGTCGATGTCCGCTTCCTTCCCAATCCTTATTGGGTGCCCGAATTGCGGGGGTACCGCGGTACTGATGAACCGGTCGCAGACTACGTCCTCTCCCAGGACGCCGCTAAACCCTTCATTGATCACTTCATCACCATGCTTGACTCGATGCTTGCCGGCTACCGGCACGAGGGCAAGAACTTCATTACCGTAGGCATCGGGTGCACCGGTGGGCATCACCGATCTGTGGCCGTTACGGAGGAGATTGCTCGCCGTCTCAGGGAGCGCGCGGATCTGGATGTGAGCACACTGCACCGTGACATCGCCCGGGATTAGGTGCGATAAGATAAAAAATCATTCCCTACCCTTGGATGACCGAAAGCTAATATTTCCGTGACGTCTCTCCCTACCCACATGGCTAGCCTGGGCGGTGGCCATGGTCTTTATCAAACCCTTTTGGCTGCGCGCCGCACCGGCGCGGAGGCGATCTCTGCCATCGTCACTGTGGCTGATGACGGCGGTTCTTCCGGACGGCTGCGCCGCGAGATGGACATTATTCCGCCGGGTGATTTGCGCATGGCGCTCGCCGCGTTGTCGAGTGACTCAGAGGAGGGCCAGATGTGGGCCTCAACGCTGCAGCACCGCTTCCAAAGCACCGGCGCCATGGCCGGCCACGCGGTGGGTAATCTCCTCATTGCCGGACTCACTGAGGTCTTGGGGGACTTCCAAGCGGCGCTTGACGCGGTGGGACGGCTAACGCAGTCTGCGGGCCGCGTGCTGCCGGCTGTGAATCTGCCGCTCGATATCGAAGCGGACGTGGCCGGGCTTGACGACGATCCCCGCATCATGCGCTCTGTCCGCGGCCAAGTCGCCGTGGCGTCCACCGTGGGGCAGGTTCGCCGCGTCCGGATCATCCCGGAGAAGCCACAGGCCAATCCGGAAACCATCGCGGCCCTGCGCGATGCGGACCTCATCACCTTGGGCCCGGGATCGTGGTTTAGCTCGGTGCTTCCACACGTCCTTGTGCCGGAGATTGTCAACGCAATTACGTCCTCGGATGCGCTTCGCGTTGTGGTACTTAACCTTTCCGCGGAACCAGGGGAGACCCAGGGCTTTTCAGCTGAGCGCCACCTGCACGTCTTAGCGCAGCATGCGCCAAACCTGCGGGTAGACAAAGTAATCGTCGATGGTTCTGGTCTTCCGAATGAGTCGGAGCGAGTTTTCGTGCAGCGTGCGGCCAGCGTGCTCGGCGCTACGGCGGTCTTCCGCGATGTGTGCCAGAGCGATGAGAATGGACATTCTCTCAACAAGCATTGCCCAAACAAGCTCGCGCAGGTACTGACTGAGCTTTATACCGACTATGCCGCTCAGCGCGATTCTTCAGCGGGTGCCCCGGGCACTCACCGCGGCTAAGTGCACGATAGACTAAGTGGCATTCATCGCTCACCGCAGCGTCGCTGCGCTTCACAGGCGCGGTGGTGCGTGCTGTGTATGCACGAGCTCAAGGCCCTTCTAGGGCCAGTTGCACCACTGCTGCTTTCTGCGGTGAGTTACATCAAGAGTTGAAAGGGGAGGCACGAGGTGTCTGCGTCATTGACCGATCAGGTCAAGGAGGAACTTACGGCGGTGTCCGTACCGCGCCAGTCCGCTCGTGCGGCGGAGGTTGCCGCGATCCTCAGGTTCGCCGGCGAGCTCCACATCACCGGAGATAGGGTGATGTACGAGGTCGAATTGGAATCGAAGAGCGTAGCCACTCGCTTGGTCACCGCACTCGACGAGTTGTATTCGATTTCTGCGAGCACCCACGTAGCCGGCCCCGCCGCATCCTCTAAAAAGAGCAGAGTACAGGTGCGAATCACTACCGGGGCCAAGGAGTTGACTAGGCGCCTGGGGTTGGTGACCCGCTCGGGTCACCCAGTCGTGGGCCTGCCACCGCAAGTAATCTCCGGCTCTGTTGCGGATAATGAAGCAGCTTGGCGCGGCGCCTTTTTGGCGCAAGGTTCGCTAACCGAGCCGGGCCGGTCTTCAGCGCTGGAGGTGACCTGTCCTTGCCAGGAGGCAGCACTCGCTCTCGTAGGCTGCGCGCGTCGTTTGGGTGTAGCGGCGAAAACTAAGGAGACCCGCGGGGCCGATCGCGTCGTGGTGCGTGATGGCGATGCCATTGGTGCGTTGCTGACCAGAATGGGGGCCCAAGAGACTCGACTGACGTGGGAGAAGAAACGTATCCAACGCGAAGCCCATGACACCTCCCGCCGCCTAGATAACTTCGATGACGCCAACTTACGCCGTTCTGCCCGTGCGGCAGTTACAGCTGCGGCTCGCGTCGAACGCGCCATGGTTATCTTGGGCGATGACGTCCCGGAACATCTCGCGGACGCCGGCCGCCTACGCGTGCAGCACCGCGAAGCTTCCTTGGAAGAGCTCGGACGCTTGGCTGATCCGCCGATGACCAAGGACGCGGTGGCTGGGCGTATTCGCCGCCTGCTTTCTATGGCAGATAAGCGCGCGAAGGAACTTGGTGTGCCGGATACGACGAAGGCAGTGACAGAGGAACTTTTTGAGGAATCCTAGTCTCTCGTCTTAGCCCCAGACGCAGTCGAATGTTGTGCCCGTTCGGGCACCATCGCGACCGTCTGGGGCAATTTTTTGACTATCGATGGTGAATTTATGACCGGCGATAACCGGTTTATTTTTGGATTCACCCGCTCTTTTTTGCTTTAGTGAGATATCCCACCTTGCCCTCTTTAGGGCCAACATAATCCCACATAAACGGGCATATCTGCAGGTGTGTGCGTTTGGGGGATTGTCTTAAGTAACTAGCGGTCTATCTAGTGTACGCCCCTTTTCCCTTTCGTGCGAGCATCTTGGTTGGGAACCTGAACGCGCACTGCAGGATGCAAAATCCGTGGGTACTATCGGCCGTGTTGGGAAAACCACCGAGCACGTCACGGAAGTGGCAGGGCAACGGTGCCGCAAGAACGGTCCACCGCACTGCCTATAAAGACAAAGTCTCGGAAGCCCCCACAATTGAACTTCACTCGATTATTTGAGGAGACATTACAGTGACCATTCGCGTAGGTATCAACGGATTTGGCCGCATCGGCCGCAACTTCTTCCGTGCAGTCGCACAGGGCAACAATGACCTCGAGGTCGTCGCAGTTAACGACCTGACGGACAACGCAACCCTGGCCAACCTGCTCAAGTACGACTCGGTTCTGGGCCGCTTCGACGGTGAGATCGAGCATGACGACGAGTCCATCACCGTCAACGGTCACAAGATTGCAGTCTCCGCAGAGCGCGATCCGAAGAACCTGAACTGGGGCGAGTACAACGTAGACATCGTCATCGAGTCCACCGGTTTCTTCACCGATGGTGAGGCTGCCAAGGCTCACATCGAGGCCGGCGCCAAGAAGGTCATCATCTCTGCACCGGGCAAGAACGTTGACGCAACCTTCGTCTACGGCGTTAACTCCGATGAGTACGACGCTGAGAAGCACAATGTCATCTCCGCCGCATCCTGCACCACCAACTGCCTGGCACCGATGGCCAAGGTCCTGCACGAGAAGTTCGGCATCGAGAAGGGCCTGATGACCACCATCCACGCCTACACCGGTGACCAGCGCATCCAGGATGCTCCGCACCGCGACCTGCGCCGCGCCCGCGCCGCAGCCGTCAACATGGTTCCGACTTCCACTGGTGCAGCAAAGGCTGTCTCCCTGGTTCTGCCGGAGCTGGAGGGCAAGCTGGACGGTTACGCAATGCGCGTTCCTACCATCACCGGTTCCGCTACCGACCTGACCTTCCAGGCATCCCGCGACGTCACCGCTGAGGAAATCAACGCTGCTATCAAGGAAGCCGCCACTGGCGAGTTCGGCGAGACCCTGGGCTACACCGAGGACCCGATCGTCTCCACCGACATCATCACCGATTCCCACGGCTGCATCTTCGATGCTGGCATGACCAAGGTTTCCAACGGAAACTTCGTCAAGGTCCTCGGCTGGTACGACAACGAGTGGGGCTACACCAGCCAGCTTGTGCGCACCACCTCCCTGGTTGCCTCTAAGCTCTAAAGCTTCGCCCTCTGAAATGAGCACAGTGAAGCAAGCTGTGATTGCCTGCGGAAGCACCGCGGGCTAGATACCGGCCCACGCGCCGCGCCTACTATCTCTGAATATGTGGCGTGCGCTGGGCCGGTAGTCGTCTTTAAGGAACGAGTACGCGCTTTCACGCACATCGCGAATCAGGTTCCGGCACACTTTCTAATTGAATAGCATTAACCTTTAGCTTGAGTACCCACCTTTAAGGAGAACACAATGGCTTTCAAGACTTTGGACGATCTGCTCGCAGAAGGCGTTTCCGGCCGCCACGTCCTTGTTCGTTCTGACTTCAATGTCCCGCTTGATGATGAAGGAAACATCACCGACTCTGGCCGCATCACCGCCTCGCTGCCGACTATCAAGGCTCTCATTGAGGGGGGAGCGAAGGTCATTCTGTCGGCACACTTGGGGCGTCCGAAGGGCGAAGTAAACCCGAAGTACTCCCTCGCGCCAGTCGCAGAGGCTCTCTCCGAGGCGCTGGATCAGTACGTTGCCCTTGCCGGCGACGTCAGCGGTGAAGACGCTCACGAGCGCGCCAACGGCCTCAACGATGGCGATGTTCTCCTCCTGGAGAATGTTCGCTTCGATCCGCGCGAGACCTCCAAGGATGACGCTGAGCGCGGCGCCTTCGCCGATGAACTCGTCGCCCTGGCTGCGGACAACGGTGCCTTCGTCTCCGATGGTTTCGGCGTTGTTCACCGCGCACAGGCCTCTGTGTACGACGTCGCCAAGCGCCTGCCAGCATACGCCGGCAAGCTGGTGCAGAAGGAAGTGGAAACCCTGGCTGCGGTAGCAGAGAAGCCAGAGCACCCGTACGTGGTCGTTCTGGGCGGCGCCAAGGTTTCCGACAAGCTCGGTGTGATCGAAGCGCTTGCCGGCAAGGCCGACAAGGTGATCATTGGCGGCGGCATGTGCTACACCCTTTTGGCTGCGCAGGGCTACAACGTCCAGAACTCTTTGCTGCAAGAAGACCAGATTGACAACTGCAAGGAGCTGCTCGAGCGCTTCGGTGAAAAGATTGTCCTGCCGGTCGACCTCGTTGCTGCAACCGAGTTCGATGCTCAGGCAGAGAACAAGGTCGTCGCCCTGGACGGTATTCCGGAGGGTTGGCAGTCTCTCGACATCGGCCCGGAGTCGGTGAAGGAGTTCGACGAGGTCATCGCTTCTTCCAAGACCGTCTTCTGGAACGGCCCAATGGGTGTCTTTGAGATGGAGGCCTTCTCCAAGGGCACCGCCGGTGTGGCACAGTCGATCATCGACGCCACCGCTAAGAACGGTTCCTTCACCGTCGTTGGCGGCGGTGACTCCGCAGCTTCCGTCCGCCTGCTCGGCCTCGATGAAGATGGCTTCTCTCACATCTCTACCGGTGGTGGCGCTTCCCTCGAGTTCCTTGAAGGCAAGGAGCTGCCGGGCGTCAAGGTCCTGGAAGCCTAAGCACTTAAACCGTCAACTCAGTCTGATTTAGAAAGGCTAATCATGGCACGTACCCCGCTTATCGCAGGTAACTGGAAGATGAACCTCGACCACAAGGAAGCTATTGGTTCCTTGCAGAAGTTCGCATTCTCTCTGCCGAAGGAATACTACGAGAAGGTTGACGTGGCTTTCATGGTCCCGTTCACCGACATCCGCACTGTGCAAACGCTGGTCGACGGCGACGACTTGCAGTTCACCTACGGCGCACAGGACATCTCCAAGCATGAGTCCGGCGCATACACCGGTGAGGTGTCCGGCAAAATGCTCTCCGCCCTGGGATGCTCCTGGGCAGTCGTTGGCCACTCCGAGCGCCGTCAGTACCACGGTGAGACCGACCAGCTGGTTGCTGAGAAGGCCGCTGCAGCTCTGACTAACGGCATCAGCCCTATTGTCTGCGTGGGCGAGCCGCTCAACGTGCGCGAGGCAGGCACTCACGTGGATTACGTGGTCACCCAAACCCGCAACTCCCTGCAAGGCCTTTCTGCCGAGGACCTCTCTAAGACCGTCATCGCGTATGAACCGGTCTGGGCAATCGGTACTGGTAAGGTTGCTTCCGCTGAGGACGCGCAGGAAGTGTGCGCAGCCATTCGCGAGCTCGTCCGTGAACTGGGCGGCGATGAGGTGGCCGAGGGGATCCGCATTCTCTACGGTGGCTCCGTCAAGGTGGATTCCATCGCGGAGATCGTAGGCAAGCCGGACGTCGACGGCGGCCTGGTTGGCGGTGCTTCTCTCAAGGGCGAGGAGTTTGCCAAGCTGGCGGCTAACGCTGCCCAGGGCGCATAGCCCTCATACCAGCTAGCATCACGCTCATGAGCCGTGGCGGGTCGGAATGGTTTCTGGCCCGCCACGTGGTGTATTATCGGGGATTATTGCGCCCGCTTTTGGCGCCCTCTTCTCCGTGGGCTGACGGCATAGGCTGTCACCACCACATAAAATGAACGAACGCGTAAAACAAGGAACTATTTCATGATCTTGGCACTGGAAATCATCCTCGTGATTGCCGCAATCCTGATGTCTGTCTTCGTGCTGCTGCACAAAGGTAAGGGCGGCGGTCTTTCCAGTCTCTTTGGCGGCGGTGTGCAGTCCAACTTGTCTGGTTCCACCGTGGTTGAAAAGAACCTCGACCGTTATACCGTGGTCATGGTGGTCATCTGGCTCGCTTGCATCGTAGCCCTGAACCTGCTGCAGGCATTTAGCGGCTAAAACCGCCAGCTGGCCTACGGCCACAACAACGCAGAACGCCGCGTGCTTCCTCTCATGGAGGAGGGAACGCGGCGTTATTTTTTCCTAGGCTTCAAGCGACCGGGGAACCGTGGCGCTAAAGCTGCTGTGCGGCGTCTTCACTGACGAAAAGTAGAGTCTCTTCGGTGCCCCGCGCACCTGCGGCAGGCCAATCCTCAGCCGCGGCCCCGGCTACGAGATGGGACGCAGCTTCGGCCTTCTCCTCACCGGAGACAAGGAACCAAATGCGTTGAGAGCGATTGATAGCGGGGTAGGTCAGCGTGACGCGCTCCGACGGGGGCTTAGGGGAATCATGGACAGCAAATGCATAGTCCGTATCCTCATAGACTGCCTCCGAGTGCGGGAAAAGAGAGTTGATGTGGCCTTCATGTCCCATGCCCAAGAGGTGAATGTCGAAGCCCTCCGGCGCAAAATCACGAATCTCGCCTTCATAGGCTTGGGCGGCGTGCTCCATGGATACCGCACCCAAGTCATAGCCATGAATGTGCGGTTCTGGAATACCGACCTTGCTGAGAAGAGCCTCGCGAGCTTGTCCCTCGTTGGAATCCGAATCGCTGACCGGAACATTGCGCTCATCCCCGAAGAAGACATGGACCCGCGTCCAGTCCACGGCCAATGCGGGATAGTCGCCGCCTTGCTGCTCGGCAGCTTCGTGGAGGCGCGCCAATTCGCGGAGGACACCGATTCCAGCACCACCACCGGTGAGGACTACGCGTGCTACTCCGTCCTTGTGCAGGCCACCGCCCGGGGCTTGAATCGCTGCAATCGTTTCAATAAAGGCGAGTGCGGCGGAGGATATGAGCTCGTCGATGTCGCTAACGCGGCGAAGCGTGACCATGGTGAAGAAAGATCCTTCTGAATGATGGGACTGGGGAAACGATGGAATAGTTACGCCTACACACTGTAGTGCACGCGCGCTAAGGCGCGGAGAGCATGGGCGTATGTCCTATCCGAATCAAGGTGGCGCAGCTCTTCCGAGAGCACCTCCGCTTCGGAACGCACAGCGAGGCTCACGAGCGATTCCGGGGAACCGGGGACGCTGACCTTAACCGTCGTGGCGTCGACGGCCGTGACAGTGATATCCGCGGTGGGGCGCCGGAAAACTAAGGAGGTAATCGGGAAGGCGCCTGCCTCGCATTCCGAGATTCTACGGGTGACGGGGACGGAAAGGGCGTCGAGCAGCCAGCCGGCCGCAAAATCGACGGCGGCATGGTGCTCGGCTCCGGAAATCTCCACCGAATTGACAGGCTCGTGTGGATGGCGGTCAAGAGCAGAGGCGATGATGCCACGCCACAGGGTAATGGCGCCCCAGGACATATCGGAATCACCCGGCTTATAGCCGGAAGACAGCACGTGAAGGTCGTATTGATCAACACCGCTGCCGAAAGCCACGTTAGTGATGCGGCGTTGGGCTAGAGCACCGATGGGTACGGCTGCGGGCGCAGGCGGGCAGGCAGTAGGCCACCAAGCAACGATCGGTGTATCCGGAAGAAGAAGGGGAGTAACCACTGCTTCTGCTTGGTCGGCGAGGGCGCCATGGAGGTGCATAACGACGATTTCCGAGGCACCAGCCTCGCCGCCGACGCGCAGCTCAGCATCGAGGCGGGTTTCCTCTTCGAGGGAGCCCGAGGCGATCACGATGACGCGGGAGGGGTGCTCGTGGGAGGCATCGCGTACTGAAGTGAGCAGGTTGTCAAGGTCATCGCCTTCTTCGGTCATAACGATGAGCGTAAGCACGCGGCCGGTCGTGAGCGTGTAATGCTCCTGCATCTCCACGAGCTTTTTAGAGATTTTGCGCGTGGTCGTATCTGGCAAGGGGATAATCATAAAGCCATTCCTCCTAGGGGCCCTACGGACGGCGCCAGGAATGACCCCGGCGGCGCAGCATTCTATCGGCAGACTCCGGCCCCCATGTGCCAGCGCGGTACTGCTCTGGCTGACCGATGTTGGACCAGTATTCAATGATGGGGTCGAGGATGGACCAGGACAGCTCCACTTCCTCGTTGGTGGGGAAGAGGGAGGACTCGTCTAAGAGGGCGTCGAGAATCAGGCGCTCGTAGGCTTCCGGTGATTCCTCGGTGAAGGCCTCGGCGTAGGCGAAGTCCATGTTGACGTCGCGCACCTCCATGGTGGAGCCGGGAACCTTGGATCCGAAGCGCATGGTGACGCCTTCATCTGGCTGGACGCGGATCACCACGGCATTCTGGCCCAGTGAATCAGCTTGACCTTGGTCAAAAGGCTGGTGTGGGGCGGTCTTAAAGACGAGTGCAATCTCCGTCACGCGGCGGCCGAGGCGCTTGCCGGTGCGCAGGTAGAAAGGAACGCCCGCCCAGCGACGGGAATTGACCTCAAGGGTGCAGGCTGCATAGGTTTCCGTCGTGGATTCGGGATCGAAGCCTTCTTCTTCCCGGAGGCCATTAACATACTCTGAGCCCTGCCAGCCAGCGGAGTACTGGCCGCGGGCTGTGGTCTTGTTAAGTGGGTGCACCGCGTTGGTGGCACGCAGCACCTTGATCTTTTCGGCTTGGAGCGCCTCCGGGGCAAAGGAGGAAGGCTCCTCCATGGCGACGAGGGCCAGCAGCTGCAGGAGATGGTTTTGGATGACATCGCGGGCAGCGCCGATGCCGTCATAGTAGCCAGCACGGCCTCCGAGCCCGATGTCTTCGGCCATGGTGATTTGCACATGGTCGATATAGTGCGCATTCCACATGGGTTCGAAGATCTGGTTGGCAAAGCGCAAAGCCATGATGTTCTGCACCGTTTCTTTACCCAGGTAGTGGTCGATGCGGAAGACCGAGGACTCTGGGAAAACGGCGTTGACAATCTCGTTGAGCTGGCGTGCGGAATTCTGATCGTGGCCGAAAGGTTTCTCAATGATGACGCGGCGCCAGGAATTATCCGTGCTATCTGCCATGCCGACGCGCTCCAACTGATGGCAAATATCGGAGAAGAACTCCGGGGGCACGGAAAGGTAGTAGGCCCAGTTACCGCCCGTGCCGCGGGAAGCGTTGAGCTCAGCGAGTCGGGCAGACAGCTTGTCAAAGCCTTCGTCATCGAAGCTGCCTTGTACAAACTCGATTCCCTTGGCGAGGTGCTCCCACACATGCTCACTGAAAGTGGTTCGTGCTCCTGCCTCGGCGGCTTCGCGTACGTAGTCGCAGAAGGCCTGTTTATCCCAGTCGCGGCGGCCGTAGCCGACCAAAGTGAAGCCTGCCGGAAGCAATCCGCGATTGGCCAGGTCATAGATTGCAGGCAGGAGCTTCTTGCGCGCCAAGTCACCCGTGACGCCAAAAATCACCATGCCAGAGGGGCCGGCGATGCGTGGCAGGCGCTTGTCCTTCGCGTTGCGCAACGGGTTGACCCACGCGCTGGTAGTGCTCACTAAGTGTCCTTTCGGTCTGTGTGAGTTAAGTCCAACTGCTCAGCATAGCGACCCGCGCCGCGTAGGCCATAGTTGCGTGGCCATAGACGGTGCGTGAGTCGCTGTTGAGCAATCACTGTTCGCCGTTGTCTAAGCGAGGCGGTCCGTCATTGAAGCAAGCAAAGTGTCCCATGCATCGACGAACTTGTCGACGCCCTCCTTCTCCAGCACTGCGAAGACATCAGCGAAGTCAATGCCAACTGCCTCCAGCTGTGACCACACCCGCTCTGCCTGCTCCGCAGAGCCACTGAGAGTATCGCCGTGCAGGTTGCCCTGCTCGAGTACGGCATCGATGGTCTTCTCCGGCATCGTGTTAACGGTATCCGGTCCAGCTAGCTCAGAAACATAGAGCGTGGCAGGGTAGTCGGGGTTCTTAACTCCCGTCGACGCCCACAAGGGGCGTTGCGGGTTAGCACCAGTTGGGAGGTCTTCGCTGCCCTCCGTGAACTCTTTGCGGAACAGGGCGTAGGCCCGCTGAGCGTTAGCCACGCCAGCTTTTCCGCGCAAGGCAAGAGCCTCGTCAGAGCCGTTCAATTCCAAGCGCTTGTCTACTTCGGTATCCAAACGGGAGACAAAGAAGGATGCTACGGAGTGAATCCTAGAAACGTCCTTGCCCGCCGCAGCCGCGCGCTTGATTCCCTCCTTATAAGCAGCAATGACCTGGGCGTAGCGTTCGACGGAGAAGATAAGGGTGACATTGACGGAGATGCCCTCGGCGAGGGCGTCGGAGATAGCAGGAAGGGAGCCATCGGTAGCTGGGATCTTGATCATGAGGTTGGGGCGCTCAACCTTCGCCCACAGCTCACGTGCCTGCTCCAGGGTTGCTTCCGCATCTGCGGAGATGCGGGGATCTACCTCGATGGAGACGCGGCCATCCCGGCCACCCGACTTCTCGTAGATCTCGGTAAAGACGTCGCACGCGTTACGGACATCGTCGATAGCCAGTGCGTACACAGCTTCGTCCGCGTTAGCGGACTTTTCCTTCAGTGCTGCGATATCGGAATCATAGGAGGTGCCGGATGACATTGCGGCAGCAAAGATCGCGGGGTTCGTGGTGACACCCACGATGGACTTAGTGTCCAAGAGCTCACGGAGGTTGCCGGAGTCTAGGCGCTCGCGGGAAAGATCATCGAGCCAGGTTGACGTCCCGAGGTGAGCCAGGTCATCAATATGCGTCATGGTGTGGTGTAGGTCCTTTCGTGAGGGGAACTCGGAACGGGAGACTAGTCTGCCTGCGCCGCGCTCAGTGCTTCGCGCGCGGCATCAGCAACGGCCTCGGCGGTGAAACCGAAGTTCTCAAAGAGCTCTGCGGCAGGTGCAGAGGCACCAAAGTGCTCCAGAGACACGGTGCGGCCGAAGGAACCGGTGTACTTGTGCCACGGCATAGAGATACCAGCTTCGACGGAGACGCGCGCGCGGACCGAGGAGGGAAGGACGGATTCGCGGTAGGAAGCATCCTGCTCATCGAACCACTCCAGGCACGGTGCGGAAACGACCCGGGTGGCAGTACCTTCAGCCTCGAGCTGCTTGGCGGCTTCCACAGCGAGCTGCACCTCGGAGCCGGTGGCAAGGAGGATGACATCTGGAGTTTCCTTCGATGCCTCAACAAGGATGTAGGCGCCGCGGCGGACGCCTTCGGCCGCCTTTTCCTTGGTGCCCTCAAGCACTGGAAGATTCTGGCGGGACAGCGCTAGGCCCTTCGGCGCGGCCTTGTACTCGAGTGCTGCCGCCCACGCCTGGGCCGTCTCGTTAGCATCGGCCGGGCGGATGACGGAAAGGTTGGGGATGGCGCGCAGGGCAGCGAGCGTTTCCACCGGCTGGTGGGTGGGGCCGTCTTCGCCCAAGCCAATGGAATCGTGAGTCCACACGTAGTAGGTATCGGTGGACATGAGCGCACCGAGGCGCACGGCGGGGTACTGGTACTCAGAGAAGATAAGGAAGGTACCGCCATAGACGCGGGTATTGCCGTGCAACGCAATGCCGTTCATGATGGCGGACATGGCGTGTTCACGAATACCGAAGTGCAGGTTGCGGCCATAAGGTGTGGCAGTCCAGGCATCCGTAGTGATGGACTCGGGGCCAAAGGACTCCGCGCCCTTGATCACCGTGTTATTGGAGCCTGCCAGGTCGGCGGAACCGCCCCACATCTCCGGCAGGGAGGCCGCAAGTGCTTGAATGGCGGCTTCAGAAGCCTTTCTGGTAGCCAGAGACTCGCCCGCTTCCCACGTGGGAAGCTCGGCGGCGAAGTCAGCAGGAAGTTCGCGTGCCTGGAGGCGGTCGAAGAGCTTCTTCTCTTCCGGGTTGGCTGCGGCCCACGCGTCGAATTTCTCCTGCCACTCAGCATGTTTCTGTGCACCGCGGGCAGCCAGCTCGCGGGTATGAGCGAGAACTTCCTCGTCGATGTGGAAGGACTGCGCAGGGTCGAAGCCGAGGACTTCCTTGGTCGCGGCCACCTCGTCTTCACCGAGGGCGGCGCCGTGGACGCCACCGGTGTTCATCTTGTTCGGTGCTGGGTAACCGATGACCGTCTTTACACGGATGAAGGAAGGGCGGGAGGTTTCGGCGCGGGCAGCAGCAGCGGCCGCTTCGATGGCTTCGACGTCCTCACCGGACTCCACGGTCTGCACGTGCCAGCCATAAGCCTCGTAGCGCTTGGCGACGTCCTCGTTGAAGGCAATGTTGGTGTCATCCTCGATGGAGATGCGGTTGTCATCCCAGAAGACGATAAGGTTGCCCAGCTTCTGAGTACCTGCCAAGGAGGAGGCCTCAGCAGTCACGCCCTCCTGTAGGTCACCGTCAGAGGCGATGACATAGACATAGTGATCGAAAGGAGATTCGCCAGCCGGGGCGGAAGCGTCGAACAATCCACGCTCCTTGCGCGCGGCCATGGCCATACCAACCGCGGAAGCCAGGCCCTGGCCCAGCGGGCCGGTGGTGATTTCTACGCCGTCGGTGTGGTGAACCTCCGGGTGGCCGGGAGTCTTAGACCCCCACGTGCGCAAAGACTTGAGATCCTCCATCTCGAGGCCGAAGCCGCCGAGGAAGAGCTGGATATACTGCGTCAGAGAAGAGTGCCCCACGGAGAGGACAAAGCGGTCGCGCCCCGCCCAGTGAACATCTGCTGGGTCATGGTTGAGCACGCGCTGGTAGAGCGTGTAGGCCAGAGGCGCCAAGGACATGGCGGTACCGGGGTGGCCGGAGCCGCAGTTCTGAACGGCATCGGCAGCGAGCACGCGGACGGTATCCACGGCGCGAGTGTCGAGGTCACTCCAGTCCGAAGGATAACGGCGCTGAACCATAGCCTGCAGTTCCGGGGACAACTTTTCGTGCGACACGGCGAAAACCTCACTTCGCTTCTGGAAACAGATATACCGTTAATCAGTGTAAAGGTTTTTCGATCTTCGGCGGGGGATTATATAAACCAGGTTTCGGGCGGTAGTCTGGCATGGTTGACGCCGTTGCTCCTCGCTTTCGGATCTGGCTGGCGAGTGCTTCGAAGACGAAACCTCGACCGTGCCACACAGCTCTCGGGATATCTCGGGAACTCTTTAGCGCGAGCAGACGACCACTACTTCAGACCTATAAGCCATACACCCACGTGCCGGATATACGGAGGACTATTCCTTGGAGACCATCAAGGCCTATTTTGCGCTAACGAAACCGAGGATCATTGAACTCCTCCTCGTGGCAGCAATCCCGGCTATGCTCCAGGCCCAGCGTGGATTCGAGGCGGTGTCCTCAAACTTCTGGCTCATCGTATCCACCATCTTTGGCGGATGGATGGGTGCCGCTGCGGCCCACACGTTCAACAACGTCGTGGACTATGAGATTGACCAGAAGATGCAGCGCACTCGTGCTCGGCCGCTGGTGCGCAAGACTATTTCGCGTCGCAATGCCGCCATTTTTGCTTGGGTCATGCTCGCACTATCCGTCTTCTGGCTGGGCGTGCTGGCGCATTCCTGGCTGGCGGCGTTCTTCGTGCTGCTGACTAACTTCTTCTATGTCATCGTCTACACGAAGTTCCTTAAGATGCGAAACTCCCAGAACATTGTCTGGGGTGGTCTAGCAGGCTGTATGCCCGCCATGGTGGGCTGGGCAGTGATCCGGGATAACGCACCGGCGGGGGAGCCTGACCGTTGGTGGCAAGCCGTAGTGTTGTTCCTCATCATCTTCTTCTGGACCCCGCCTCATACGTGGGCGCTGGCGATGAAATACAAGGAGGATTACCGCAAGGCCGGGGTGCCGATGCTGCCCGTCGTTGCCGGGGAGGTGGAAGTTACCCGCCAGATTGTGTGGTACACCATCGGCACGGTTATCGTGACCTTCCTTATTATCCCGGCAGCCTCTTGGATCTACTTGGTGGCCGCGGTGGCCTCCGGTGCGGTCTTCTTATGGATGGCAATCCGCCTCCACCAAGGGGTGAAGAAGGGCGCAAAGGTCAAGCCCATGCGCCTATTCATCTACTCCAATAACTATCTCTCAGTCCTCTTCATTGGGCTGTCTATCGACGCCGTCGTGGGCTGGGAACCCATCGGTCGCATGCTGGGCTGGTCGGCCGCCCTCTTCTAACGAGGCGGCCTGCCAACCAGATCAGCGAACCTCCAATTATCTCGACCTAGTCCAAGGAGCTACTCCCTGGACTAGTCTTCTCTTACGCGCAGAACGATGGAGCCGGTGGTTTTGCGCTCTTGGAGGTCGCGGTGGGCCTGAGCGGCTTCGGCGAGCGGATATTCCGCCGAGATGCGGAAGTCGAGGTCGCCATCGATGACCGCCTGCACCACTGCCTGGGCGCGCATCTGGAACTCGCCTTCCTGGGAGGTCCAAGCGCCGAGCGAGGGGCGGGTGAGGAAGATGGAGCCGTGCTTGTTCAGCAGCTGCGGGTCCATCGGCGGGACGGGGCCCGACGCAGCACCGAAGAGCGCGACCGTGCCGCGCGGCCGCACAACCTCAAGGGATTCACCGAAGGTGGCTTTCCCGACGCCATCGTAGACCACGTCGACGCCGCGCCCGCCATTGTGACGACGTACCTGCTCGGCCAAGCCACTGCTGTAGCGGAACACGTGGTCTGCACCCGCGCCGTAGGCCAGCTCTTCCTTCTCATCGGTGGAAACCACGGAATAGACGGTGGCGCCCAGGGCCTTGGCCATCTGGGTGAGGATTAAGCCCACGCCGCCCGCACCGGCGGTAATGAGGCAGGACGCACCTTCCCCCAGCTGATAGACACCGTGGGTGAGGTAGTGCGCCGTCATGCCCTGGAGGAGCATGGAACCTGCGACGGCGGAAGGAATCTCGTCGGGGACGGCCACCACGCGGTCGCGCGGCACGCAGACTTGCTCCGCATAGGAGCCGAAAGCGTGATCCCAGGCCACCATCGTGCCCGGGGCGATTTCCCCCTGGGGGTCGTGCACAACGCGTCCGGTTCCCTCGAGTCCGATGATGAACGGCACGGAGGCGTTGTAGATGCCTTCGCGGTAGTAGGTGTCGATGTAGTTGACACCGGCCACGGAGACGTCGACAAGCAGCTGCTCCTTCGTCGGCGTGGGGGATTCTACCTCGGCGTAGGTGAGGACCTCGGGCCCTCCGGTCGTGGTCACCTGAATAGCATGCATGGTGTCTAGGCTAAACGAAGCCGAGGGCTCCGCGCAGCAAAAAGCGCCGCCATCCTCACTTCCTGGTGAGAACGGCGGCGCTGGGAGTACCTGTCTTAATGGCTTTACTGGCTCTTTTGGCTCTGCCTAGCTGTGAGCTGCGGGGACGTTCTCGTCACCGCGCTGGGCTGTGCCGGTGCTGGCGCCATCCCCGGCGCCGATGCGGCGCAAGCCATGCGCCCATAGCAAGGCGGTGAAGGCCGTGACCACTGAGGACATGCCCACGTGGAAGGGGACGGTCCAGCGGGGGATGTGGAGGTAGAACTGGGTGACACCGATAGCCCATTGGATGACGATGCAGGCAATGAGCACCCAGCCGGCCTTCTTCGCCACCTTGGGAGCGCCGGTGCGGTGCAAGAGGAAGACCACGATGAGCGTCAGCGCTAAGTAGACGTACATGCAGACCGCGTGAATGATGGCCATGCCATAGGTGTCCACACCGAGGCGGCCCTCCATGCCCACGCCGGCATCACCGGAGTGGGTACCCGAGCCAGTGACAAAGGTGCCCGTCAGCAGAACGATGGACAGGGCCACAGTGGCCACCACCGCGAGGGTGCGCACCGCGGCGGGGAAGAGGCGAGTGGGAGTGCCGTCATCGGGTTCATTAATGCGGGAGAACAGCATGGCCGCGATCCACACCAAGACCATCGACGGGAGGAAATGCACAGCCACACTCCACCAAGAAAGCTTCAGCACGACTGACAGAGCGCCAATGAGTGCCTGCACCACGATGCCGGCGAGCCCCGCCCAGGCATAGACCTTGAGCTCCTTGCGGCGCTGCGCCTTGTGAACGACCACAATGCTGGCGATGGCAGCCGCCGCGACAACGAAGGTCAGCAGGCGGTTTCCAAACTCAATGGCTTGGTGGAGCATGGGGGCCGCACCCTCAATGGGCACCAAGGAACCGGGGTGGCAGTTGGGCCAGGTAACGCAACCAAGGCCGGAGCCGGTGACGCGCACAATGGAGCCCGATACCGTAATGCCGCCCTGACAGAACAGAAGGATGAGGGCGATAGTGCGCTGCATCTTCAGCGACGGGCCAGAGGCCACGCCGGCAGGCGCGAGGGGACGTTGAGAAGAAACATTTGCGGTACTCACGGCTATTCAGCCTACCGCTCGGCCCTGCCCCGGAACCAATATCGACGGGTGGGTCACACCACGCAAGGGAGAAGAATCACTTTTAGCCCTCGAACCGGAACCAACGCACCGCGGCAAACGACGCCACTGCTGCCCACACCACGAGGACCACGAGCTCAATGCCCGGGAAAGAACCGTTGAGGGCGGTATCCATACCAGCAGCCATGGCCACCGTGGGCACCAGCGTGAGCACCCCGTTGTCGCCGAGACCCTGGGAAAACATCGCCCACCCGACGGCCCCGAGAAGGAGAAACCAAATCAGGTTGGCCACTGCCAGGACTACCTCAGAGCTAAAGGTTCCGCCCAGCAGCAGTCCCAAGGCTGTAAACGTGGCCACTCCTAACGCCAAGGTCAGCACGCCGATGGCAGCGCCCCCAGCAGAAACTCGCAAGCCGAGGATAGCTGCGACAGTGCCGAGCACAAGGACCTGGAGCACCACCATGGAGAGCACGCCGAGAATCTTTCCCACCACGATGGCCCAGGCAGGAACGCCCGATGCGCCGGTGCGCTTCAGTGCACCATAGCGACGGTCGAAGGCCAAGGAGATGGCCTGACCTGTGAAACCGGAGGAGGTCGCTGCAACGGCCAGCACCATGGGGAAAACCTCATCCACACCATGCCCGGTAGTGTCCTTCAGCTTCGCGGCGCCGATCAGGATAGCGAGCGGGATAATGATGCTCAGCAACTGTTGCTCGCCGTGCCGCAGCATCAGTTTGGATTCGATAGCCCCTTGGGCACGCGCCATGGCCGCTACGCCGACGCGCTGCGGGTGCGGGCTAAAAGTGCCGGGTGCGAAGGTGCTCATGGAGCGTCTCCTTGATCAAAGAAAGTGGTGAAAAACAGTAGAGGAAATCAGCAGCGGTTCTAGCTGCGCATCTCGCGACCGGTGAGGTCCAAGAAGACCTCTTCGAGGTTGCGGTGCGAGGTATGCAGGTTGCGGAGGACAACGTTTTGCGCGGCCAAACCCGTGGCGAGATCCGCGATAACGGCTGGGCTGACCGTAGAGGTGAGTCGGTAGTGCAAGGGGCGAAGGGCCTCGGCGGAGATCCCGACCTCACGCAAGGCCTCCAGATCCACCGGGGTTGCGGTATCAAAGTTCAGCTGCGGGATGTCGGTTGTCTCCGTGAGGGAAGCTGCGGTGCCGCTGGCGACGAGCCGGCCGTGGTCGATGATGACGACATGGTCGCTGAGCGCTTCCGCCTCGTCCATGAGATGAGTAGTCAAGATGACGGTGACGCCGTCGGCCCGCAAAGAGCGGATAAGGTCCCAGACGGCAAGACGCGATTGGGCATCCATGCCTGCGGTGGGCTCATCGAGGAAGACTAATTCGGGGCGACCAATGATGGCCAGAGCGAGAGAGAGACGTTGTTGTTGCCCACCGGACAAACGGCGGTAGCTATTCTTTGCCACCCCGCGCAGCCCGAGGGTATCCAGAAGCCACTCCGGGTCCAAAGGATTTTCGTTATAGGAGGCGCTGAGTTTCAGCATCTCCTTGACCTTGATGCCGGAGTAGGAGCCCCCGCCTTGGAGCATGATGCCGATGCGGGAGCGCACTGCATCGGGGTTGCGAGCGGGGTCAAGGCCTAGGACTTCAATGTGGCCAGAAGTGGGCTTTTTGAAGCCTTCACACATCTCGATGGTGGTTGTCTTTCCGGCACCGTTAGGGCCCAGCAAACACAGGATCTCGCCATGTTTGGCGCGGAAACTCAGCCCGTTAACTGCGTTGACGTCGCCATAGGTCTTAATGACGTTATCCAATACAAGAGCTGATGTAGTCACGGAGCCTTAGTCTAGGACACGGACGCCTGAGCGTCGCAATACAACCCACCCCGCAGCGGCGAGCGCGAGGAAGGTCACCAGGGCGGCGAGGTAGATGATGAATACCGTCCCGGGAGGAAGCCCGAGTCCGCGGGGCAGGACGATGAAGCTCATCAATCCGGAATAGATCATGACGGCCATGCGGAAAAAGCGGCGGTTAGCCCACGCGGCGAGCGGCAACACGGCCCACAGGATGTACCAGGGTTGGACAACGGGGAAAAACACCACGAGCACAAAGGTGGACACTCCCAGACCACCCACTGGGTGGATTGCGCCGCGGTAGGTGGCAAACAGCATGCGGATCATGAAACCGGCGGCGATAATGACGCCCACGGTACGGGTGACGCTGAGGATGGCTTCGGTGTGATCGCCTAAACCTAGCAGCATCCCCAGGGAGCCGGCGCCGACACCCACGGAGGTTGTCGCAGACAGCCAGGAACGGATAGTTGCTGCGCCGCCCTGACCGAAAATCCAACCTATGTCGATCCCCGTAATGACAGTGACAGCGGCGATGGACGCTGCGAGCACCAGCAATTGGGTCACGCCAGCGCCAAGCACCGCCCGTACTGGTGGGATGCCGAGCTTGTCGACGAGCCCGCGAGCCGCCGCCATGCCAACAAAGCCTAGGCCAATGAAGCCGGTGACCTTGACCATGCCCGCGCAAGAAATAAGGACACCCGAGGCTAGAAACAACCCCCACACTCGCCATCGGGCGTTGTGCTCGTCATTGACCGCCCGCAGGCCCAGCTCTACACCGACGAGAGCCAACCCCAACATGAAGGATTCATTGTGGATTCCGCCGACGAGGTGAAGGATGGTCAAGGGGTTAAGGATGCCCAGCCACAGCGCCGCCTCGGGGGATACACGGCATCGGGTAGCAAGCCGTGCACTGGCCCAGCCGGCAGCGATGATGCCGAAAAGAGAAAACACGCGGTGCAGCACCACACCCCAAATGATGGAATCGTTGGTCAGCCAGCTCACGACAGCTGCCAAGCCCAAGGCTACGGGGCCATAGGGGGAAGGGGAGTTTGCCCAAATGAAGGGGACGGACCGGGCAAGATCATTATCTGCGCCCAAAAGTTCCACGGGGCCCGCGGAATAGGGATCGAGCCCTTGAAGCACGATGGAGCCGTTGGCGAGATAAGAGTAGATGTCTTGGGTAAACAGCGGCGCGGTGACGAGCAAGGGGAGAACCCATCCCAACCATGTTCGCCACATCTGACTTTGCGTGACTACTCGCGGGGAGTGGCTAAACCGCGGATCTGCGCTAGGTGTTGAGCCTGTACTTGCGCTCGCCGAGTTCTTGCCCAAGCGCAGCGGTGCACCCACCAACGGGGCCATGCATACCCAGGCCGTCACCATGAATCCGACACCAATGAAGACAAGGGCGGATGCTGATTGCAGCATTCGCGTCATGAGCGAGCCAAAAGGCAATGACTCATAAGGGTTACCCACGACGGGCAGGGCACCGGCACCTAGGCCGCCAAGCGCAATGAGTAAGGCTCCAATGGTTCCGAGCCATCTCAGGCTAAAAAGTGTGCGCAGCTGGGCTATGGTGCGGCGGTGAACGTCGCCAAGCGCGGCGTGATCTGCATCTTCGGGGGAGTCGGGAAAATCCTGGTGAAGGAGCGCAGAGCGGGATCCCGGGACTCCCATGCGGGGGAGTTCATCGCGCACACCCCAGATGACTCGGTGCAATCGCCCCGATTGGGTGTAGCCGCGCTCCATATTCATGCCTGTTTACCTTAGTCGCTCGGTGGGGAGAAGCGACTAGGTGCCCGCGACACGAATGAAAGAGTGGAAATCGGGAATGAATTAAGGAACACTAGTGTTGTCTAAAGGGAGAGTGTTTCATTCAAGGAGGTGTACACCGTGACGAAGGAGTTGCCAAGGGAAACTCGCTCTACAGAGGGCGATACCCGCCGACACGTCATGCTGTTGCTTCTCAAGGACGGTCCGGTAACGGCGTCGTATTTGGGTGAACGTCTCGGTCTCTCTGCGGCCGGCATCCGTCGGCACTTAGACATTCTGGTGGAGGAAGGACTCACCGAGGTGGTGCACCGCCGCCCGCCAGCCCGTCCCGGGCAAACAGTAGGCCGCGGTCGCCCCGCCAAGCATTTCCGCCTTACGGATCAAGGGCGCGCCCAATTTGGTCACGCCTATGACCAGTTGGCGGCGGAAGCACTCACAGCGCTGCGAGAAGCGGGCGGTCCGGAAGCAGTCCGCCGCTTTGCCAAGGCGCGATTCGAACGCCTCGTAGAGGACGTGACACCTTTGGTACAGGATGAGGAATCTGTTCCGGAGGTGGCTCGTCAGCTAGCTGAGGTGCTCGATGCGCATGGCTACGCGGCCACGGTGACGTCGGTGGGCAACGGAGTACAGATTTGCCAGCACCACTGCCCGGTTGCCCACGTGGCCACCGAGCACCCGGAGTTGTGTGAAGCTGAACAGGAAGTCTTCTCCGCGCTATTAGGCAAACATGTGCAGCCCTTAGCCTCCATCGCGGATGGCCATGGAATCTGCACCACGAATATCCCCTTAACTCCCGTTCCACCAGCTTCGGCGGAGCGGGAAGAAAACTAATCGAACTAGAAAGGAGCGGGCTTTGACACAGGCACAACCAGCACCAGGGCTTGAGACCAAGATGAGCGATGACGAGATCATCTCTTCCATCGGTGGCTATGAGTACGGCTGGCGTGATTCCGACGAAGCCGGCCAGGCTGCACACCGCGGTTTGAGCGAGGATGTCGTCCGCGATATCTCGAAGAAGAAGAACGAGCCGGAATGGATGCTCGAGTCCCGCCTTAAGGCGCTGCGTGTATTCAACAAGAAGCCGGTTCCGACGTGGGGCCCGGATCTTTCCGGAATCGACTTCGACAACATTAAGTACTTTGTCCGCTCCACCGAGAAGCAGGCCCAGACCTGGGATGACCTGCCGGATGACATTAAGGAAACCTACGACAAGCTAGGTATTCCGGACGCCGAAAAGAAGCGACTTGTCTCTGGTGTTGCCGCGCAATATGAGTCCGAGGTGGTTTACCACAAGATCCGTGAGGACCTTGAGGCCCAAGGCGTTATCTTCGTTGATACCGACACCGCAGTGCGCGAATACCCGGAGATCCTCCAGGAATACTTCGGCACTGTTATTCCGGCCGGCGACAACAAGTTCTCCGCGCTGAATAACGCGTGCTGGTCCGGTGGTTCCTTCGTGTACGTCCCGAAGGGCGTCCACGTGGATATCCCGCTGCAGGCCTACTTCCGCATTAACACCGAGAACATGGGCCAGTTCGAGCGCACCCTCATCATCGTGGAAGAGGGCGCCTACGTTCACTACATCGAGGGCTGTACCGCGCCGATCTACAACTCGGATTCGCTGCACACCGGTGTTATCGAGATCGTCGTGAAGAAGGGCGGCCGCTGCCGCTACACCACCATTCAGAACTGGTCCACCAACGTCTACAACCTGGTGACTCAGCGCGCCAAGGTCGAGGAGGGCGGCACCATGGAATGGGTCGATGGCAACATCGGCTCCAAGGTGACCATGAAGTACCCGTCCTGCTGGCTGACCGGCGAGCACGCCAAGGGTGAGGTCCTCTCCCTGGCCTTTGCTGGCGATAACCAGGTCCAGGACACCGGCTCCAAGATGATCCACATGGCGCCGAACACGTCCTCCAACATCGTCTCGAAGTCCGTGGCCCGCAACGGCGGCCGCGCGGCCTACCGCGGCTTGGTGCAGGTCAACGCTAACGCTACGAACTCCGCTGCCAACGTTGAGTGTGATGCCTTGCTTGTGGACAATGACTCGAGGTCGGATACGTATCCGTACAATGACATCCGTAATGATCACGTCACCCTTGGCCACGAGGCAACGGTCTCCCGGGTTTCTGAGGAGCAGCTGTTCTACCTCATGTCCCGCGGTATCGCTGAGGAAGAGGCCATGGCGATGATTGTGCGCGGCTTCGTCGAGCCGATTGCTAAGGAGCTCCCGATGGAATACGCGCTGGAGCTCAACCGTCTTATCGAGCTGCAGATGGAAGGATCGGTGGGCTAAGTGGTAGCTTCCAATGAATTTAATCCTGCTGACGTCACTAAGGGAGACCAATTCACGTCCTTCAACGTAGAGGACTTCCCAGTGCCGCACGGCCGCGATGAGGTCTGGCGTTTCATTTCCTTGCGTAACCTGCGTGGGCTACATAATGGTGAGTTCGCACCGGCTACGGCGCAGCAGATCGACGTGGTGGCTCCGGAAGGCGTGACCTCTGAGACGGTTGCGCCTGACGACGACCGCCTGGGAACCGCTGGCGCACCTGCTGACCGCGTTGCAGCTCAGGCGTGGTGCTCCATGCCGGAGGCCCAGATTGTCAGTGTTGCCGCTGATGCACGTCCCGACAAGCCGGTGGAGATCACCATCACCGGCGCAGGTGAGGGCGTGACGTCCTTTGGCGCGACCTCCATTCACGTGGGCAATCACGCGGAGGTCACCATCGTTCTTAAGTACGTCGGTTCCGGCACTCACGCAGACAACGTGGAGTTCGTGCTGGGCGACGGCTCCCAGGTCACCGTCGTCGTCGACGCTGACTGGGAGGACGACGCAGTGCACCTGTCCCACCAGATTGCGAAGGTGGGCCGCGACGCCGTACTGCGCCACAACACCGCTATCTTTGGCGGCGAGATCGTGCGCCTCGTTCCACGCGTAATTTTCGATGGCCCCGGTGGCGATGCCGAGCTGCTCGGTGTCTACTTTGCTGATGCCGGCCAGTACTTTGAGAACCGCCTGCTGGTGGACCACGACGTGCCAAACTGCCGCTCCCGCGTCTTCTACAAGGGCGCTCTACAGGGAGCTACGGCTGCGCAGAAGGCCGAAGCCGGCTCTGCTTCCCGTACCCCGGAGGCCCGCACCTGCTGGGTCGGTGACGTGCTCATCCGCAAGAATGCGAACAACACGGACACCTATGAGACGAACAACAACCTGATCCTCACCGAGGGTGCGCGCGCTGATGCCATCCCGAACCTGGAGATCCAGACCGGTGAGATCGTCGGTGCTGGCCACGCCGCAACGGTGGGCCGCTTCGACGACCTCGAGCTGTTCTACCTCATGTCCCGCGGTATCCCTGCCGCCGAGGCACGTCGCCTCATCATCCGCGGCTTCTTCTCTGAAGTCATTTCCCGCATCCCGGTCGAGTCCCTGCGCGAGGATCTGGAATCCCGCGTCGTCGACGAGCTCGCCAAGATCAACGCTTAAATCTTTCCGAAAGCAGGTACCAACTCAATGTCTACCCTGGAAATCAAGAATCTCCACGCGCAGGTGCTCCCACATGAGGAGGACGGTGAGCCCACGCCGATCCTCAAGGGCGTAAACCTCACCATCAATTCCGGTGAGACCCACGCTGTCATGGGTCCGAACGGCTCCGGCAAGTCCACTCTGTCCTACGTTATCGCTGGTCACCCCAAGTACGAGGTGACCGAGGGTGAGGTGCTCCTCGACGGCGAGAATATCCTCGAGATGGAAGTCGATGAGCGCGCCCGCGCTGGTCTCTTCCTGGCTATGCAGTACCCGACAGAGGTACCGGGCGTGAAGATGTCGCAGTTCATGCGTTCCGCCGTGACCGCTATCCGCGGTGAGGCTCCGAAGCTGCGTGAGTGGAACAAGGAGCTCACTGAGGCTCGTGAGAAGCTGGCCATCGATAAGTCCTTTGCACACCGCTCCGTCAACGAGGGCTTCTCCGGTGGTGAGAAGAAGCGCCACGAGGTTATGCAGCTGGATATCCTCAAGCCGAAGTTCGCCGTCATGGATGAGACCGACTCCGGCCTGGACGTCGACGCCCTGCGCGTCGTTTCCGATGGCATCAACAGCTACCAGGAGGAGACCAAGGGTGGCATCCTCCTCATCACGCACTACAAGCGCATCCTCAACTACGTTGTCCCGGACTTTGTCCACGTCTTCGCCGACGGACAGATCATCAAGACCGGCGGCGCTGAACTGGCTGACCAGCTTGAGGCAGACGGCTACGAGCAGTTCCTCAAGTAGGCAGTAGCGCCGATCACGACCACACCACGACACGCTAGAGAAGAAGAACCGAGCACAAGGACCTATGCCTGAACTAGACGTTACTGCGATTCGGGAACAATTCCCTATCCTCTCGCGCACCGTGCGCGACGGTAAACCACTGGTGTACCTGGATTCGGGAGCGACCTCGCAACGTCCCCTGCCGGTATGGAAGGCCGAGGAGGAGTTCGTGCTCGGCACCAACGCGCCGGTACACCGTGGCTCTTACCAGCTGGCGGAGGAGGCTGATGACGCCTATGAGTCCGCTCGCCAGGCCATTGCCGCCTTCGTTGGAGCTGATCGCGATGAGATTTCCTTCACCAAGAACGCCACGGAGGCGTTGAATGAAGTTGCCTATGTGCTCAGTGACGAGCGCGCGGGCGAGCTTTATGTTGGTGAGGGCGATACCGTCGTGGTCACCGAACTGGAGCACCACGCGAACTTGGTGCCGTGGCAAGAGCTGTGCCAGCGCACCGGCGCGACGCTGAAGTGGTACTCCATGACTGAGGACGGCCGCATTGATCTCGATTCGCTCGAGCTCGATGACTCTGTCAAGGTCGTGGCTTTTACCCACCAATCCAACGTGACCGGGGCCGTGGCGCCCGTCGCAGAGTTGGTGCGTCGTGCTCGTGCCGTGGGCGCCATGGTCGTCCTCGACGCCTGCCAGTCGGTGCCGCACATGCCCGTGGATTTCCACGAACTCGACGTCGACTTCGCCGCGTTCTCTGGGCACAAGATGTGCGGGCCGACCGGCGTGGGCGTTCTCTACGGCAAACAGGAGCTGCTGGCGCAGCTGCCGCCTTTCCTCACTGGCGGTTCCATGATCGAAGTTGTCAAGATGGAGGGCTCGACGTTTGCCGAGCCACCCACCCGCTTCGAGGCCGGAACCCAGATGACCAGCCAGGTTGTGGGCCTTGGTGCAGCAGTGAAGTTCTTGAGCGAGGTGGGCATGGACGCCATCCACGCTCATGAGCAAAAACTCACTGCATTGGCCTTGGAGAAGCTTGCTGAGATCCCCGGCGTGCGCATCATCGGGCCTGAGAACACCGAGGATCGTGGGGGAGCGGTCTCCTTCATTGTCGATGGGATCCACCCACATGATTTGGGCCAGGTTCTTGATTCCCATGGTGTGTCCATCCGCACCGGCCACCATTGTGCGTGGCCGCTGCACCGCGCGTGCCAGGCTAATTCGACCGCACGCGCTAGCTTTTACCTGTACAACACTGAGGACGAGGTCGACGCCCTCATAGAGGCAGTGCGGGCTGCCCGCACCTTCTTTGGAGTGAGCGCATGAACCTAGATTCCATGTACCAGGACGTCATCCTCGACCACTACAAGAACCCGAAATTCTCTGGCCTGCGCGAAGGCCAAGCAGAGGTTCACCACGTCAACCCTTCCTGTGGCGATGAGCTCACCCTGCGCGTGAAGCTGTCTCCTGATGGTTCCACCGTCGAGGACGTGTCCTACGACGCCGAGGGATGCTCCATCTCGCAGGCCTCGACCTCTGTCATGGCGGAGGAAATCGTCGGCATTCCCCTCGAGGAGGCGAACGCCAAGCTAGCCGAGTTCGAGAGGATGGTGACCTCCCGCGGGGAGGTTGAGGGTGATGACGAGATTATTGGGGATGGCATCGCCTTCGCCGGCGTGGCTAAGTTCCCAGCCCGTGTAAAGTGCGCTCTCCTCGGTTGGAAAGCTTTCCAAGCCGCCACCGTCGAAGCGCTGAATGAATTGGAGAAGTAGATGGCTGATAACACTGAAACCACCGGTGGCAGCACTGATCCTTACCAGGATCAGAATGCTTCCTTTGATGGCGCTGCTGTCAAGCCTGAACAAACCGAAGAGCAGATTTCCAAGGTCTTCGATATCACCGAGTATCTTCGCGATGTCATCGACCCGGAGCTTGGCATCAACATCGTTGATCTGGGCTTGGTTTATGACGTCTGGCTCGACGAGATCGACGGCAAGAACACCTGCGTCATTAACATGACTCTGACCTCCCCGGCTTGTCCGCTCACTGATGTCATCGGCGAGCAGATCGAGGATGTCATCGTGGGCAACAAGCTCGCCGAGGCAGTCCAGCTCAACTGGGTCTGGATGCCACCGTGGGGCCCGAACATGATTACTGAGGAGGGCCGCGAGATGCTCCAGGCCCTCGGCTTCGCGGTCTAGGTTCCGCGAATCGCCTTAGTTAATATCACCGCCGGTTCGAGAGGACGCATTGTTCTTGTGTCCACACGAACCGGCGGTGTTCTGCGTATATGTGAGCATCCCTCGCCACTGTCAACGCGGTCTCCTCAACCAAAAGCAAAGCCCCAGACCTCGATCCCGAAAGACGCAGGTGGGCGTCGCCAAGCACTGGCTCACTCAGTAGAGGCGAACAGGAGGTTGCGGGATCGAGGTCTGGGGATCTATTCGTCAGTGGTGGTTCGCAAGCGATGCTGTGCCTGGGCGCCGTGCAGTTCGGGTTTAACTGCCCTGGTTGCTAGACTGTTTCGACGTGATTGTGACCAATGATTTCGAGGTGCGCGTGGGCGCACGCACGCTTCTCGACGCCCCCGGCCAGCACCTTCGAGTGCAACCGGGGGATCGTATCGGCTTGGTCGGCCGCAATGGTGCGGGCAAGACGACGACGATGCGCATCCTGGCGGGGGAGACCGAGCCCTATGGCGGCTCGGTGACGCGCTCAGGTCCTATTGGTTACCTGCCGCAGGATTCCCGTGAGGGCAATATCGAGCAGACCGCTCGTGAGCGCGTGCTCTCTGCTCGCGGCTTAGATGAGATCAAGCGCCGCATGGCCAAGCAGCAAGAGCTGATGGAAACCGCCACGGACGATAGGTTCCGCGACAAGGCCATTCGTAAGTTCTCCCGCCTCGAGGAGGAGTACCACACCTTAGGTGGCTACGAGGCAGACTCCGAGTGCGCCCAGATCTGCGACAACTTGGGCCTGCCGCAGCGTGTGCTCGACCAGCAACTCAAGACCCTGTCCGGCGGTCAACGCCGCCGCGTGGAGCTGGCGCAGATTCTCTTCGCAGCTTCGGCTGGGTCAGGCAAGTCCCAGACCACGCTGCTTCTCGACGAGCCCACGAACCACCTCGACGCGGATTCGATTACCTGGTTGCGCGGCTTCCTGTCCAAGCACGAAGGTGGCCTCGTGATGATTTCCCACGACGTAGACCTGCTGGAAGCCGTCTGCAACAAGGTCTGGTTCCTTGATGCCGTGCGCGCCGAAGCAGACGTCTACAACATGGGCTTTAAGAAGTACCTTGATGCCCGCGCCACCGATGAGGCACGCCGTCGCCGCGAGCGCGCCAACGCGGAGAAGAAGGCCGCAGCACTACACAAGCAAGCCGCCAAGTTAGGCGCTAAAGCCACGAAGGCCGCCGCCGCCAAGCAGATGCTGCACCGTGCTGAGCGCATGATGAACGAGCTGGATGACGTTCGCGTGGCCGATAAGGTAGCCCACATTAAGTTCCCGGAACCAGCTCCCTGCGGCAAGACTCCGATGAACGCCAAGGGCCTGACCAAGATGTACGGTTCGCTGGAGGTCTTCGCTGGCGTCGATTTGGCCATCGACAAGGGCTCCCGCGTGGTTGTGCTGGGCTATAACGGTGCGGGCAAGACGACTCTGCTCAAGCTTCTGGCGGGTGTGGAGCGCACCGATGGCGAGGGCGGCATCGTCTCCGGCCACGGCCTGCGCATCGGCTACTTTGCGCAGGAGCATGACAACATCGACCCAGACAAGACCGTGTGGGAAAATACCATCGAGGCCTGTCCTGATGCTGGCCAGCAGGATTTGCGTGGACTGCTGGGTGCCTTCATGTTCTCCGGTGACAAGTTGGAGCAACCCGCCGGAACGCTCTCCGGTGGTGAGAAAACCCGACTGTCGCTGGCAACGCTGGTGTCCTCGCGTGCCAACGTGCTGCTTCTCGACGAGCCTACAAACAACCTCGACCCACAGTCCCGCGAGCAGGTGCTCGATGCCCTAGGCACCTACACCGGCGCCGTGGTCTTGGTTACCCACGACCCGGGTGCGGTCAAGGCGCTCAACCCGGAACGCGTCATCATCATGCCGGACGGCGATGAGGATTTGTGGAACGACGAGTACATGGAAATCGTGGAGCTAGCCTAAAGACTATTTCCCAAATATAGCTCTGTCCTGATTCTGCTTCCTGCGCTAGACTCGGGCTCACAACCACACCGCTCAAGACTCTTCTCTTGGGTCCTTCCGCTTCCCACGCACAGGGTCTAGAAGTGGTAAGACCCTTTCGCGCCGCCGCTGGAGAGGAAGAGACCATGAGCACCGCCGCGACCCTAGATTCCGTCATCGAACCTTTGCTCACCGGATTGGTGAGCAAGCGCCCTGAAGTACGAGTGGACTGGGCCTATACCGAATTGAAAGAAGGCATTGAGTCAGGCCAGTGGGACAGCCATCTCGGCCAGATTCGGGAGCGCCTCACCGGTTACTTGCGTACAGGCAAGGTGTGGACCAAGGCTTTGTCCGCTCAGTTGCTGAATGTGCTCGCGGAAGCAGGCCACTTCCACTACGAGGACTACCTCACCTTCCGCGCGTGGTATGTCACAGAGGAGGACACACGCGGCATCGTCAAAGACATTGGTCCTATCATGGCCGTCGGCTACGGCGCTGACTACGTAGAAACCTGTGTTCGCATAGGAATGATCCCGGCTGTCGAAGGTGCGGCGATCATCTCGTGCCGCCTTCGCGCGCCCGGAGGAGTGTGGCATGACGATGAGAGCATCCGCTTAGCGCGTGCGGCCTGCACCACGATTGCCAAGAGTACCTCGCCGCATATCCTCGAAATTTGGACCGAACGGCTGAGCACTACCGTGCTCACCGAAGGCATACGCAACAATAGCCGTGCCGTAGTCGAAAATTTCGCCCACTTTCTTACGGCCACAGCTGACATGGTCCGCAGTGAACCGGAGAAGTGGGGAATTGACGCTGAACGTGCGGATCTCGTGTTGCCGATGATTGCGGAGATTGAAGAAGAACTTCGCAACGCCAGTAATTAGCAAGAAATAGCACCATAAAAGCGCACCTTCGTTACCTCCTTTGGGTGAGCGCGCTGCCATGGGTAGCGGTCCGGTGATGCCTGGACGGGTTCACTGAGGTCAAGGATGGTATCGGTTCCAGCTGGGCCACCTACAGTTAGTTCACCTTTGTTTATAACAACCGCTGATTCGAATGTTCGGTCTGCCCGCCTGCTACGGACAAGAACCATCGGTACCTTAACGAAGACAGTTTTTCCGCGCCGCAAAACTGTGAGTTCGTTGGTGACATAGCTAGGTCGAATACGTTCAGCAGCGATCAAGCCCCACACAAAGATGATGGCCCACAGCGACAGCAGCAACGCCAGAATTCGTAGAACGCCCACAGGGAGTAGAAAGTGAACGGCCACCATTTCAACCACCAGCACCGCAGTGACGAAGCCGAGCATCTGTAGCCTGCCCGGAGGGTGGGGAAGTGCCACCGCTCCGGCGGGGACCAACGTCTGGCCCCGCATCCAGCGCCACAGATCGTGGTAGAGGCCCAATTCATATTTGGCTAGGCGAAATCCAGGATGTTTCTCCACAAATCGCCAGATACTAGCCACCTGAGCCACCTACCAAAGCTTTGAGCGCTACACCTTGCGCACCAGTAGTCGGAGCATCAGCCACGGTCAGCGGAGCGTTACCAGGTCGCAAGGTGGGATAGATTCCTCGCATCAACCCGTGTTCCCCCAGGTAGCGCATCTTCTCGATGATACGCGCGACCTCACAATCATGCGGAGACAGCGAGCCAAGCTCTCGCCACAACATTTCAGCCTCGCGGAGAGCTGCAAGGCAATGGTCGTCGGCGAGGTTCTGTCGTAGCTGTTTCCAGGTGGCTGATGTAGCGACTCCGGTAAGTGCAATGAGATCCCAGGAATCCAGTTCGAGTTGAAGCATTGCCGGATCCTCGATGACCTGGCTGAGGGAGTCACGGATATCCTCTGGTGTCCCTTTGGGGGCTTGAGAAAGGGCACGCAAACGTTCTCGCTGCTGTTGCAGCCGAGCAATGCGCTCATCCAGCATGTTAAACGAGCGCTCGACCGCATCAGGAGATGAGACATCAGCGACGGGAACGCCGGCGTCGATAAGTGCACGCGCTCGCAGCACCGAAGCCAGGTCAGAGACAGAATAGTCGCGATAGTTTCCGCTGGTGCGTGCGGGTTCAGGAACCGCGCCCGTTTCGTGCAAATGGCGCACGGAGCGCACTGAGCAACCAGCGACCGCGGCGACGTCCGATATCTTCATAGGATAAAGCTAAACCCTCACATTGTGTGAGGGTCAAGTGCTCGGTGCGCATTGCTCCGTGTGGTGTTCTCCTTAGTTGCGGAAACCGTGCACCGGCGCCGGGATGAAGCCACCGCGTTTGATGAAGGTGGAGTTGCCCACTTCATTAACCGGGATGACCGGGGCGTAGCCCAGAAGGCCGCCGAAGTTGACCTCGTCGCCAGCCTTGGTACCTGGAGCAGGGATGACGCGCACGGCGGTTGTCTTATGGTTCATCACGCCAATGGCGGCTTCGTCCGCGATCATACCGGCGATGGTCTCCGCAGAGGTATCGCCCGGAATGGCGATCATGTCCAAGCCCACAGAGCAGATCGAGGTCATGGCCTCCAGCTTGTCGATGGAGATAGCGCCAGAGCGCACCGCATCGATCATCCCCTTGTCCTCAGAAACCGGGATGAAGGAACCGGACAGACCACCCACGCGGGAGCAGGCCATCATGCCGCCCTTCTTGACGGCGTCGTTAAGCAACGCGAGCGCTGCCGTGGTGCCGTGCGTGCCCACCTGATCCAGCCCCATATGCTCCAGGATGTGTGCGACGGAGTCACCCAGTTCCGCGGTGGGAGCAAGCGAGAGGTCAATGATGCCAAAGGGGACACCGAGGCGCTGAGAAGCCATGGAACCCACGAGCTGGCCGGCGCGAGTTACCTTGAAGGCTGCCTTCTTGACTTCCTCGGCGACCTCATTGAGGGTGGCTCCCTCAAGGGAGCCGAGCGCGCGATCGACGACACCGGGTCCGGATACGCCAACAGAAACCACGCAGTCCGGCTCCTCAATACCGTGGAAAGCGCCGGCCATGAAGGGGTTATCGCCCACGGAGTTGGAGAAGATCACGAGCTTGGCGCAACCGATAGCGCTGCGGTCCTTGGTCAGCTCGGCTGCTTCCTTGATGATGCGTCCCATCTGGGCCGCGGCATTCATGTTGATGCCGGCGCGGGAGGAAGCGATGTTCACCGAGGAGCAGACGAGGTTCGTCTCTGCGAGGGCTTCCGGGATGGATCGGATCAGGGCCTTTTCAGCAGTGGTAGCGCCCTTTTCAACGAGCGCGGAGTAGCCGCCAACGAAGTCGACGCCGGTCGCGGCTGCCGCACGGTCGAGCGCGCGGGCGACGTCTACGGGGTTTCCTTCGACGCCGGCCACGATGAGCGCGATTGGGGTGACGGAGATGCGCTTGTTGACGATCGGGATGCCGAGCTCGGCCTCGATTCCCTCGCACACCTCAACCAGCTGTGCGGCGCGGGTGGTCACGAGGTCGTAGACAGCCTCAGCGGTGGCTTCCATGGTGGAGCGCGTGCAGCCGAGCAGCGAAATGCCCATGGTGACGGTGCGGATATCGAGACGGTATTTCTCGATCATCTCGATGGTGTCGAGAATGCTGGCGGTATTGAAGCGGTTAAGCATGACTGGTTATCGCCCCTAAATTTCGTTCATTGCGGTGAACAGCGCTTCCGACTGCACGCGGATGGATTGTTTGATGGACTCACCGACGGTGTTCATCCGTTCCTGGAGCTGCTGGATGCTGACTTCGTTCTCATCGAATTCGACGCGCAAGATCATGGTGAAGTACTCAGACATGAGGGTCTGGGAGACATCAACGATATTGACGTTAAGCTCTGCGAGGGCGGTGGACACGGCGGAGATAATGCCGGTGTTATCGACACCGGTAACAGTCATGATGGCGATCATGACTAGATTGTAGCCTGTAGGTTTTTCCAGCTGTCCTGGGGTCCTGCAGAGATATCAGACAGCGCGTACGGTGGCGCTCATGACTGATACGACAACAACTGCACGCAAGAAGGTTCTGTACATCGGCGGCCATGGCAAGGTTGGGCTTTTAGCGGCGCCCAAGCTTGTCGACGCCAATCTTACCGTCCATTCCCTTATCCGTAACCCCGACCAGGTCGCTGATGTTGAAGCCCTCGGCGCCACTGCAGTGGTGCGCGATCTCACCGAGCTTTCTGTTGAAGACTGGGTAGAGCTTTTGGCTGACTATGACGTCGTCGTGTGGGGTGCCGGAAACGGTGGCCGCGCTGGCGCGGAAGTTACGTGGGCAGTGGACCGCGATGCTGCACTTGCCTCCATCGCTGGTTTGGAGAAGCTAGCGGAGGAGGGAAAGCGCACCCCGGCCTACGTGATGATTTCCTACATGGGTGCCACGACCAATACCACCGATCCCGCGGACGAGAAGTGGTATGCCTACGTAGAGTCCAAGAAGGCCGTAGACAATAAGCTCAATTCGACCGATCTCAATTACCTCATTCTGGGTCCTGCGGCGCTCACGGAAGAGCCTTCTCAGGGCATCACTGTGCTCGATAGCGATGCTGAGCGCACGAGCGATATGACGACTTCCCGGGAGCTTGTGGCCGAGGTTGTCGCTGAGGTGGCTCGCCGCGAGACCTTCCCAGCCTCGCCATTAGAGTTCATCGATGGTGACGGCGACGTTAAGGACATCTAGGAAGCAGAGGATGCGGCGGCGTTAAGCCCGGCTATTACTTGCTCGCGGCTGAGTCCATGACGCAGGCTTGCAAAGCGTAGTGGCTTTGTGGATAAGTGAGCGGCAATGTACCACCCCGTGGTGCGCTCAAAGATGGCCTTGCTTTGAAAACGCACCACGCCGATGCCCTGTTCGCGGAAGGCCCGTGGAGAAGTGAGAGACGCAAACTCATCGCTGATGATGTCGTGAATAGTGCCATCGGGAAGGAAAAGGCGCACTTTCGCTTTGTAATAGTACTGGGTGGGTTCATATTCTGGGACGTATTGGCCGGTCTGCCAGATCTCGCTGAGCAATGCGGGATAATACTCTATCCATCCATTTTCTGCGGCGGTACGTATCCGGCGCGCACCCCATGTCGAGCTGCGTATTGACCACAGATTTCTAGCTGCTGTAACCACGAACAAGACAGCGAAGAATGCCGCGGCCAATCCCTGCCATCCGGAGCTGAAGGACAGATCTTCAAAAATAAGGATTGGAACCGCCATGGCGCAGAGTATTACTGCCACCACAATGCGCGTGCGAAGTTCTTTATTTTCAAGCGTTTTCCCGCCAGGAAGTGGACCTGCTGTTGCGATTGCACGCGTGATGGCGCTAGTTGCTGGCGAGGGGTTGGGAGAAGAAACTGACCGATGACTTCGAGGAATCAGCCTTTCATTGTATTCATGGTCGGGAAAGTCGAAAGGGGCTATGTAGTGTTGAGGCATTCTTATCGGCTCCTAGAAGGCGGCCAGTCTAGACTGTAAATCGTTGAGCATTAACCTTTTACCCAGTTTTGCTCGGCAAAAGACAGCGCCGCCTCGATGTTCTTCTTGCGCAGACCATGCTGGAGTTCTAGTTGCGGATTATCCGAGTCGGCGCGGTATCCCACCACACTCCAGCCGTTATTGTGGTTGAAGTCGACGGTGGCGACGAGGGGACCGTCGGTGAGCAACCGGCCACGCAGCTTCAGCCAGTTCGGATTCGGAGCAATGAACTCCGCTGTCCTGCTCTTTGTCAATGAGCCGTCCGGCTGCAAAATCAATATCGGGGCGGTGTAGTAGTAATCGGTGGTGTCGTTGTAATCGACGCGACGCTTATAAACCAGCTCACCGATCAATGCGGGGCGGTACTCAATCCATCCATTCGCCCACGCAGTGCGCAGCCGCGTCGTGGATCCCCAGCGCCCTCGCATGACCATAACTCCGATAAGGATGAATACCAGTGCGGTGAGCGCGATGATAATGCTGGCTATCGGTATCCCGCCGATGGTTCCATCTGCGCCTGGAAAAAGGACAAAGAGGAAAAGCGCATGCGTCACTGAGAAGAACAGGGACGTGGCTCCCATGGAGATGACAATGAATCCAGCGATGGTCATGCCGAGATTCGTTTGGCCGATCGGTCGCCCGACGCTATCGATAGCTTCGCGTATGCCGCTGCGATCTACGTTGGGGTTGGGCTGCTGATCGTGCTCCTTTAGCTCCTTAGGCGCGAGGGAGTCGGCGCTGGATGCATCAAATTTCAGCGGTGACCGAGGCAATTGAATAGAAGATTGCGTCATGGATCACAGTGTAAAGGGCTTGGAGCTGCCTTGATCGTCGGTTCAACATCCAATGGGGAGCAGGACCCGTGTGGGGCGGCGGGCTGACCCCAATGAAAGAGCGGCCTTAGCGCACCCAGCGCTGTTCGGCGAAGGAGAGAACGGCTTCTACCTGGCGCCCGGTGAGGCCACACGAAAGTTCTGCTTCTGAACTCGTCCCGTCGGTGCGGTAAGCAGCGACGGTCCATCCATTGCTATTCGTGGAGTCCACGGTTGCTAAGCGGGATCCTTCGGCAATAGCAGTGCCCCGCGATCTCAGCCAGTTCGGATTTGCAGCGCGGAACTCACCGGACATGGCTCTAGCTAGTGTGCCGTCTGGCTGGAGGAGCAGAAGGGGCGCCGAGTAATAAAAATAGGTTCGTTCACGGTCGTCGGGGCCTACGGTTTTGCTGCGTAGGTACACCAACTCACCGATGAGAGCAGGACGGTATTCTACCCAGCCGTTGCGCCATGCAGTGCGCAGACGCCGAGAACGGCTGACTTTCATGACCACGCGTCTCAAGCCAATCCCCACGATGATCAGGATGATCAGTAAAGGGAAGACGGGAATGAAAGAGATGAGCCGAAACTGTGAAATGACATGTCGCGCTGGGCCGAGGAAATCGTAAATAAAAGTGAACGCCATGCCGCATACGAAGAGCACCACGATAGTTATAAAAATCCAGGAAGCCACGTCACTGGGTCTCAGACGCCCTGGCAGCGGTCCAGCATCCTCGATGACCTCGCGGAGCCCTGAATTATCTATTCGCGCGCTCGGCTGAGCATCGTGGGCGCGCTGTTCTTTCGGAGCAAGCCGGGGTGTGGCGTTTAGACTAATTCCACACTGCGTCCGCGGAAGCTGTAGGGGAGTATGGTGCATACGCCATAGTGTAGCGTCAATCACACTCCGCCACTGAGCGTTAATCGCTTAGTGCTCGGCGCGGGAGCCGCGAATCGATTGTTCTACCAAACTCAACACCTGGTCTAGGTTCTTGGTGTCTCCCAGCGCGAGGCGGTTGATGAAGCCGTCCATGAAAGTCTCTAGGTACGTCACGAGGGTATCGATGGAGACGTCATCGCGCAGGCGACCTTTTTCGGCGTTGGATTCCAAGCGAGCGCGTACCGCCTTATCCAGAACTTCTTGCTCTTCGTGCCACCGAGCGGCGAAAGACGGATCGGTGCGCAGCATCGAGGTAACGGCCAGGCGAGTGGCCAACCAGTCGTGGCGCTCAGGGTGGCGCAGCATCTCGCTCATAACCTCAACCAGACCGTTATTTGCCACAACCTCGGCCTCGCGGGCCGCGTCTTCCCGGGCCAGGGCCAAAAAGAGAGACTCTTTATCGCCGAAGTGGTGAAAGATAGCCCCACGCGATTTGCCCGTGGCTTCTTCAAGGCGGCGGACTGTAGCACCGTCATAGCCGTGCTCCGCAAAGCATTTTCGTGCCCCAACCAGGATGTCGTTGCGGCGGCGATGAAGTTCGGAGTCGCTCATAATCGGCATGGCTGGAATCTCGCTCCTTATAGCACGGCGGGGGATAATCAGGTGATGAAAATACGTAAAGGTTAGGAAATAGAAAAGGCCAGCCAGCACTCGTTGTTGCTAGCTGGCCTTTTGCCTAGTTATGCGGGGCTATCCGTAGTCGGCGTCCCCGCATGCGGGACAAGGCTGGTTTAGGCCTTGACCATCTGGCGCAGAACGAACTGCAGGATGCCGCCGTGGCGGTAGTAGTCGGCCTCACCAGGCGTGTCGATGCGAACCTTGGCATCGAACTCAACGGTCTCGCCGGATTCCTTGGTAGCGGTCACGTGGACCGTCTTCGGAATGCCGCCCTCGTTAAGAGCCTCAATGCCCTCGATATCGAAGGTCTCGGTGCCGTCCAGGCCCAGAGACTCGTGGGACTTGCCCTCCGGGAACTGCAGCGGGATGACGCCCATACCGATGAGGTTCGAGCGGTGGATGCGCTCGAAGGACTCGGTGATGACGGCCTTCACACCAAGCAGGTTGGTGCCCTTAGCAGCCCAGTCACGGGAGGAACCGGTGCCGTACTCCTTGCCGGCAAGGACAACCAGCGGGATGTTGGCTGCCTTGTAGTTCTCGCAAGCATCGAAGATGAAGGCCTGCGGTGCGCCCTCCTGGGTGAAGTCGCGGGTGTAGCCACCGGCGACGTCGACCAGCTGGTTCTGGAGGCGGATGTTGGCGAAGGTACCGCGCATCATGACCTCGTGGTTACCACGACGGGAACCCAGGGAGTTGTAGTCCTGGCGCTCCACACCGTTGGCATCCAGGTACTGAGCGGCCGGGGTGCCCGGCTTAATGGAGGAAGCAGGGGAGATGTGGTCGGTGGTTACGGAGTCACCGAGCTTAGCCAGAACACGAGCGCCCTTGATGTCCTGAACCGGTTCCGGCTCAGTTGGCATGCCGTCGAAGTACGGTGCCTTGCGGATGTAGGTGGAGTCCTCGTTCCACTTGAAGGTCTCACCCTCCGGAACGTCCAGGCTGCGCCATGCGTCATCGCCCTTGAACACGTCGGCGTAGTCCGCCTCGTAGAGCTCGCGGGAGATGGCCTGCTGGATGGTGTCCTCAATCTCCTGCGGGGAAGGCCAGATGTCCTTGAGGAAGATATCGTTGCCATCCTGATCCTGGCCCAGCGGCTGGGTCTCGAAATCGAAGTCCATGGTGCCGGCAATAGCGTAGGCGATGACCATGATGGGGGAAGCCAAGTAGTTCATCTTGACGTCCGGGGAGATGCGGCCCTCGAAGTTACGGTTACCGGACAGCACCGCGGTAGCAGCCAGGTCATGCTCGTTGATGGCGTTGGAAATTTCCTCCGGCAGCGGGCCGGAGTTACCGATACAGGTGGTGCAGCCGAAACCGGAGAGGTAGAAGCCCAAGGCCTCCAGATCCTTCCAGAGGTCTGCGCGCTGGAAGTAGCCATCCACAACCTGGGAACCCGGAGCACAAATGGTCTTAACCCACGGCTTGGACTTCAGGCCCTTCTCGGCCGCCTTGCGGGCGATGAGGCCTGCGCCGACCATGACGGACGGGTTGGAGGTGTTGGTGCAGGAGGTGATGGAAGCGATGGCTACCATGCCGTGGTCCAAGGTGTACTCGCCGCCGTTCGGGGAGGTGACAGTCACCGGGTTGGACTGGCGGCCGGAGCCACCCTTGGCTGCGGATTCGCCCTCACCAGCGCGAGACTTGTTCAGGCCACCGGTCACGTCGACGAGGGAGTTCTCGTCGGCGCCCTCAGCGGTCATGCGCTTCGCCTCGATGGTGGACTCGTCTGCAACAACCTCGCCGGAAGCGTAGGTCGGCAGATCCTTACGGAACTGTTCCTTGGCCTCGGAGAGGAGGATGCGGTCCTGCGGGCGCTTCGGGCCGGCGATAGAGGGCTTAACGGTGGACAGGTCCAGCTCGAGGTACTCGGAGTACTCTGCCTCCGGAGCGTCCTGCTCCAGCCACATACCCTGCGCCTTGGCGTATGCCTCGACGCGGTCGATCTGCTCCTGCGGGCGGCCGGTGAGTTCGAGGTACTTGATGGTCTCCTCGTCGATCGGGAAGATCGCGGCGGTAGAACCGAACTCGGGGGACATGTTGCCGATGGTGGCGCGGTTGGCCAGCGGCACCGACTTCACGCCATTGCCGTAGAACTCAACAAACTTCTGAACGACGCCGTGCTGACGCAGCATCTCGGTGATGGTCAGAACCACATCGGTTGCGGTCACACCGGTCGGAATCTCGCCGGTGAGCTTGAAACCCACGACGCGGGGGATCAGCATGGACACCGGCTGGCCCAGCATTGCAGCCTCGGCCTCGATGCCGCCGACGCCCCAGCCCAGAATGCCCAGGCCGTTCTCCATGGTGGTGTGGGAGTCAGTGCCGATACAGGTATCCGGGTAAGCAACACCGTCGTTGTCGAAGACAACGCGGGAGAGGTACTCAATGTTGACCTGGTGGACGATACCGGTTCCCGGAGGAACAACGCGGAAGTTGGAGAAGTTCTCAGCACCCCAGCGCAGGAACTGGTAACGCTCCTGGTTGCGCTCGTACTCGATCTCAACGTTCTTCTCTAGAGCTTCGGTGGAGCCGAAGGCCTCGACGATGACGGAGTGGTCAATAACCATCTCAGCCGGGTTGAGCGGGTTCACCTGGTCCGGCTTGCCGCCGAGGGCGGTGA
This sequence comes from Corynebacterium sp. HMSC05D03, assembly GCF_001807205.1. Taxonomy (NCBI): domain Bacteria; kingdom Bacillati; phylum Actinomycetota; class Actinomycetes; order Mycobacteriales; family Corynebacteriaceae; genus Corynebacterium; species Corynebacterium sp. HMSC05D03. Next base: position 9,063 of record NZ_KV788171.1, on the reverse strand, counting down.
TAGCTTCACGCATGGTTGCCAGGTCCACCACACAGGGGACACCGGTGAAGTCCTGCATAAGAACACGGGCCGGGGTGAACTGGATCTCGGTATCCGGCTCAGCGGAGGGATCCCAGTTCGCCAAAGCGTTAATGTGATCCTTGGTTACGTTCTTCCCGTCCTCGTAGCGCAGCTGGTTCTCAGCCAGCACCTTGAGGGAGTAAGGAAGCTTCTCCAGGCCCTCGACTGCGTTGATGTCGAAGTAGTCATAAGACTTACCGTTGACCTCAAGAGTCTTCTTGGCGCCGAAGGAGTTCAGGCTTTCAGTCATAAGGAGCTCCATTCCTTGCTTTTGCTTGTGGGTTATCGAACACTGGTCGAAGGTTCATCGAATTTGCCGTCATGCCCTAGCAGCCAACTGGAGCCAGGAATTTCGACAGTCTCAGAACGCTAATGTTCCGTATCTATTGTAGATGTAAGAACCCTCGGTTGACACCAGCATAACAGTACGAGCGTTCTGTTTCCTACATTTCGGGGGTAGCGGCGAGTCGCCCACGTCAACCGCACTGCACGGTTTAGGCTCAGTCGGGAGCAGCAGGGGGGAAACGCCCCCGCCAAAGAAATGAGCGTGACGAGCCGTGACGCCAAGCACAGCGATCAAGGTCCCAATGTTCATTGAGGCTAGAGATTAAGGAGAGGCGAATGATTCCTGCGGGAGTAGACGTAGATGACATCGCCGATCAGCTCTCGGCCGATGGCGTGGCATTCTCCAATCCAGAACTAGCGCTTGACGACGACCTCCAGACCCACATCGCAGAATCCCTCCAACCCAACCACGGCATTGCTGTCGTTGATGTTTTTCCGGAGAAAATTCCAGATCTCCGCGATCTGGCCACAACCCTTCAAGAGCAAACGGGACTTGACACAGTAATTCTCCAGGCACCCATGCGGGTGTCCGCGGTCAGTAATTCTTATGACCGGGCAGCCCTAGAGGCGGCCGAAGATTCGCTTCCCACCGGACTCGATCAGGTAACCCTGCTTAATGATTTTTATGCCGTTGCAGATCAGTTCTCCGTGCCGTGGTTGTTGATTTTTGCGGTCGCGTTCACCGTTGCGGCGGTCGCTGGATGGGCGAGTTTCCGGGCAGCCGCCACGGAGGTTGAACCAGCCGATCACTAGGCGAGAAGACGCCGACCAACACGCGCCGGCCTTCAGTGCGGGGGAGTAGGGAAGTGGCGAAAATCAACCACTAAGACTTGATTTTTCGCCGGGGGAGTGGTTGCCGCTAGGCTTTCGAGCCTTCCAAAGCTAGGTGTGCCACGAGACTTGAGACAGGCGCAGGGCGGGCAATTTCTCGTCCCGCTGGAGGGTGAAATCTCCGGCCGGCGGGCGGGCGATCCCGAGGTCGAAGCTGACGCCGCGAGGCAGAGCTCGAAGGGCGAAAGGCTAATGGGGTCTCGCACGCAAGTGCCGCCTCCTCAAGCACCCTCCGAATGGTGTGCCGCTAGGAACTCGCCCCCGAAGAGAGAAAGGCGCAAGGCAAGGCTTGGGACGCGACAAAGGGGCGGTGCCCGATGGGCAGGACAGGTGAGGGCCGAGGGTAGAGTGAGCAACATCACAGTCACACCTTCGTAACAATGTCATTGCAGGTTAGGTGCGCCTGTAACGCCGTGTGGTCATGCGTGGCTTATGTGAAAGATGGGGAAAGTGTGCGAGAAGGCGTGTCGGTGACGTATGGTTCACGTATCGACTCACGGGTTGACTATTGCTCCATACGTTCATGGACCAAGCCTTGACTCTCAACTGATTTGTCGCACGGGTATGTGGGGAAGCACGCCACGAGCGAAGGGAACTGTTGAGGTTCACCGCCTGGTGGATGACCGTCGCACCACTATGTTGATGCGCATAGCAGTACAGTTTGCTCGGCGCAGTCGGTACCAGTGTTCAAATTTTTTTAGATATCGAAACACCTACCTCCCGAGTGGAAGAGGCTTCATACACTTCATACGCATGCCTTTTTGAGGGCTGCGTCGGCCTGGGTTCCATCGGTTTCCGGTTGGGTGCCAGCCACGAGGGCTTGCGCGTGCGCCACTATTGGTGCGAGACGCGACCCTTCCATGAGCGCGGCGCCGAGCGAGGAGGAACCGACATAGGTCTTATCGCCAGATTAGGGTGTGTGCCCCCTCATCGCCGGATCGCGCAGTCATATTTAAGCGCGCTCTATGCGGAGCAAACGAGCCCGCGAGTGCGCAGTCTGATTTGCTTTTATAAAGCGGTCCGGCTTGATGTTGGTGCACACACGAGACGCCGCGCAGTATCGTGTTGCCCCGTGTCAGTGATGGTGCAGCCCAACTTATTCGACCTATATTGTCGTGAAGTTGCTCGTAATCATCTAGGGCAACCCGCGTGGGCATACCCCGGCCAGCACCGGGTGCCAGCCTTTTCGGTTCCACTTATTCCTTTGGACGTAGCCGTCGTCGTAACATCCTGCGGGAAGACCGAGCTAGCTATGCGCACTTTGCGTGCCTTAACTACCGTTTGCCTGGCTGACTCGTTGCCTGTACCGCTCGATGTCCGGCACGCATGTCTGCACGACACGCATGACAGTTCCAATGAGGTAGGTGCCTAGGAGATAACTCTCGTGGCCACCACATCGTCATTTGGCTTCCGGCGTTTCAAGGCAGCTTTCGCTGCCATTGCGACCACCGCAGCCTTGTCTACCGCTTCTTCGCTCGCTCCTGCAGTGGCGGAGGAGCCTGAGCGGCTCAATATTGAGTCACTGCTGTCCTCTGATAGTCCTTCCATCGCTGACCTCGCCGGCGCCATCGCTCAGATTGAGGAACGCATCGCGCAAGCGGAGGCCGAAATCGGCATCCAACGTGAAACCGTCAACCGGGCGCTCGTTGATCTCAATGACGCTCGCACTAAGGCAGCCCAGGCTCGCCAGGGAACCGCGACGGCTCGCCAGGAGCTTGATGATGCCCAGGCAGACGTCGCCGATGCTCAAGCCAAGCTGGACGAGGTCTCACGCTCTGCCTACCGCCGAGCAAATACCTCTGACGCCGTTTCCCACGCGGCCGGCAAGGATGCCCGATCGGATATGTTGGAGCGCCAGTCCTACCTCCGCTCGCAATCAGAAAAGCAACAGGCCATTGTGAGCGATCTGGAAAAGGAGCGCACGGAGAAGGCCAACAAGGAGTCGCAGCTACGCAAGACCCAGCAGTTGGCTGAGGAGCGCGCAGAGAAGGCGGCCGATGCTGAGTCCGCTGCACGCGAACAGCTCTCCGCTTCCGAAGCTTCAATTGAAGAATCTGCGGCCGAGCGCGAGGACCTTCTCTCTCAACTCTCATCTCTCCACAAGGCCCTTAATCAAGCTAAGGGTGTTGACGTGGTCGATTCGTCAAGTCCAGAGACCGGAAAGAACGTCAACGATGAGGCCTTGTCGCCAGCGGGGGAGGCCGGTACTCAGGACACAACTACGGCCCCAGCCGATGACTCCACAGAGTCGACCCCAGAGACCGATTCCGTCGCGGCCGCCGGCCCTTCAGCCTCCGAGGCGAAGGACCCTACTTTGCAATCACAACGCTCTGCGCCCTCCGTTTCTGCTGAAGACATGGATGCGCTCTCGAGTGCCGCAAGCACTGTGGCCAACGATCCGAACGTGCAGGAATTGTCGTCGACAAGCACTGCAAGCTCCGCTGAAGAGGAGGCGACTTCAGGCGGCAGCGGCAGCTCCTTCGACCCGAGCGGGATCGATGCTGAGACGGTTGCATTGGGCATTGGCGCGGTAGGAACCGTAGCTTCCTTGGTCGCCGCTTCTCAGCCAGGCCACAGCAACAGCTTGAGCCAGGACGAGATCGACGCTTTGGTTGAAGGCTCCTCAAAGCTTTTCGCCCTGCAGGGCGAAGGCGCGAGCATCGCGGAGGCTAGCGATTCTGCTTCCGCGACTTCGGATGAAGACACTGTGGAGTCCGAGGTTTCCGGTGTGCTGGATCCACTTGACACGACCGATAGCGTCACGGATAAGGCTTCCGAATCTCTGGGTGATGCCTCCCGTGAGGCAAAGATCGAGACTGTCATTTCGCGCGCGACGTCCCAGGTAGGTGTTCCGTATGCGTGGGGCGGTGGCGATGCAAACGGTCCCACCCAGGGCATTCGTGACGGCGGCGTGGCGGATTCCCACGGTGACTACAACAAGGTCGGCTTCGACTGCTCGGGCCTTGTTCTCTATGCCTTTGCAGGAGTAGGCATTTCCCTGCCGCACTACACCGGCTACCAGTACCAGAAGGGGACCAAGATCGCACCGAGTGAGATGGAGCGTGGTGACCTAATCTTCTACGGCCCAAGCGGCAACCAACACGTGGCGATCTACCTCGGCGATGGCACGATGGTTGAAGCCCCGCAGTCTGGTCAAAACGTCAGCATTACCCCTGTGCGTCAAGGCGGCATGGCACCCTATGCCGTGCGCCTGATCTAGAACAGCCCGTTGCTAGACTGGGCTGCATGACTGACACACTGCGTACTGCCCAGGGCAACGCCCACAGCACCGATTCGGTGCCCTCTTCATTCGACGCCCTCCTCGTTCTTTCTTTCGGTGGCCCGGAAGCAAACGAGGAGGTCGTCCCGTTTTTGGAGAACGTTACCCGTGGCCGCGGCATTCCGCGCGAGCGCCTTATCGAAGTTGGGGAGCACTACTTTCACTTCGGTGGTAAAAGCCCCTTGAACGAATTGAACCGAGAGATTATTGACAACGTGGCCGTGGAGCTCAAGGCTCGCGGACATAATCTACCGGTTTACTTTGGTAACCGTAACTGGCATCCCTTCGGAACAGAAGCTGTCGAGAAAATGGCTGCCGACGGAGTGCGCAACGTGGCTGTCTTTGCTACCTCGGCGTGGGGTGGCTACAGTGCTTGCCGACAATACAACGAAGACATCGTCGCTTTGCGCAAGTACGTCGAAGACAAGAACTTGCCCGCCATGACCTTCACCAAGCTTCGTCAGTTCTTCGATCACCCGAAGTTCATCGAAGAGATGGCTGCCGCGGTCCGAGATGCCTACGCACAGGTCCCGGAAGACAAGCTGGCTAGCACCCGCATGCTGTTTACTGCCCACTCAGTTCCAACGGCGCACGATGCAGTGGGGGGTGCTGAAGGAGATAAGCACATTTACTCCCGCCAGGTGGCGGAAGCTTCCCGTCTCGTCGCCGAGGCAGCAGGGGTGGAGGACTATGACCTTGTATGGCAGTCGCGGTCAGGCAACCCGGCTACTCCATGGCTAGAGCCGGACATCGTCGATCACACGACGCTCATCCACCAGGAGGACGGTGTCGATGGCGTCGTCGTGTGTCCCATCGGATTCATCTCCGATCATATGGAGGTCATCTGGGACCTCGATTCAGAACTAAAGCAAGCCGCCGAGGAGATGGGGGTTAGCGTCTATCGCACCCACACCGCTGGTCCAACCACTCGTTTCGCCTCGCTCATCGTGGACCTCATCGATGAGCTGGAGCAGGGAACCGAGCCCGTTTCTCTCGGAGACGTCACTGTCCAAGGTTGCACCGTCGATGGTGCCCCCTGCGCTGAAGGGTGCTGCGATATCTGGTCGCTGCACAAGCCGCATTAACGCGCGAAATCCGTGAGCGCGTAGGCCACGCCAGCCATTCGTGCTTGACGGATGTGGCGCCATAGGCGCAGCAGCTGTGGATCGAGGCTGTGGTCCTGGATGCGGTCGGTCACTGTCTCGATGATGGCCGCGACGCGATCAGCGCGCGCAAAAAGTTTTGCTGCGCGCCCCGGTACCGCAGCGGGTAAACCCGGAGTGTCATAGAAGTCACTAAGAGTTCCCACCGTCAGCCGCGGATTGGGGAGAGCATCGCTGCGGTAGCCCAGAGCTTCGATGAGTGCTGCGGATTCATTCGTTGCGGCGCTCAATAGCGCATCAGCCTCGCCCGGGCTTAGCCACGCAGGCGAGGGGAGCGCAGCAGTTTCCTCAATTACCATCCACTGGGTGGCGCCGTCGGCATAAGAGGGCACCAATACTAAATGACGGTCTCTATCGTTGGTCCGCACCACGATAGCGCCGGCCGGATTATTAGCCGCTGCACGCGCCGAATCCGAACCCGCCGGTAGTGCTGGCGCCTCACCCGGGCCAGAAAGGATGAGTCGCAGGAGGGGCTCGCGTTCACCGCGCTCGATAATGGAGATGGTTTCGCGTCGGAGACGTGACATAACATCAAGGAAGGGTTCTCCGTTCGCTCCCTGCTGTTCCCCGCCTAGCTCGCGGAGGGCATCAAGGAAATCATCGGCGGATTCGTGTCCCCACAGCCACGCGCCAAGCCAGACGGCGACGTTTTGTACGGGGGACCAGACTTCGGCGCGCATATCCATGGCTGGACAGTGTAGACGATAGGGTAGACCGCTATGAGCTTGAATTCCCGGGATCCTTACGGCGGCGACATTTTCGCCGGACATGCACGCAACAAGAAAACCGAATACCCCGAGGTGCCCGCAGAACCGGGGCTGGTCGTCGAGGTTCGCGGAGACGATTTCGTGGGGGCGGTGATGGGCGTGGACAAGACCGCGTGGGGGCCAGTCGTGCGCCTCGAAGATCGTCACGGTACCGAGCGAGTATTCAAACTTGTCAAGGGCGGCTTCCTTGTAGAGGGGCAGCCGGTGACGCTGACGAGATACGTCGAGAAGCAAGCGCCCAGAAAGTCGAACTCTGGATCGCGCCGCGTTGAGAACGTTGAGGCGAAAGTAGCCGCGCCATCGCGCATTTGGGTCGAAGGCATCCATGATGCGGCGATCGTGGAGAAGGTCTGGGGGCACGACCTGCGAGTAGAGGGCGTGGTAGTCGAATACCTCGAGGGTCTAGACAACCTCGAGGAACGCCTCGCTGAATTCCAGCCAGGACCTGGGCGCCGCGTGGGAGTTCTCGCGGATCACCTCGTAGAAGGCTCAAAGGAAACGCGGTTGACGCAAACAGTGGGCGAGCATGTGCTCGTGACCGGACATCCCTTCATTGATATCTGGGCAGCCGTTAAACCCGAGCGCCTAGGGCTGCGCGCCTGGCCCGAAGTTCCCTATGGGGAGGACTGGAAGACTGGTATCTGCCGGCGAACGGGCTGGTCCGATCCCAAGGAAGGCTGGAGCCGTGTTTATAATGCCGTCAATTCCTTCCGGGATCTCGATTCCACGCTCATCGGCGCTGTAGAACGTCTCGTAGACTTCGTCACGACGCCCGAGCTGCGCAAAGAAGATCTTCTTTAGTTCGAGTTCGCTCGGTCGATGAGATTCACCGCGAGCTGACATCCGGCGGTTTCCGCTGCCCAGCCTGCCGCCTGGAGGCGCTGGGACATAGCCTGTTTGGAGATACCCAATTCCTCGGCGGCCTCATTCTGGTTTAGTCCTCCGCGCACCAAGGATGTAGCCTCGCGGCCCTCCATCGTGCGCTTAGTGAGTACGAAGCCGAGGAGAGCGAAGGCCGCTGCAATATCCTGCGCTTCCTGCGCCCGCCCGCGCCGATCAACCTTGGCGTAGACATGCCCCGCGCGTGCTGATCCCTTCACAGCAGCGGTAGCGACGGCGCGCGTCTCGGCATCTCCCGCGCCCTCGCCCGGGACAACACCGATACCGATGGCCCAGTCACCGTCCGCAAGAAGTGCCATGACGACATCGCACACCGCGGAAGAGGAGTAGGCAACGGCGCAAATATCCTCGACGCCAAGGACCTCGAATTCACCGACGCCCTCCAGCGTGGAAAGCGCAGCTGCGGAGCGTTGGACCAAATCGGCGCGGCGCACCGAGCGACCGCGGTAGCGGGCATGGACTGCTAGCACGTTGAGAGACTCCTTCCAGTGAGAAACAACGTTTAGTCTACCCCTTGCGCTTGACCGGTCGTTGCATACCGGGCTCGAGCGGCAAGCGCGTGTCTAAAATGAGTCCGGCGATACCGAGTGCAGCGGCGAGGACAAAGCCAACGATGGTGTAGGGGCTTGTCTTACCGGTAAGCGCGTCCCCGAAAAAGACACCGATAGCGGTCGTGGGAATCGAACCGATGAGAGTGGCGATGGAAAACTGCAGGACCGAAATTGGGGTGAGGGCCGCGACATAGTTTAATAAGGAAAACGGAACTCCCGCGACCATCCGCAATGAGGCCACGGCGAGCCAACCGCGGCGGTCCAGGCGCGCATTGATTGCATAGACCGCCGGGTGCGTGAGGTGCGGGCGAATCCATTCACCAAGCAAGCTGCGGATTATCAGCAGGGAAACAGTGGCGGAGATGGTCAGTGCGACGAGGGAGATGACCAGCCCGAGCCACGGGCCGAAGAGGAGCCCCGCGGCTAAAGTCCATACTGTTCGGGGGATGGGGAACTGCGTGAAGAAGATATAGGCGCCGGCAAAGGCGACGAGAAACCACGGCCCGAGGTGCTGCGACCAAGAACGGAGCGCGGCGAGAGAGGGGACGTCGACAAGCACGGCAAGAATCACCAGCGCCATGCCGGTGAGGATTACCGCCGCCCAACGCTTCCACGTCCAGCGGCTGCAGGTCTGCCACGCCGAGCGCGCCAAAGACGTACAAAAGTCACCGACGCTGTGCACCCAACCAGTTTTCATAGGGCTACAAGCTTAATCCGAGTGAGGCCGAAATCCTCATTGAACACCAACGTACCCGCGAGTCGCGGTGTCTGCGGGCCCATAGAGGCTGTTTACAGTTATGGCACGTCGAAGAAGAAGGCGACCGTAGCGGAAGAATCGGAACCTTCTAGCAGCCCGGCAGCTTAGCAGTCTGCGTAACGAGCGTACTCACCCCGCAAGCGAGCATGGGTGACATAAACGGGTTCGTTGTCCGCAGCGTGCCGCAATTCCTCTGTGAGGCCGCTCATGACCGCATCGCGGGCTTGCGCATGGGTGGCGTGGAAGCTCATCACTGTGCCATTAACGACGGCGTCACCGCGCCGTTTAACCACAACATACTGAGAGCCCTCGGGGGCTTCGACTACATGGCGCTGGGCGGTGAAAGGATCGAGATAGGTAAAAGTAGCGTTCATAGGCTTAAGGGACATTTCGTGTGGATAAACCGATA